>NZ_CP163435.1:1892647-2208088 GCF_041051975.1 Streptomyces sp. R21 | reverse complement strand
CGGGGGTCCGGGGGCGGAGCCCCGGAACACGGGCAGGGTAGGGGCGGAGGGGGCGAAGAAACCCCACAGGCCACCCCCCGTCACCACCCCACCCCCGACAACCGATAAGCATCCAACGCCAACGTCATCTCGATCAGATCCCGCGGCCGCGCCAGCGACCGGGACGTCAGCTGCTCCAACCGGCGCAGGCGGTTGAAGACCGTGTTGCGGTGGCAGTACAGGCGACCTGCGGCACGCCCGGCGGACCCCTCGCAGGTCAGCCAGACGTCGAGGGTCTCCAGCAGCACGGCACGGTCGCCGGGTTCCAGCTCCAGCAGCGCGCCGAAGACCCCCGACACCAGGCGCTCCGCCAGCTCCGGCTGGCTGACGACCAGCGCGGTCGGCATCCGCTGATCGAGCCGTACGACATCGGTCGCGTCCGGCGCACACGTCCGCAGCGCCAGCTCGGCGAGCCGCCGGGCCCGCCCGAGCTCGGCGAGGCCGGCGACGACGGGGCTGATCCCGCCGGGCCCGGCGCACCGCGCGTCGAGCAGCCCCGCGAGCCCGTCGAGCCCTGCGCCCTCACCGAGCGCGACCACGCCCAGCTCGCGGTCCGTGCGCATCCGCCAGATGAACCGGAACCCGGTGCCCTGCACGGGCCGGTGGAAGCCGTCGTGGGCGTCCCGGCGCTCGGCGCGCAGCACGACGACCGCGTACGACCCGTTCTCGGGCAGATCGAGCCCGGCCGCGGCCCGCGCGGCGAGCCCGGGTGACTGCTGGCCTTCGAGGAGCGCGTCGAGCAGCGCCTGGAGCTGCTCGTCGGTGCGCCGTCGCAGCTCCATCTCGGTGGCCCGGTAGGCGTTCGACGCGGCCTCCGCCTGGTCGTCCACGGCGGACCAGACCATCGTCGCCGACCGCATCAGCACCGCGAGCCGCGCCGGTTCCTGCCCGGCCGCGCCTTCGAGGAGCGCGTCCCACACCAGATAGCCGGCGTTGCGGTACGCGTGCACGAGGAGTTCCAGCGGCAGGCCCTGCTGGGCGCGCCGCCGCCCGGCGTCCTCCGCGCACTCCAGGTCGCGGCGCGGGGAGTCCCGGGGCGCCGACATCGTCTCGATGCCGATCCGGATCGCCTCCTCCGACTCCCGCCAGTGCAGGTCGTACGGCAGGACCCGCGCGTACACGGGGGAGTAATCGGCGAGCTGCCGCATATGGGCATCCACCAGCTCGGGCAGCCGGTCCAGCAGCGCGGTGCAGGACTCGGCGAGCAGCTTCCAGTCATGACCGGTCCGCGGTCGGCGCCCACCCATGGCCCGGAGGATGCCACCCGGACCGCGCCTGGGACAGGCCCCTGACACGCAGTGTTGTGCCCGCGCACAATCGGCGGCGGTGAGCGCTGGTCACCTGCCACGTTTCGGCCGCGCCCCGTGGACGGGCGCCCACGGCGGTGCTGGGGTGAGCGCCACACCTAAGCGACCCCGAGGAAGTTCAGGCACGCCCCCGGAGCCGCTTGCAAGGAGAGGGGGACATGCCATGGGTGGTTCCGCTCTCGTCGTACGGGACCTGTCGGTGGGATACGGGCCCGTACGCGCCCTGCGCCAGGTGTCGCTGGACGTGCCCGAGGGAGCCGTGGTCACGGTCCTCGGCAGCAACGGCGCCGGCAAGTCGACGCTGCTGAGGGCGGTCTCCCGGACCCTCTCCTTCCACGGCGGCGCGGTGACCGGCGGCACCGTCAGCCTCGACGGCCGCCCCCTCGACCGGCTCCCCCCGGACCGGGTGGTGGCCGCCGGGGTGTCCCAAGTGCCTGAAGGGCGGCGGGTGTTCGCCCGGATGACGGTCGCCGACAATCTGCGGGCGGGCGCGCTCGGCGCCGTAGGAGGGCGCAAGGAACGGGCCGCCGCCCTGCACCGCGTGCACGACCTGTTCCCCGTCCTCGCCGAGCGCGCCCAGCAGCGTGCCGCCCTCCTGTCGGGCGGCGAGCAGCAGATGCTCGCGGTCGCCCGCGCCCTGATGGCGGCCCCGCGGCTGCTGCTCCTCGACGAGCCGTCCCTCGGACTCGCGCCGCTGATGGCCGCGCGGATCGCCGAGACCGTACGGGAGATCAACGCCCAGGGCACCTCGGTCCTCCTCGTCGAGCAGAACGCCGCCCTCGCGCTGCGGCTGGCATCGCGCGCATACGTCCTGGAGGTGGGCGAAGTGACCCTGTCCGGCCCGGCGCAGGAGCTCGCCGCCTCCGACGAGGTGCGCCGCCGCTACCTCGGCGTGGTCGACGAGGACGCCGCGGCCGACGCCTCCGGGGCTCGCGCCACGCATCCGATGCTGTCCCGGTGGGAGGGGTGACGCGCCCCATGGCCATGGACCGGAAGCCGGCCGTCCCGCCGCTGGAGATACGGCAGTTGACCGTCCGCTTCGCCGGGCTCACCGCCCTGGACGCCGTGAGCTTCACCGTCCGGCCCGGCACCGTGCACGCAGTGATCGGCCCCAACGGCGCCGGCAAGTCCACCTGTTTCAACGTGCTGTCCGGTGTCGTCCGGGCCGCCTCCGGCAGTGTCCGCTTCGGCGCGCACGACCTGACCGGGCTGCCTCCGCACCGCATCGCCGAGCTGGGCGTCGCCCGGATCTTCCAGAACCTCGCCCTGCCGCCGCACGCCACCGTCGAGGACAGCCTGCTGCTCGGCCGCCACCGGCTGACCCGCACCGGGTTCCTGTCCGCCGGGCTGCGGTTGCCCTCGGCGGCCCGGGAGGAGCGGCGCCACCGCGCACGCGTCCGGGAGATCGCCGCGTTCGTCGGCCTGGAGGACCAGCTCGACCGCCCGGCGGGCTCGTTGCCGTACGGGCAGCAGAAGCTCGCCGAACTCGCCCGCGCCCTGTGCATGGAGCCCCGCCTGCTGCTCCTGGACGAGCCCGTCGCGGGCATGACCGCCGACGAACGGCGCCGCACCGCCGCGGTCGTCGCGGGCGTCCGCGACAGCCTCGGCATCTCGATCGTGCTGGTCGAACACGACATGGGGGTGGTGATGCGGCTCGCGGACGCGGTGACCGTACTCGACTTCGGGCGCCTGATCGCCGACGGCACCCCCGGCGACGTACAGAACGATCCGGCGGTCGTACGGGCCTACCTGGGCGAGCGCGACACCGACCGAAGCCACACCGACGGAGAGGAATCCGAGGCATGAGCACCTTCGTCGAACTCCTCCTCAACGGCGTCTCGTTGGGCTCCGTCTACGCCCTCATCGCGCTCGGCTTCGTGGTGATCTTCCGGGCCACCGAGGTCGTGAACTTCGCGCACGCCTCGCTGCTGCTCGCCGGCGGCTACATCACGGCGTCGCTCCACGACGACATCGGCTTCTGGCCCGCGCTGCTCGTCGGGATCGTGGGCGCAGCCCTGGTGGGGGCCGCCGTGGAGTTCCTGGTCATGCGCCGGTACCGGGGCCACGACCACAGCGTCCTCGCCATCGTCACCATCGGCGTCGACATCCTGCTCACCACCGAACTGACCCGCCGCATCGGCACGGACGTGCTGCCGCTCGGCGACCCGTGGGGCGACGCCGTGCTCAGCGTCGGGCCGGTCACCCTCGCGCACACCCGGATCGCCGCGTTCGTCGCCGCGACCCTGCTGATCACCGTGTTCCTGCTGGCCTTCCGGTACACCTCCTGGGGCGTGGCGATGCGTGCTGCCGCCGAGAGCCCGGAGACCGCGGCCCTGATGGGCGTACGCCTGGGCCGGGTCTCCCTCGGCGCCTGGGCGGTCGCGGGCGGCCTCGCAGCCGTCGCCGCGCTGTTCCTCACCGTCTTCCCGACGCCGGGCCTGGAGCGGGCCACCTCGCTCACCGCGCTGAAGGCGTTCCCGGCCGCGATCCTCGGCGGACTCGACTCGACCACCGGCGCCCTGGTCGGCGGCCTGGTCGTCGGGATCACCGAGTCCCTCGCGACCGGCTACCAGAGCGACCTCACCTTCCTGGGCCGCGGCCTCGGCGATCTCGCGCCCTACCTGGTCATGGTCGCGATCCTGCTCGTCCGCCCCGCCGGGCTGTTCGGCACCAAGGAGCTCGCCCGTGTCTGAAGCCCTGGTGAAGCCGGCGAAGCCGCTGCGGTCGGCCCGCCCCCGTCCCCGGCCCCGCACCTATGCCTGGGCCGCCGGCACCGTCGTACTGCTCGCCCTGCCGTTCTACGTGGACCGCTTCTGGCTCCTGGCGGGCCTGTTCGCGATGGCCGCCGCGATCGGCGCGATCGGCCTCAACCTCCTCACCGGCGCCACCGGCCAGCTCTCCATGGGCCATGCCTTCTTCCTCGCGGTCGGGGCGTACGGCTACTGCGTGTTCGCGGCGGACGGCGGCGACGGGCTGACCGGGCTCGGGCTGCCGACCTGGCTCGCGGTGATCCTCGCCGTGCTGGTCTCGGGCGTGGCGGGCGGCCTGTTCAGCCCCATCGCGGGGCGGCTCAGCGGCGCCTACCTGGGGATCGCGACGCTCGCGCTCGTCTTCATCGGCCAGCACGTGATGTTCAACGCGCACGATCTGACCGGTGGTTCCAACGGCCGCGACGTACCGCCGCTGAGCGTCTTCGGCCTCACCTTCGACGACCGCGAACTCGTCGTCGCCGCCGTGCCGTTCGGCTCCGCCGAGAAGCTCTGGTACGCGGGTCTGGTGCTGCTCCTGGGCGGCGGACTGTTCGCCCGCGGGGTGCTGCGGGGCAGACCCGGCCGGGCCATGAACGCGATCCGCGACCACCGGATCGCGGCCGGCGTGATCGGCGTGCCCGTGGCCCGCTACCGGGCCGCCGTCTTCGTCCTGTCGTCGATGTACGCGGGCCTCGCCGGGGTCCTGCTCGCCTTGGTCTTCCAGCGGACGGTGCCCGACTACTTCGGTGTGACCCTCTCGCTGGAATACCTCGCCATGATCGTCATCGGCGGGCTCGGCTCGGTGGCCGGGGCGGTGGTCGGAGCCGTGTTCGTCTCCCTGCTGCCGCAGCTGCTGACCCGCTACAGCGACGCCCTGCCGCTGGTCTCCGACCCCGGCACGGGCGGCATCGCACCGGGCGAGGCGGCCCGGTACCTCTACGGCGCCGCAGTCGTGGCCGCGGTGCTCTTCCTGCCCGGTGGCCTGGTCGGGGCGGCCGCCCGGCGCCGGGTCAGGACCGATCCAGGGCCGCTGTCAAAGGGTCCGGGGCTTCCAGAGCTTCCAGGGCTTCCAAGGGAGGAACGATGAGTACGACATATGCGGCCAGGGTGGCTGCCGGGGCGCTGGCCGCCCTGCTCGTGCTGGCCGGATGCAGTTCCAAGGCCAAGGACGACGACAGCGGGGGCACCAAGGCCACCGGCGGGTTGAAGACCGGCGAGGGTATCTCCGGGAAGACCATCAACCTCGGCGTCCTCACCGACATGACCGGCGTCTACGCCACCCTCGGCAAGAGCGTCACCCAGGCCCAGCAGCTCTATGTGAAGCAGACCAACGCCGCCGGCGGCATCTGCGGCTATCAGCTGGCCCTCACCGTCCGCGACCACGGCTACGAGCCGCAGAAGGCGGTCTCCGGGTACACCGAGCTGGCCCCGAAGGTGCTGGGCTTCACCCAGTTCATCGGCTCGCCCTTCGTGGCCGCCGTCAAACAGCGCATCGACGGCCAGGACAAGGGCCTGGTGCTGCCGCAGGCCTGGTCGGCCACCCTGCTGGGCAGCCCGTACATCCGGGTCATCGGCTCCACGTACGACGTCGAGACGATCAACGCCGTCGACTTCCTGATGAAGGAGAAGGGGATCAAGAAGGGCGACAAGATCGGGCACGTCTACTTCGAGGGCGACTACGGCGAGAACGCCCTGACCGGCTCCAAGTACATGGCGAAGAAGTCCGGGCTCACCGTCGTCGAGCAGAAGATCAAACCGACCGACAACGACATGACCGCCCAGGTCGCCGCCCTCAAGCAGGCCGGCGTCAAGGCGATCGTGATCAGCGCGGGCCCGCGCCAGGCGGCCTCCCTCGTCGGGGTCGCGGCGGCCGGGAAGTTCGACGTGCCGATCATCGGCAACAACTCGGCGTTCGCCCCGCAGCTGCTCGCCACCGAGGCGGGCCCCGCCCTCATGAAGAACTACTACGTCGCCTCGCCCTCGCTGCCGATCGGCGCCGACACCCCCAAGGCGAAGCAGCTCGTCGCCGACTACCGGAAGGCCTATCCGAAGGCCGCCCTCGACAACGGCATCGTGGCGGGCTGGACCGCGGCCTCCGCGTTCGGCGAGGCCCTGAAGAAGGCCTGCACCAGCAAGGACCTCACCCGTGAGGGCGTCGACAGGGCGCTGCTGACCATCAACGCCTTCGACCCTGGCTTCGGCGTCACCCAGGACTTCACCGACCCGAAGGCCCCGTCCTCGAAGCAGAGCATCATCCTGCGGCCCGACAAGAGCGCCGTGGGCGGCATGACGGTCGTCCGCGAGGCGGGGGCGTCGACGGTCGCCGAGGGCTACACACCGGGCGGCTGAGGGCCCGTACACGCGAAGGGCCCCGAACCGGGTGGTTCGGGGCCCTTCGACTGTCGTACGACCGCTGCTACGGCAGCTGCGCCGCGCGCGCCTCACGCCGGTTGTCGCGGAAGTTGTTCACCCGCCGCGCCGTGGCGAAGAGGGGGATCACCGCGCCGAGCACCAGCTGGAGCGCACAGCCCGTCTGGAGCAGCAGGGCGCCGCCGGGGGCGTCGAAGGCCCAGGCCGCCAGCAGACCCATCGCGGAGACGATCCAGGAGAGCATCGCCACCGCGAGCGGACCCCGCGGCTTCGGGTACTCGACCCGGCTCACCATCAGCCACGCGGTGCCGATGATCGCCAGCAGCGTCGCCACGAAGGGCAGCTCCAGCAGCACGATCGAGACCACGGTCAGCGCGCCGAACGGCGAGGGCATGCCCTGGAAGGTGCCGTCCTTAACCGTCACACAAGAGAATCTCGCCAGCCTGAGCACGACGGCCAGCAGGACCACGATGGCCCCCACCGCGGCCACTCTCTGGTGCGCGTCGTCCGCGACCATGCCGTAGACCAGGACGAAGTACGCCGGGGCCAGACCGAAGCTGATCAGGTCGGAGAGGTTGTCCAGTTCCGCGCCCATGGGGGAGGAGCGCAGCTTGCGGGCGACCAGACCGTCGAAGAGGTCGAAGACCGCCGCGCACAGCATCAGGATGACCGCCGTGGCGGCCGAGTGGCGGGCCATGCCCGTCGACTCGTCGTTGCCCGTCAGGTGCGGGATGAGGATCCCCGTGGTGGTGAAGTACACCGCCATGAAGCCGCACGTGGCGTTACCGAGGGTGAGGGTGTCCGCTATTGAGAGACGGAGCGAGAGGGGCATCTCGTCCTCGTCGTCCTCGGCGGCCTCCGGCACCCAGCCGGCCTGTGTCTCAGGATCAATCACGGTCAATTCGAGTCACCCCAGCCACGGTCTTCTGACCGACCTCCACATCGACCTCGACACCCTCGGGGAGGTAGATGTCGACGCGGGAGCCGAAGCGGATCAGGCCGATCCGCTCGCCCTGCTCGACCTTGGTTCCCTGCGGGATGTACGGCACGATGCGACGGGCGACCGCCCCGGCGATCTGGATCATCTCGATGTCGCCGAGCTCGGTGTCGAAGTGCCAGACAACGCGCTCGTTGTTCTCGCTCTCCTTGTTGAACGCCGGAACGAACCCGCCCGGGATGTGCTCGACCGACGTCACGGTGCCGGACAGCGGCGCGCGGTTGACGTGGACGTTGAGCGGGCTCATGAAGATCGCGACGCGGGTGCGTCCGTCCTTCCACGGCATGATGCTCTGCACCACACCGTCGGCGGGCGAGATGACCCGGCCCTGAGTGATCTCGCGCTCGGGGTCGCGGAAGAACCACAGCATGCCCGCCGCGAGCGCGGTGGCGGGTACGGCCACGGCCTTGGCGGCGCCGGAGCGGCGCGCGCGGACCAGGCTGAGTGCTGCGGTGGCGACGGTCGGGAGAAGCCACGGCGATGCTCCGCGCGCGAGGCGTACGCCTGCCAGGCTGTCGCGAGGTGCAGAGGTTTGGCTGTGGGGCATGGATGACCTTCGTAGCGGATGATGCCGCGCTGTGACGGGGGACGGCGGCTTTCCCGGGATCGTACCGGTCGTGGGCCACAACTGGGCAAGCCAGGAAGCGGAGTCGACGGCCGAAGAGTGTTGACGGGGTGTGATCTTCTTCTCGAAGAAAACACCCCGAACCGGGACATCTAGCCCTGGAGTCGATACTCTTCGAGCAGCCTGCGACCGATGATCATTTTCTGGATCTCGGCGGTACCTTCACCGATCAGCAGCATCGGCGCCTCACGGTAGAGACGCTCGATCTCGTACTCCTTCGAGAAGCCGTAGCCCCCGTGGATCCGGAAAGCGTCCTCGACTACTTCCTTGCAGTATTCGGAGGCGAGGTACTTCGCCATCCCTGCTTCGAGGTCGTTTCGTTCGCCAGAGTCCTTTTTGCGTGCTGCATTCACCATCATCGCATGCGCGGCCTCGACCTTGGTAGCCATCTCGGCCAGCTTGAACTGAATGGCCTGGTGCTGGGCGATCGCCTTGCCGAAAGTGTGACGTTGCTGGGCGTAGGAGACACCCAGTTCGAAAGCACGCTGCGCGACACCGCAGCCACGTGCCGCCACATTCACGCGGCCGACTTCGACTCCGTCCATCATTTGGTAAAACCCTCGGCCGGTGACCCCGCCGAGCACACGATTGGCCGGAATGCGCAGTCCGTCCATGATGAGTTCGGTCGTGTCGACGCCCTTGTAACCCATCTTGTCGATCTTCCCGGGAATGGTGAGGCCGGGACGGACCTCTCCGAAGCCGGGCTCCTTCTCGACGAGGAAGGTCGTCATCGACTTGTGGGGCGCCGTGCCCTCGGGGTGTCCTTCATCACTTCGGACGAGAACGGCCACCAGTGTTGACGTGCCGCCGTTCGTCAGCCACATCTTCTGACCGTTCAGGACGTACTCGTCGCCGTCCTTGACCGCCTTGGAGGAGATCGCGGACACGTCCGAACCGAGGGCCGGCTCCGACATCGAGAACGCGCCACGCACCTCGCCGAGCGCCATGCGCGGCAGGAAGTAGTCCTTCTGCTCCTGCGTGCCGTGCTGCTTGAGCATGTACGCCACGATGAAGTGCGTGTTGATGATGCCGGAGACCGACATCCAGCCGCGGGCGATCTCCTCGACGCACAGCGCGTACGTCAGGAGGGACTCGCCCAGACCGCCGTACTCCTCGGGGATCATCAGGCCGAAGAGGCCCAACTCCTTGAGCCCGTCGACGATCTGCTGGGGGTACTCGTCGCGGTGCTCCAGCTCGGTCGCGACCGGGATGATCTCCTTGTCCACGAAGTCGCGGACGGTGGAGAGGATCTCCTGCTGGACGTCGGTGAGACCGGCGGTCTGGGCGAGTCGCGCCATGGCTACTTCTCCTGCTCCTTGAGCTGGGGGCGGCCGGGCTGCTCGCCGCCGCGCTCCTTGATGTACGTCTCGGTCGGCACCATCACCTTGCGGCGGAACACGCAGACCAGCGTGCCGTCCTGCTTGTAGCCCTTGGTCTCGACGTAGACGATCCCGCGGTCGTTCTTCGACCTCGACGGCGTCTTGTCGAGGACCGTCGTCTCGCCGTAGATCGTGTCGCCGTGGAAGGTCGGCGCCACGTGACGCAGCGACTCGATCTCCAGGTTGGCGATCGCCTTGCCCGACACGTCCGGAACGGACATGCCGAGGAGCAGCGAGTAGATGTAGTTGCCTACGACGACGTTCTTGCCGAAGTCCGTCGTGTTCTCCGCATAGTTGGTGTCCATGTGGAGCGGGTGGTGGTTCATGGTGAGCAGACAGAAGAGGTGGTCGTCGTACTCGGTGACCGTTTTTCCGGGCCAGTGCTTGTAGACCGCGCCGACCTCGAACTCCTCGTAGGTGCGTCCGAACTGCATGGTGCTCAGGCCTCCGGGGCTTCGAACTTGCTGGTGCGCTGCATGCCGGCGGCCCGGCCCTTGCCCGAGATGACGAGCGCCATCTTGCGGCTGGCCTCGTCGATCATCTCGTCGCCCAGCATCGCGGAGCCCTTCTTGCCGCCCGCCTCGGACGTGTAGAAGTCGTACGCGTCCAGGATCAGCTCGGCGTGGTCGAAGTCCTCCTGCGACGGCGAGAAGATCTCGTTGGCTGCGGCGACCTGGTCCGGGTGCAGCACCCACTTGCCGTCGAAGCCGAGCGCGGCGGCGCGCTGGGCGACCGCCTTGTAGCCGTCCTGGTTGCGGATCTGCAGGTAGGGGCCGTCGATCGCCTGGAGGTTGTTGGCGCGGGCGGCCATCAGGATGGCCATCAGGATGTAGTGGTACGCGTCGGCGCCGTAGCCGGGCGGCTGCTCGCCGACGACCAGGGACTTCATGTTGATGGAGGCCATGAAGTCGGCCGGGCCGAAGATGATCGTCTCCACGCGCTGCGAAGCGGTGGCGATCGCGTTGACGTTGTTCAGGCCCTGGGCGTTCTCGATCTGCGCCTCGATGCCGATCTTGCCGACCTCGAAGCCCATCGTCTTCTCGATCTGCGTCAGCAGCAGGTCGAGGGCCACGATCTGCTGGGCGTCCTGGACCTTCGGCAGCATGATGCAGTCGAGGTTCTGTCCGGCGCCCTCGACGACCGTGACGACATCGCGGTACGTCCACTCGGTCGTCCAGTCGTTGACGCGCACGACCCGCGTCTTGCCCGTCCAGTCACCCTCGTTGAGGAACTTGACGATGGTGTGCCGCGCCTCCGGCTTGGCGAGCGGCGCGCACGCGTCCTCCAGGTCGAGGAAGACCTGGTCGGCGGCCAGGCCCTGGGCCTTCTCCAGGAAGCGGGGGTTCGAGCCGGGCACGGCCAGGCAGGAGCGCCGCGGACGCAGGCGGTTGACGGGGCTGGTCATGCGGGGACCTCCAGGGGGTCGAGCTTGTTCGCTTTGCGGATCTCGTCGACGATGCGGCCGATGATTCCGGTGATGTCGAAGTCCTTCGGGGTGAAGACCGCGGCGACTCCGGCGGCCCGGAGCTGCTCGGCGTCACCATTCGGGATGATGCCACCGGCGATCACCGGGATGTCTGTGGCACCGGCCACACGGAGCCGTTCCAGCACGTCCGGCACCAGCTGGGCGTGCGAGCCGGACAGGATGGACAGGCCGACGCCGTGCACGTCCTCGGCGAGCGCCGCGGCCACGATCTCCTCCGGGGTGAGCCGGATGCCCTGGTAGACCACCTCGAACCCGGCGTCGCGGGCCCGCACGGCGATCTGCTCGGCGCCGTTGGAGTGCCCGTCCAGGCCCGGCTTGCCCACCAGGAAGCGGAGCTTGCCGACGCCCATCTCCTTGGCGGTCAGCTCCACCTTGCGGCGGACCAGGGCCAGCGCGGTGCCCTCCTCGGCGGTGACGGCGACGGGCGCCGACGAGACACCGGTGGGGGCCCGGAACTCGCCGAACACCTCGCGCAGGGCGCCGGACCACTCGCCGGTCGTGACCCCGGCGCGGGCGCACTCCAGGGTGGCCTCCATGAGGTTGCCGGTGCCCTGCGCGGCCTCCTTCAGCTTCTCCAGCGCCTTGCACGGGCGCGGGTGGTTGAAGGGCGGCTGGTAGCGGGTGTCGCGCCAGTGCTTGAGCGCGCCGACCACACGGGCCTCGACCGCCGGGTCGACCGTCTGGATCGCCGCGTCCAGGTCGGCCGTCAGCGGGTTCGGCTCGGTCGACTGGAAGATGTTGACGCCGACGATCTTCTCCTCGCCGCCCTCGATCCGGGCCCGGCGCAGCGCGTGCGAGGAGACGAGCTGCGACTTCAGGTAGCCCGACTCGACGGCGGCCATCGCGCCGCCCATCTCCTGGATGCGGTCGATCTCGGCGAGCGACTCCTCCATCAGGGAGGCCACCTTGGCCTCGATGACGTGCGAGCCCTCGAAGATGTCCGCGTACTCCAGCAGGTCGCTCTCGTAGGCGAGCACCTGCTGCATGCGCAGCGACCACTGCTGGTCCCAGGGCCGGGGCAGGCCCAACGCCTCGTTCCAGGCCGGGAGTTGGACGGCACGCGCGCGTGCGTCCTTGGAGAGGGTCACGGCCAGCATCTCCAGCACGATCCGCTGGATGTTGTTCTCCGGCTGCGCCTCGGTCAGACCGAGGGAGTTGACCTGGACGCCGTACCGGAAACGCCGGTGCTTGGGGTTCTCGATGCCGTACCGCTCGCGCGTGATCTTGTCCCAGATGCGGCCGAACGCCCGCATCTTGCACATCTCCTCGACGAAGCGGACGCCCGCGTTCACGAAGAAGGAGATACGCGCGACCACATCACCCTTCTGGTCCTCGCGGATCTGGCCGGACGCGAACACCGCGTCCAGGACGGCGATCGCGGTGGACATCGCGTACGCGATCTCCTGGACCGGGGTGGCTCCCGCCTCCTGCAGGTGGTAGCTGCAGATGTTGATCGGGTTCCACTTGGGCATGTTGTTGACGGTGTAGCAGATCATGTCCGTCGTCAGACGGAGCGAGGGACCCGGCGGGAACACGTGCGTGCCCCGCGACAGGTACTCCTTCACGATGTCGTTCTGGGTCGTGCCCTGGAGCTGGGTGACGTCCGCGCCCTGCTCCTCGGCGACGACCTGATAGAGCGCCAGCAGCCACATGGCGGTGGCGTTGATGGTCATCGAGGTGTTCATCTGCTCCAGGGGGATGTCCTGGAACAGCCGGCGCATGTCACCGAGGTGCGAGACCGGGACCCCGACGCGGCCCACCTCGCCGCGGGCGAGGATGTGGTCGGGGTCGTAGCCGGTCTGCGTCGGCAGGTCGAAGGCCACGGAGAGGCCCGTCTGCCCCTTGGCGAGGTTGCGCCGGTACAGCTCGTTGGACGCCTCGGCGGTCGAGTGACCGGCATAGGTCCGCATGAGCCACGGCCGGTCCCTTTCTTTTGGCTCCTGCGCCGGAGGGCGCTGGTTGCCGGCGTCGACGTTCCTCAGCCCGCGGTCGCTGCGCTCCCTTGTCTTCGTCTCTTTCGACGCCGGCGCGCCCTCCGGCGCAGGAGCGGTCTGGCGCTCTGTCATCAGTCGGACCTCAGATGTTCCGGAAGCGGTTGATGGCGTCGATGTGCTGGGCGCGCTTCTCGTGGTCGCGGACGCCCAGGCCCTCCTCGGGCGCGAGCGCCAGCACGCCGACCTTGCCCTGGTGGAGGTTGCGGTGCACGTCGTACGCGGCCTGGCCGGTGTCCTCCAGCGAGTACACCTTGGACAGGGTCGGGTGGATCTTGCCCTTCGCGATGAGCCGGTTGGCCTCCCAGGCCTCGCGGTAGTTGGCGAAGTGCGAGCCGATGATCCGCTTCAGGGACATCCACAGGTAGCGGTTGTCGTACTCGTGGTTGTAGCCCGAGGTCGAGGCGCAGGTGACGATCGTGCCGCCCTTGCGCGTGACGTACACGGAGGCGCCGAAGGTCTCGCGGCCCGGGTGCTCGAAGACGATGTCCACGTCCTCGCCGCCGGTCAGCTCGCGGATGCGCTTGCCGAAGCGCTTCCACTCCTTCGGGTCCTGGTTGTGCTCGTCCTTCCAGAACCTGTAGTCCTCGGCGTTGCGGTCGATGATCGCCTCGGCGCCCATCGCGCGGCAGATGTCCGCCTTCTGCTCGCTGCTCACGACACAGATGGGGTTGGCGCCACCGGCGAGCGCGAACTGCGTCGCGTACGAGCCGAGGCCGCCGCTCGCGCCCCAGATGAGCACGTTGTCGCCCTGCTTCATGCCGGCGCCGTTGCGGGAGACCAGCTGGCGGTACGCGGTGGAGTTGACCAGGCCCGGAGCGGCGGCCTCCTCCCAGCTGAGGTGGTCCGGCTTCGGCATCAGCTGGTTGGACTTGACGAGCGCGATCTCGGCGAGGCCGCCGAAGTTCGTCTCGAAGCCCCAGATGCGCTGCTCGGGGTCGAGCATCGTGTCGTTGTGGCCGTCCGAGGACTCCAGCTCGACGCTCAGACAGTGCGCGACGACCTCGTCACCCGGCTTCCAGGAGTTCACGCCCGGGCCGGTGCGCAGGACGACGCCCGCGAGGTCGGAACCGATGATGTGGTAGGGCAGGTCGTGGCGCTTGGTGAGCTCGCTGAGCCTGCCGTAGCGCTCCAGGAAGCCGAAGGTCGACATCGGCTCGAAGATCGAGGTCCAGACCGAGTTGTAGTTCACGGAGGAGGCCATGACGGCCACCAGGGCCTCGCCCGGGCCGAGCTCCGGCACCGGCACGTCGTCCAGGTGGATCGACTTGCGGGGGTCCTTGTCGCGGGTGGCGAGCCCGGTGAACATCTCCGTCTCGTCCTTGTGCACGGTGATCGCGCGGTACGACTCGGGGAGCGGCAGAGCGGCGAAGTCGGCAGACGTGGCGGTCTGCGACTGAATCGCGTCCAGGATTTCCTTCACGGTGTTGCCTCCGGCGAAAGGCGTCTTGAGGGGAGACGCTGAGGGTCACGTCGGTGTGCTGCTGTGGGTGTGAGGGTTGCCGTCGGTTCGGCGAAGGTGGTGCTACGGCAGCGCTTTGTGGCGCGAAGGGTGCCTGTGACGCAGGCGTCCGGGCGCGCAAGCCAGTTGGTTGCGGGGACAGCCGGCGTACGAAAGGTCTCTGCACGCCGGCCGCCCGGACAACATCAACGTATGGCACCGCGTGTCACCCCGCAAGGCACGCAGTGCCAGAAGTTGCGCTCAGGTGAAATCTTTACGTAACACGTGAGCGATGATCGATCAGGTGGCGACGCAAAAACGCCGGACGGGGGCAAAAGCCCGTCCGGCGTTTGAGGAGAAGCGGCGGCAGCCGCGGTTCTGAGACGGAGGTCGCTACGACCGTTCCCGCAGGGCCTGCTCGATGGTTCGCATGACCTGGTCCAACGGGGCGTCGACCCGGGCGACGGTCACCAGGACATCCCCTTCGGTGAAGGAGGAAGCGGGCGCCGGCCGGGGCGAGGTCTCGCGCCCGACCCCGATACCCGTGCCGAACGTGCGCTGCACGATGGCGAAGGCGTGGTCGAGCTGGCCCTCCACGTCTCCCTGTCCGCCGGCCCGCAGCCAGCGACGCAGTACGTGGTTGTGGGCCGTGACCACGGCCGACGCGGCGACCTCCGCGAGCAGCGGGTCGTCGTTCGCGTCGTCGTCGTGGGCGTGCTCGTCGAAGTGGCCGAGGAGATAGCGGGTGAAGAGGCGCTCGTAGCGGGCGACCGAGGCGATCTCGCGCTCGCGGAGGGTGGGCACCTCACGCGTGAGCCGGTAGCGCTCGACGGACACGGCCGGGGAGGCCGCGTACATCTTCATGACTTCCTTGATGCCGCGGCACACGGTGTCGAGCGGGTGCTCGTGCGCGGGGGCCGCGTTCAGCACCGCCTCGGCGCGGACCAGGGTGTCGTCGTGGTCGGGGAAGATCGCCTCTTCCTTGGAGCGGAAGTGGCGGAAGAACGTGCGCCGTGCGACACCGGCCTGGGCGGCGATCTCGTCGACGGTGGTCGCCTCGTACCCCTTGGTCGCGAACAGCTCCATGGCCGCGGCCGCCAGCTCCCGGCGCATCTTGAGCCGCTGGGCGGCGGCGCGTGTGCCGGCGGCACTTTCCGGTGCGTCGGTCGTAGCCGGTGTACGTGAGGACTTGGCGGGCTGGGACATGACCCGAACGTACTGCATGTGCGCAGGAGAGCGCTCATGGCCGGGGGTCCCCCCGCCCTTGGCGGGCGGGGGGTCGGCGGGCAGGGCGGACGGGAGATGGCCGCCCGGATCCAGGAGCCCGCCCCAGTCGGCGGACTCCGTGTGCCGGTCCTCGCCGGTCTCAGCGCCGGGCATATTCGCGGAAGCCGCGGCCCGTCTTGCGGCCGAGGCAGCCCGCGGCCACCAAGTGCTCCAGGAGCGGCGCCGGGGCGAGGCCCGGGTCGCGGAACTCGCGGTGCAGAACCTTCTCGATGGCCAGCGAGACGTCCAGGCCGACCACGTCGAGGAGTTCGAACGGGCCCATCGGGTAGCCGCCACCGAGCTTCATCGCGGCGTCGATGTCGTCGAGCGTCGCGTAGTGCTCCTGCACCATCTTGATGGCGTTGTTCAGGTACGGGAACAGCAGCGCGTTCACGATGAAACCGGCGCGGTCGCCGCAGTCCACCGGGTGCTTGCGGATCTTGGCGCAGACCTCGCGGACGGTGGCGTGCACGTCGTCCGCCGTCAGCACGGTCCGCACGACCTCGACCAGCTTCATCGCCGGGGCCGGGTTGAAGAAGTGCATGCCGATCACGTCCTGCGGGCGCGAGGTGGCGCGGGCGCAGGCCACGACGGGCAGCGAGGAGGTGGTGGTGGCGAGGATCGCGCCGGGCTTGCAGACCTTGTCGAACGCGGCGAACAGCTGCTGCTTGACCTCCAGGTCCTCGGCGACGGCCTCCAGGGCCAGGTCGACCTCGGCGAAGGCGTCGTAGGAGCCGGCCGGGGTGATCAGGTCCAGGGTTCCCGCGGCGGCCTCGGCGGTCATCCGGCCCTTGTCGACGGAGCGCGCCAGCGACTTGCCGATGCGGGCCTTGGCGGCCTGCGCCTTCTCCTCGCTGCGGGCGGCGAGGACCACCTCGTACCCGGCCTTCGCGAAGACCTCCGCGATGCCGGACGCCATCGTGCCGGAGCCCGCGACGCCGACCGAGCGGATGGTGCGTCCCTCGGCCAGGGCCGCACCCTCCAGCGGCGTCAGCGCGTCCCGCACGACGGTGGTGCTGCCGGGGGCCTCGTACGTGTAGAAGCCGCGCCCCGACTTGCGGCCGGTCAGGCCCGCCTCGCTGAGCTGCTTGAGGATGGGCGCGGGGGCGTGCAGGCGGTCGTGCGACTCGGCGTACATGGCCTCCAGGACCGTGCGCGCGGTGTCGATGCCGATCAGGTCGAGCAGGGCGAGCGGGCCCATCGGCAGGCCGCAGCCGAGCTTCATCGCGGCGTCGATGTCCTCGCGGGAGGCGTACTTGGCCTCGTACATCGCCGCTGCCTGGTTGAGGTAGCCGAACAGCAGCCCGTCCGCGACGAAACCGGGGCGGTCGCCGACCGCGACGGGCTCCTTGCCGAGGTCCAGGGCGAGATCGGTGACCGCGGCGACGGCCGCGGGCGCGGTCAGCACCGACGAGACGACCTCGACCAGCTTCATCGCCGGGGCCGGGTTGAAGAAGTGCAGTCCGAGCACCCGCTCCGGACGGGCCGAGTCGGCCGCCAGACGCGTGACCGAGAGGGCGTTGGTGCCGGTCGCGAGGATCGTCTCCGGCCGCACGACGGCGTCCAGCGCGCGGAAGACCTGCTGCTTGATCTCGTACGACTCCGGGACCACCTCGATGACCAGGTCGGCGTCGGCCGCCGCCCGAAGATCGGTGAAGGTCCGGAAGCGGGCCAGGGCGTCGTCGCGCTCCTGCTCCGTGAGACGGCCGCGCTGCACGGCGCGGGCGGTGGAGGTTTCGAGCGAGGCGACCGCCTGGGCGGCCGCGGCCTCGCTGATGTCGATGCCGATGACTTCGCGACCGGCGCGAGCCAGGACCTCGGTGATGCCGGTGCCCATGGTGCCGAGGCCGATGACGGCGACGGTCTTCAACGGGGACGCGGAGGGGTCGGACAGGGGAGCGGCCATCGCGGGACTCCAGGAAGAGGGTGACGACTGAGGTACGCACGGAGGTACGCCAACGGGCGCACGGAGTGCGGCAGATGCGGGTGTTGCCGGGCTGACTGGCGCACACGCCCGGCGCCGTCCGGGGACGCGAAGCACATGCGTCCGAGGAACGGTGGAGATCGACCGGCCCTGTCCCAGGCCATGTCGTACTGAGGTACCTGAAGTACCGAACCGACTGCTCTCCCGATGGCTGCGTCACCAGGCCACCGCGAGTAAGACACGAGTGGGTAACTCGCTCGTCTGAGCTTAACCCGCCAGTAACGAGCACGCCACCCCCCGAGTTTGTGATGTACGTCCCCGCCGCTCAAGCACGGCTCTAGGCTCGCGGCATGGACGAGGAGTTGCGATCACTCACGGAGCGTTTACGGCGCGAGGCGGGGGGCTCGGCGGCGTACGAGCGGCTCGTGGCGAGCGGCGACCTCGATGAACTGGCGGCCGCGCTGACCGCGCCCGGGCAGCCCCTGTGGGCCAGGGAACTGGTCGCCTTCCGGCTGGGGGTCGCCGGGGACCGGCGGGCCTTCGAGGCGCTCGTCCTGCTGCTCAACCACCGCGACCCGCAGCGCTGCGCGTCCGCCGCGCACGCCCTGGCCCGGCTCGGCGATCCGCGCACCGCCCGCGCCGCGGCCGCGCTCGCCACCAACGAACTCCGGGTCGCCTACGCGCTCCACCCGGTACGGCTGCTGGCCGAACTGCGCGCCCCCGAGGCCGTGCCCGCCCTGATCACCACGCTGGAGCGGCGGCTGCACCCGCACGACCCGTACCGCAGGGTCGCGCTCGCCTGCATCGAGGGGCTGGGCGCGATGGGCGATCCCCGCGCGCGACCCGTCCTGACCGGGGCCCTCGCGCACCCGGCCCTCGCGGAGGCGGCGGTCCACGCGCTGGCGCGGCTCCCCACGTCGTAGCTCAGCAGCGTGTGTCGCGGTCCAGCGTCCGGGCGTACCGCACCTCGGGCACCGAGACCCCTTCCACCTCGAACGGTTCCTCGGCCCCGTCGGGACGGAACCCGGCCCGCTCGTAGAAGCGCCGCGCGTCGGCGTTCCCCTTCAGCACCCACAGCAGCATCCGCGGACGCCCGGCCCCGGCGCACCGGCCGGTCGACTCCCGCAGCAGAGCCTGCCCCACCCCGGCGCCGACCTGATCGGGGCGGACGTAGATGGCGTACAACTCGGCGTCCCCGGTGCGGACTTCACCGTCCCGGTAGGGGCCGTGGCAGGCCCGGCCGACGTCGTCGCCGCGTACAACGGGGGTTTTAGCCCTTGGCGCGCGGTCCGGCGACCCGGTCGCAGTCGGCCAGGGTCATCTCCCGGACGCGGAGACCGCTCACCCGCCGATCACCGCGTACGCCTCGATCTCCATCAGGAACTCGGGGCGGACCAGCGCCGCGACCTGGACCGCCGACGCGGCGGGGAGGCGGTCGGCGGGTATGTGGGCGTCGCGGGCTGCGCGGATGGCGGGCATGTGGGCCATGTCCGTGACGAAGAAGGTGAGTTTGACGACGTCGTCGAAGCCGGCCCCGGCGGCGGCCAGGCAGCGGCGCAGGTTCTCGAAGACCTGCCGGGCCTGCGCCGCCGGATCGCCCTCGCCCACGAGCTTGCCGTCCTCGTCCAGCGCGAGTTGGCCGGAGACCGCGACGAAGCGGCCCGTGCCCATGACGACGTGCGTGTACGCGGCGGCGGGGGCGACCCCGTCGGGGGCGGGAATCCTGGTCAGCTCACTCATGCGTCCATGGTGGACCATGGCACTGACAACGCCCCCGACGGGCCGTCACCTCCTGCCCGACCGGGTTCAGCCGCGGAAGCCGAGCAGCCCGTGCAGGGTCGAGCCGTGCGAGGAGCCGGAGGCCGCCTTCGCGCCCAGCGGCTTCGGGTCGGGCCGCTTCTTGCACACCGCGTCGACCTCGCCGCCGCTGCGCGGCACCTTGCCGTCCTTCAGATACGCCGCCAGGTACTTGTCCAGGCAGGCGTTCCCGCTCAGCGTGATCCCGTGGTTCCCGCCGCCCTGTTCGACGACCAGACTGGAGTCGCGCAGCAGGTGGTGGACGGCGACACCGCCCTCGTACGGAGTGGCCGCGTCATTGGTGGCCTGGAAGAGCAGCGCCGGGGGCAGCTCGTCGTTGGACACGTCCACGGGCTCCAGGGTGTCCGTCGGCCAGAACGCGCACGGCGCGTTGTACCAGGCGTTGTTCCACGCCATGAACGGCGCCTTGTCGTACACCGCCCAGTTGTCCTCGCGCCACTGGTTCCAGTCGTGCGGCCAGGACGCGTCACGGCACTGCACCGAGGTGTAGATGCTGTAGCCGTTGTCACCGGAGGCGTCCACGGCGCCGAAGTTCTCGTACGCCTCGACCAGCGGGTCGGAGTCCTTGTCGTTCACATAAGCCGCGAACGCCGCCGCGAGGTAGGGCCAGTAGCCGTTGTAGTAGCCGCCGGGGATGTAGGTGTCCTCCAGCTCGGAGGCGCCCACCTTCTTCTGCGCGGGCTTCTTGGCGAGCGCCGCACGCATCGCGTACCACTTGGCCTCGACCTTGGCGGGATCGGTGCCCAGCTTGTACGTCCTGTTGTACTTGGCGACCCACGCCATGAACGCCATATGGCGGTCGTTGAAGGCGTGGTCCTGCTGCATGTTGTCGTCGTACCAGGCACCGGTGGGGTCGACGATCGAGTCGAGCACCAGGCGGCGGACGCGGTCGGGGAACAGCTTCGCGTACACGGCGCCCAGGTAGGTGCCGTACGAGTACCCGAAGTAGCTGATCGTCTCGGCGCCGAGCGCGTGCCGGATCGAGTCCATGTCACGGACCGCGCTGACCGTGTCGATGTACGGCAGGACGTCCTTGTACTTGGTCCCGCACGCGGCGGCGAAGGCCTTGGCCCGCTTGAGGTTCGCCTTCTCCAGGGCGTGGGTGAGCGGCAGGGTGTCCGGGCGCACCGGGTTGAAGTGGCCGGCCTTGCAGACGAGCGCGGGCTTGCTCTTGCCCACGCCGCGCGGGTCGAAGCCGATGACGTCGTACTGCGCTGCCACCGCCTTGGGCAGCGAGGACGCCACGAAACCGGCGAGCGTGAGTCCGCTCGCGCCGGGTCCGCCCGGGTTCACCAGCAGCGGACCTTGGTACGTCTTCGCGGTGTGCGGAACGCGCGACAGTGCGAGCGTGATGCGCCGGCTGTAGGGGTCGAAGTGGTCGAGCGGCACCTTCAACGACGCGCACTGCAACGTCGGGTAGGCCGTGGTGCCGCACTTCTTCCAGGTCACCTTCGCGGTGCGGACCGAGGGGGCGGTGCCCGACGCGGTCGCGGGGCCCGCGCTCGCGTCGGCCGGGACCGCGATCACCATCGCGGCCAACGCCGCTGCGGCACCGCAGAGTGCGGCTGCTCTTGTTTTCATGAGGCCTCCCGGGACGGAGGGTGTTGAGCCGTGCACACCACGGCCTTCGCCGCATCGTTCCGGAAAGGCCACCCGGAGGAACTGGTTCTGAGCAGAGTTGACCCGATCGGGGCGGGCGATGCGCTCGGATGCCGCCGGTGAGGGTCCAAAGGCCCTCTGAGCAGCGTGAGTGAAGCCTTCAGAGCAGGGTGAGCTGCGTCGGCTCCGGTGCCGCTGCCGGTCGCACGGGCTCGGGCGGGGTGATCCTGCGCGGCATGCCCCCGCGCGTGGGGCCGATGCCGTACTCCTGGGCCAGTTCGTGGACCTGACGGGTGATCCGCCGCTGGTACCACTTCGGGGCGTACGCGCCCTCCGCGTACAGCCGCTCGTAACGGCGCACCAGATAGGGGTGATGGTGCTCCAGCCAGGCCATGAACCACTCGCGGGCGCCGGGGCGCAGATGCAGCACGAGCGGGGTCACCGAGGTCGCGCCGGAGGCCGCGATGGCCCGTACGGTGGCGCGCAGCTGGGTGGGGTGGTCGCCGAGGAAGGGGATCACGGGGGCCATCAGGACCCCGCAGTCGATGCCGTGCTCCGACAGGGTGCGTACGGCCTCCAGGCGGCGTTCCGGCGCGGGCGTGCCCGGCTCGACGGTGCGCCACAGCTCGGTGTCGGTGAAGCCGACGGAGACGGAGATCCCGACGTCGGTGACCTCCGAGGCCTGCTTCAGGAGGTCGAGGTCGCGCAGGATCAGCGTGCCCTTCGTCAGGATCGAGAAGGGGTTCGCGTGGTCGTGCAGGGCCGCGATGATGCCGGGCATCAGCCGGTAGCGGCCCTCCGCGCGCTGGTAGCAGTCGACGTTGGTGCCCATCGCGATGTGCTCGCCGAGCCAGCGGCGCGAGCCCAGCTGGCGGCGCAGCAGCTCGGGTGCGTTGACCTTCACCACGATCTGGGAGTCGAAGTCGAGCCCTGTGTCGAGGTCGAGATAGCTGTGGGTGTTGCGTGCGAAGCAGTACACGCACGCGTGTGAGCAGCCCCGATAGGGGTTCACCGTCCACTCGAACGGCATGCGGGACGCCCCCGGCACGCGGTTCACGATCGACCTGGCCCGGATCTCGTGGAAGGTGATCCCGCGGAACTCCGGGGTGTCGAAGGTCCGGGTGGTCACCGCGTCCGCGCCGAACAGCGCGGCATCACGGGCGGGATCCCCGGCGGGGTCCGCTGTGAGGTTCTCCCAGCGCATGAGGCCTCCTCGGTAGCACTGACCACAGAATAGAACACATGTTCCCTTGATCGTGCGACCCTCATTTTCGATCGCCGTCCGGTCGTCCTCCGGTCGCCCCGCGGTCGTCTTGCGATCGCCGTCCGATCGCTTCGGGCACCCCGATTTGGGGGGCCGGGCCGGGGGGTGGTTGGCTTGCCCCCACCCCGAGAACCCAGGTGCTGGAGGAACGTAATGGCGCAGGTCGAGGCCACCACGGAGCGAGTCGTCTCAGCGGACGCGGAGAAGGTGTTCGACGCCCTCGCCGACTACAGCGGAACGCGCGAGAAGCTGCTGCCCGAGCACTTCAGCGAGTACGAGGTGCGCGAGGGCGGCGACGGCGAGGGCACCCTCGTCCACTGGAAGCTCCAGGCCACCAGCAAGCGCATCCGCGACTGCCTGTTCGAGGTCAGCGAGCCGACCGACGGCGAGCTCGTCGAGAAGGACCGCAACTCCTCGATGGTCACCACCTGGCGTGTCACCCCGGCCGGCGAGGGCAAGTCCCGCGTCGTCGTGACCACCGTGTGGGACGGCGCCGGCGGCGTCGGCGGCTTCTTCGAGCGGACGTTCGCGCCCAAGGGTCTCTCCCGGATCTACGACGCGCTGCTCGCCAAGCTCGCCGCCGAGATGGAGAAGTAGCCCGGGAAGCAACCCAAGAGGCAGCCGGTGAGGGCGCGTTGGCGCGCTCACCGGTTCGAGTGGATCTCCGTCCGGCGGGGCTCTGTGCCGTAACTCGTCGCACTTACTCGCAGTTGTCGCGTAATGCGGGATTCGTGCAGCAGGTGCGACGAGGGGAGCGGTACGTGGGCGGGATCACTCTGGTGCAGGACGAACCGGCCGTCGCGTCCCCGCAGGACCCCGCTCCGCCCGCATCCGCGTCCGTCGAACTCGGCCCGCGCCGGGTGCGGTTGGTCTTCGTCGGCCTCATGCTCGCGCTGCTGCTCGCCGCCCTGGACCAGATGATCGTCGCCACCGCGCTCCCGAAGATCGTCGGGGAGTTGCACGGCCTGGACAGAATGTCCTGGGCGATCACCGCCTATCTGCTCACCTCCACCGTCGGACTCCCCGTCTACGGCAAGCTCGGCGACCTCTTCGGCCGCAAGGGCGTCTTCCAGTTCGCGATCGCCGTCTTCGTCATCGGCTCGGCCCTCGCCGGCTGGTCGCGCACCATGGACGAGCTCATCGCCTTCCGTGCGGTGCAGGGCGTTGGCGCGGGCGGCCTCATGATCGGTGTGCAGGCGATCATCGCCGACATCGTGCCGCCCCGCGAACGCGGCCGCTTCATGGGTCTGATCGGTGCCGCCTTCGGCCTCGCCTCGGTCGCGGGACCGCTCCTCGGCGGCTACTTCACCGACCACCTCACGTGGCGGTGGTGCTTCTACGTCAATGTGCCCTTCGGCCTGGTGACCCTGCTCGTCATCACCGCCGTACTGAAGCTCCCGAAGCCCGCCGCCCGGGGGCGCCTCGACGTCCTCGGTGTGCTGCTGCTCGCCACCGCGTCAACCTGTCTGGTCCTGCTGACCAGTTGGGGCGGCACCGAGTACGCGTGGCGTTCGCGGGTCATCCTGGGGCTTGGTGCGGGCGCCCTCGTCGCGACGGTCCTCTTCCTGGTCGTCGAGCACTACGCGGCCGAACCCCTCATCCCGCTGCGACTGTTCAGGGACGGCGTCTTCAACGTCAGCGCGCTGGTGGGGCTGGTGATCGGCATCGCGCTGTTCGGCGCCGCCAGTTACCTGCCGACGTTTCTCCAGATGGTCGACGGCGCGAGCGCGACCGAGTCAGGGCTGCTGATGCTCCCCATGATGGGCGGCATCGTCGGCGCGTCCGTCATCTCCGGGCAGCTCATCAGCCACACCGGCCGCTACAAGGTCTTCCCGGTCCTCGGCGGCGCCCTCTCCGCCCTCGGCATGTGGCTCCTGTCCCGCCTCGAAGTCGACACGCCCCGGCTGCACTACAGCATCTGGATGGCCGTCCTGGGCGCCGGCATCGGCATGGTGATGCCGGTCCTGGTGCTCGCCGTGCAGAACTCCGTACGCCCGGCCGACCTCGGCACGGCCACCAGCGCCAACAACTACTTCCGGCAGATCGGCGGCAGCGTCGGCGCCGCCGTCTTCGGCACCCTGTTCGCCGGCCGGCTCACCGACTCCCTCGCCGACCGGCTCCCGCCGAGGGCGGGCGGCGGTCTCCCGGACGCCGAGTCCCTCACCCCGCAGCTCGTGCGCGCGTTGCCCGCCGCGCTGCGCGACGACTACATCGGCGCCTACGCCGACGCCATGCCGCGGATCTTCCTCTACCTCGTGCCGGTGCTCGTCATGGGCCTGCTCATCGCCTTCTTCCTCAAGGAGAAACCACTGGTGTCCCACCACACCCCCGCCGCCGACACCGTGACCGAAGCCGCCGCGTCCGTGCCGATCCCGGGGGCCCGTTCGTCGTACGCGGCCGGAATCCCCGTCTGTGGCACGGTGCAGCACCCCGACGGGACCGTCGTGCCACGCGCCGCGCTCACCCTCATCGACGTCGCCGGAGCGCAGATCGGGCGGGGCGGCAGCGGCGAGGACGGACGGTACGCGCTGTCCACGCCGGGATCGGGGTCCTACGTCCTGATCGCCGCGGCCGGGGGCCACCAGCCGCAGGCCGTCTCGGTCACCGTCGGCGAACGCCCGGTCGAGCTGGACGTCGTGCTCGGTGGCGCCGGGCGCCTGGCCGGGAGCGTGCAGACGGCGGAGGGCGCCCCGGTGCGCGAGGCCACCGTGACGCTCACCAACGTCCACGGGGAGGTCGTCGCCACCACCCGCAGCGGGCGCGAAGGGGGCTATGTCATCACGGAGTTGGTGGCCGGCGAGTACACCCTCGCGGCCAGCGCCCCGGCGTTCCGTCCGGCCGCGCTCCCCGTCACCGTGCAGGCCGCCCGCGAGACCCGCCAGGACGTCGAGCTCGCGGGCGGCGCCGTGCTGCGCGGCACCGTGCGGGCCGGTGGCGGACGGCCCGTCGAGGACGCCCGCGTGACCCTTCTGGACGCCGCGGGCAACGTGGTGGACACGCTCACCACCGGCGCCGACGGAACGTTCCGGTTCGTCGACCTGTCCTCCGGCGAGTACACCGTCATCGCGGCCGGATACCCGCCGGTGGCCACCGTGCTCCGGATGGCCGGGGGCGGCAGGACGGAACGCGATCTGCAACTCGGGCACGAGGACTGAGAGCATCTGACACAGGCTCTGCAGGCCCCGTCGGCGGATCAAGGCGGGCGGCGCGCGCCGGAGGCTACTGGGGAGTCCAATTCCCGTATTGCCACACATCGCAACCGGCCATCGCCGTACGGTAGTAGCGGCGGCACAGATCTTCGGAGCCGTGGGAAGAAGGGGTCTGGGCCATGGAGAGTCATACCGACCGTGGCACCGAAGCGGGCGTACCTTCCGGCCGGACCGCCGGGACCGGTGCGGCGGATCACGCTGCCGCCGGACGTATCCCGCTCGCCGTGGTCGTCGTGGACCGCGAGGGTCTCGTCTCCCACTGGAGCACCGGCGCCAGGCGGCTGTTCGGCGCCCCCAGGGAGGACGCGGTGGGCCGCCCCGCCGTCGATCTGCTCCCCGTCTCCGGAGCGCTCCCCGACGACGAGGACACGACCCCCTACGGGTCGTACGCGGCATACGACGGACTCGGCCCCGGCCTGGAGTCCTCCCTCGACGGACGCCTCTCCTACCCGGCGGCGGGCCGCGCCCGGCTCACCGTGGACGGCCCCGGCCGCGTGGACGTCCTGTGGTGGGCGTACCCGCTGGTGGGGCCGGGACAGGAGCGGCTGCTGGTGCTGGCCGCCGACGCGGGCGCGCTGCACCATGAGGCCGACGACGTCGAGCACCCGGCCGTGGAGCGCATCGCGCCCGGCTTCGCCCTGCACACCGACTTCCCCGGCGCCGATGAGCTCGCCCGCAGGCTCCCCGAGATCCTGCCCAGCATGAGCGTCGGCGAGAGCGCCCGCATCGTTGGCCAGGTCCTCGAACTGGGCTATCCCGTCCTGGAGTTCAGCCAGAACGACCGGGTTCCCGTCACCCCCGACTGGGGTGTGCCGCGGCGCGCCGAGCGCAAGGCCCGCCGCGAACGGGCGGCCCGGGCGGTGGCCCTGGGCGTGCCCGTGCCCCGGGCGGCGGAGGACGACGAGCGCGAGGACCTCGAGTACGTCGCCGTACGCGAGCGCCTGGAATTCCTGAACGAGGTCAGCGGCTGTATCGGCACCTCGCTCGACCTGTCGCGGACCATCGTCGAGGTCAGCCGGGCCGTCGTGCCGCGCTTCACCGACGTCGCGGGCACCTACCTGCGCGAACAGGTCGTCGCCGGCGAGGGGTTCCCCGACGGCGTGCCCGACACGACCACCATGTGGCACCGGGTCGCCCTGGAGCACACCGACGAGCCCGGCCGCTGGGACGACGTCGTGCCGGTCGGCGAGGCCATGCCCTTCCCCGCGCACACGCCGTTCTTCCAGTGCATGACCACCGGCGAGCCCGTCCTCGTGCCGCGCATCAGCGAGCAGATGGGCCACATGATCGCCGCGCAGTTCGAGAAGCGCGACATCCGCCCTCTCATCACCGGCCGCTCCATGCTGGTCGTCCCGCTGAAGGCCCGCAACGTGGTGCTCGGATTCATGATCCTGCTGCGTCACCCGGAGCGCGTCGAGTTCAACGACATGGACCGTGTCACCGGCGCCGAACTCGCCGCCCGCGCAGGGCTCGTGCTCGACAACGCGCGTATGTACACCTACCAGGAGAGCGTCGCCGAGACCCTCCAGGACAGCATGCTGCCGCACATCGCCCCGCGCATGGCCGGCTGCGACATCGCCACCCGCTATCTGCCCGGCACGCTGCTCGGGCGGGTCGGCGGCGACTGGTTCGACTCCGTCAAGCTGCCCGGCTCCCGCACCGCCCTGGTCGTCGGCGACGTCATGGGCCACGGCCTCAACTCGGCCGCGATGATGGGTCAGTTGCGCACCGCCGTCCAGACCATGGCGGCGCTCGACCTGCCGCCCGCGCAGCTCCTGCGCAACCTCGACGACCTCGCCCAGCGGCTCGGCGAGCACTACCTCGCCACCTGCCTGTACGCGGTCTACGACCCGATCGGCGGCGAACTCCACCTCGCCAACGCGGGCCACATCCCTCCCGTGCTGGTCCGCGCCGAGGACGGCCACAGCGATCTGCTCGACCTGCCCACCGGCGCGCCGATCGGCGTCGGAGGCGTGCCCTTCGAGGCCGTACGGATCAAGGTGGCACCCGGCGACCGCCTGGTGATGTGCACCGACGGCCTGGTCGAGGTGCGCGGCGAGGACATCGGTGTCGGCCTCGCCACGCTCTGCGAGTCCGCCGCCCACCCGGCCGCCTCCATGGACGCCGCCTGCGACACCATCATCCGCGCCCTGGGCACCCGCGGCGGCCGCAAGGACGACGTGGCCCTGCTGATGGCCCGGCTCAACGGCATCGAGCCGCAGGACGTGGCCGAGTGGCGGTTCGCGCTCGACCCGGCCGAGGCGGGCCGGGCCCGCGCGGTCGTCCGCGAACAGCTCCACGAGTGGCGTCTGAACGCCGTGGCCGACCACGCCGTGCTGATGGCCGACGAGCTGGTCACCAACGCCCTGCGGCATGCGCACGGCCGGCAGGTCGAACTGCGCCTGGTGCGTGGCGACACTCTGCTGTGCGAGGTGGCGGACGGCGACCACACGTTGCCGAACCTGCTCAGCGCCGGGCCCACCGACGAGTTCGGGCGCGGCCTGCGGGTCGTGAGCACGCTCGCCCGCGAGTGGGGGACCAGCCGGACGAGCGCGGGCAAGACCGTGTGGTTCGAATTGAGCCTGCCGCGACGCTGAGAGCCTGTGTCACATCCTCTGAGGCCGCGCCGCGCCCGGGACAAAGGGGGCGCTCGGGACGCAGGGGGCGCACAACGGCGTACGCGTGTCGAATGAGCCGTGAAGGAATGCGCGTCCCGCTTGTCGCCTCACCCCGGGCGCGATAGACCGATCTGGCCTGCCGCGTCCGGCGGGCCGCCGGCGCAACCTGGGGAGCGGGCATGAGCGTGACGAGTCGGTACAGGGAGGCCTGGGAGGGCTTCTGGCGCGAGGCCCCCGAGGAACCGGGGGCGGTCTTCTGGGATGCGGAGCCGGCGCTGACCGTCGGTGTTCATCTCGCCCTGTTCGAACCGCACTTGACGGCTCCCGGCCTGCCGTTCGTCGACTTCGGCTGCGGCAACGGAACACAGACCCGCTTCCTCGCCGACCGCTTTC
Source organism: Streptomyces sp. R21 (assembly GCF_041051975.1). Classification (GTDB taxonomy): domain Bacteria; phylum Actinomycetota; class Actinomycetes; order Streptomycetales; family Streptomycetaceae; genus Streptomyces. Next base: position 2,179,612 of record NZ_CP163435.1, on the reverse strand, counting down.
CGCGCGTCGTCGGCGCTGACCTGTCGGCCGCCGCGCTGGACCACGCCCGCCACGCCGACCGGGCGGGCCAGGCCGCCTACCGGCTGTTCGACGGGGCCGAGAAGACCGACGCCGAGACGCTGCACGCCGAACTCGGCGACGCCAACGTGTACATGCGCGGAGTGCTCCACCAGTGCGAGCCGGACGACCGGCAGCCGCTGGTGAACGGTCTCGCGGCCCTGGCGGGGGAGCGCGGCCGGGTCTTCCTCGTCGAACTGGCCGAAGCCGCAGGGCCCGTCCTCAAGGGCCTGGCGCAGAGCCCCGACGGGCCGCCGGCCAAGCTCGCGCCGGTCTTCCGGCACGGCATCGCACCCGGCGAGGTGGCCGACGACGCGGTCCCCGACTATGTGCGCGCCGCGGGCCTCACGATCCTGGCGAGTGGTGAACTCCCGCTCATCACCACGGAGTTCACGGCCGACGGCAGCCGTATCGAGCTGCCCTCGAAGTGGCTGGTGGCCGGGCGTACGGCATAGGGCCGCGAAGAAGGCGGCGGGCCAGTCCGGCTCAGCGCTCCGGGTGATCCGTGGGGCCCGGCTGGTCGAGCTGGCTGGCGAGCACCGCCGCCTGGACCCGGCGCTGGACGCCGAGTTTGGCCAGCAGGCGGGAGATGTGGTTCTTCACCGTCTTCTCGGAGAGATAGAGCCGCTTGCCGATCTCCCGGTTGGTGAGACCGTCGCCGATCAACGCGAGGATGTCGCGTTCGCGGGGCGACAGGCTCGCCAGCTCGGGGGAGAGGGCCGGCTCCGCGACGGGTTCCGTGCGCAGCGAGCGCATCAGCCGGGCGGTCGTCGCGGGGTCCAGCATCGACTGGCCCGAGGCGACCGTGCGGACCGCCGCGACCAGGTCGGAGCCCTTGATCTGCTTGAGTACGTAACCGGCGGCTCCGGCCATGATCGCGTCGAGCAGCGCTTCCTCGTCGTCGAACGACGTCAGCATCAGACAGACCAGCTCGGGCAGCTGATCCCGCAGCTCCCGGCAGACGGTGATCCCGTTGCCGTCCGGCAGCCGTACGTCGAGGACGGCCACGTCCGGCCGCAGCGCCGGGCCGCGCACCAGGGCGTGTCCGACGGTGCCCGCGTCGCCGATCACCGTGATGTCCGGCTCGGCGTCCAGCAGATCGGTCAGGCCGCGCCTTACCACCTCGTGGTCGTCGACCAGGAAGACCCGGATGGGGTTCTCCGCGCTGAAGATCCGTGCCTCGGCCATGACGACCCTCGTTCCTCGGTTTCGCGGGCGTACGTCGTCTCGCTCCCGAATGTACGTCAGGTGGCGGACGGCGGTTGGTCCGCGGGCGCGTGGGCGTGCTCCCGCGAGCCGTGCGGGCCCGTGAGGTCGAACCGCACGTCCACCACTCCCTCGACGGCCCGCACTAGGCGTGCGGCCACGGCCGCCAGGGAGGTGTCCCGGGTGTGCCCGACGAGCGTGACCACCCCGTCGCTCACCTCGGCCCGGACGCTCGACTCGGGAGAGGGGAACAGGTACGCCACGACCTCCCTGCTGACCTCCTCGGCGATCTCCTCGTCGTCGCGCAGGAACACCTTGAGGAGGTCGCCGCGGCTGACGACGCCCTGGAGCATGCCCAGCTCGTCGACGACCGGGAGCCGCTTGACCTTGGCGTGCGCCATGGTCCGGGCTGCCTGCGCGAGGGTCGCGCCCGCGTGGACGGTGAGGGCCGGGGACGTCATCAGCTCCTCGGCGGTCACTGCGCCGGCCTTGGCGAGATCGTCCAGGCGCTTCAGCTGTGTGCTGCGGTCCGGGTCGCTGTCCCGGAACTCCTCCTTGGGCAGCAGGTCGGCCTCCGACACGACACCGACGACCCGGCCCTCGCCCTCCAGGACGGGCAGCGCGCTGACCTTCCAGTCCTGCATGACCCGCACGATCTCCTTGAAGGGCGCCCCGCGTCCGATGGCGGCGACCGTCGGGGTCATCACGTCGCTCACGATGTGCGGGGTGCCGTGCACGGGGGCTCCTTCGCTTCGGTCCGGGGACGAGGTCATCGCGGGTCACCGCTTCCGTACGGGGCGTACAGGTCCAGCAGCTTGGTTCGCGCCGCCCGCAGCCGCTGGGCGAGAACGTCGCCCACCCACTGGGACACCTGCATGCCCAGCGCGGGGTCCTCGTGGCACAGCGCGCGCACGGCGGCGGCGTCGAACTCGTAGGCGCGCACCGGGCTCGTCGCCTCGGCGCCGAGATGCCAGGTGTGCGGGTCGAACAGCCAGGACCAGCCGAGGAGTTCGTTGTGTCCGAGCGTGTCGATGACGGCCGCCCGGCGTCCGGGGACGTGCATGTCGAGGGCCACCGTGCCGGTGCGGATGATCCAGAACCGGTCGGCCGACCGGCCCTCCTCGAAGATGCGCGCCCCCTGGGGGAACGACACCTCCCGGGCGAGCCGCATCAGGCGGTCGCGGCCGTCGGCCGACAGCACGTGCAACATCGTGGAACTGGGCGAAGTGTTCATGACGGCCCTCTTCGCTAGTACGGACCTGCCACTTCCAGCGTGTGCCCGACGGCCGTCACCCGCCAGGGGCCACCCGGCCCCGCACACCGGCCGGACGGCCGCCGGGGCGGCGGGGCGGAGGGCCGAAGGTCCTCCGGAGCACGCCAAACAGCGGCCGCGCCTATGTGTCCGCTTTCCTCATTTTACGACCGGTTCGACGCGACCCATCGGCGGTACGCCGCCACGGCCGTCGGCAGCGTCGGGAAGATCAGGTCGTCCCCGACCGACCGCGTCAGGCCGTAGGCGTCGAGGTCCTCCTGCAGTTCCTGCTTGACGCGGGCGAAGGCGAACACGACGCCGCGTCGGGCCAGTTCGGCGCGGAGCGACTCGACCGCGTCCAGGGCCGTGATGTCGACCTCCACATTGGCCTCGGTGTTGAGGACGAACCAGCGGACGCGGTCGGTCTGTTCGTCCACGGCGGCCAGCGCGCGGCGCCGGAAGTCCTCGGCGTTGGCGAAGAAGAGCGGCGAGTCGTAGCGGTAGACGAGCAGGCCCGGGATGGTGCGCGCTCGCGGGTAGTCGTCGACGTCGTGCATGCCGGCCACCCCGGGGACCAGCCCCTCCACAGCGTCGTGCGGGCGGGCCACCCGCGCCAGCAGCTCGGCCACCGACAGGCCGACGGCCACCAGGACGCCGTAGAGGATGTCCAGGACCAGTACCCCGGCCAGGCAGCCGAAGGCGAGCAGGAGTTCGCGGCGGCGGAACGCGGCGAGGCGGCGGAAGCCGGCCAGGTCGATCATGCGGACCGCGGCGTACACGACGAGCGCGCCCAGCACCGCCGACGGGGTGCGGGACAGCAGCGGGCTGAGAAAGAGCAGGACCGCGAGGACGGCGGCGCAGGCGACCAGCGAGTACGCCTGGCTGCGGGCCCCCGCCGACGAGGCCAGCGCGGTCCGGCTGGCACTGCTGCTCACCGGGAAGCCGTGCAGCACGCCCGCGCCCAGGTTGGCGGCGCCCAGGGCGAGGAACTCCTGGTTGGCGTCGAGCCGGGCGCCCTCGCCGGGGCGGCCGGTGAAGGCCCGTGCGGTGAGGATGAAGTCGGTGTAGGCGACGATGAGGACGCCCAGGGCGGGGAGCAGCAGCCGCGGCAGCTCGCCCAGGTCGGGAAGGGCGAAACCGGGCAGCCCCGAGGGGACGTCGCCGATCACCTGGATGCCGTGCCGCCCGTCGAGGTCGAAGGCCACCACCGCCGCCGTACCGAGCACGACCGCGAGCAGCGGTCCGGGCACGGCACGGAAGAATCGGGGCACGATGAACAGGAAGGCCAGCGCGGCCGCGGCGAGGACGACGGTCGCGGGGTGGACGTCCGGCAGGTGCCGCAGGAAGGACCACAGCTGCGGGAAGAACTCCGCTCCGGTCGTGTGCACGCCGGTCAGCCGGGGCAGCTGGTCGACCATCATGATCAGCGCGACGCCTGCCAGGTAGCCGACCAGTACGGGACGCGAGAGCAGGTCCGCGAGAAAGCCGAGCCGGGCCGCCCACGCCGCCACGCACAGCAGTCCGACGGCGACGGCGAGGGCCGCCGCCAGGACGGCATACCGTTCCGGGTCTCCGGCGGCGAGCGGACCCACCACGGTGGCCGTCATCAGCGCGGTCGTGGACTCGGGGCCCACCGACAGCAGCCGGGACGAGCCGAGCACGGCGTAGAGGACGAGCGCGGGCAGGATCGCCCACAGCCCGGCGACCGGCGGCAGCCCGGCCACGCCCGCGTAGGCCATGACCTGCGGGACGAGATACGCGGCCACGGTGACCCCGGCGAGCAGGTCGCCGCGCAGCCAGGCGCGGCGGTAGCCGGCCAGTGCGACCAGCCCGGGCGTCAGGCGCCGCCATGGCGAGGCGTGCCCGCCCGCGCGCAAGGCCATGGCTCTCCTCTCGCCGTCCGCCGCCCGGATCACGGGTCGGGAGACCAGGATCTACGAGCGTGCGCAGGATCGCGAGGGGCCGACCGGGCCCCAGGGCGGCGTGCTCCTCGTGTGCACGCGGCACTGCCCCAACTGGCCCTCGTCCAGGGCCGTTCGGCTCGGGAAAACGGACGTTCGGCATCCTGCGGTCTGCTTCAGGGGCTGCCACGGTGGACACTGCCGAGGCTCGGCGATCGCGGGCCCGGCCGGGCCGTCCGGGTGCGCCGCGGCTCGGTTCCATGGAGAGCGGGAGGGCTGCGCGGGGTCTCGCACCGGGCCTCGCGCAACCGCGTCCGGCCACGTTCAGGCGAACACAGGGCCGGTTGGCCCCTCAGGAGGACCAGCGGCCCCTGCCGGATCATCGCCACTGCCCCGAGTCTGGAATCAGCACCCCTGACCAGGAGGTAGGCATCATGTCTCGCACCGTCATCGCAGGTCTCGACGGTTCGCCGGAAAGCCGGGCCGCCGCCGAATGGGGGGCTCGGGAGGCCATGCTCCGCGCCCTGCCGCTGAAGCTGGTCCAGGTCTGGGAGGCCGTACCCGAACCCATGGCCCAGGCTCCGCTGCTCGGCGTCGAGACGCGGCAGCAGTGGACCGACCGGGTGCCCCGCGAGGCCGCCGAAGGTCTCAGGCTGCGGCATCCCGGTCTCGAGGTCGCCGTGGAGCGGCTCAGCGGCCGCCCGAGCGACATGCTGATCGACGCGGCGAAGGACGCGGAACTGCTCGTCCTCGGCTCCCGGGGCCTGAGCGGTCTCGCCGGCTTCCTGGTCGGCTCCGTCGGCCACGCCGTCGTGGCCCGCGCCGAGCGCCCCGTCGTCTTCGTCCGGGCCGGTGAGCAGGCCGCCGACGAGCACGTCATGGACCCGGCGGGGATTCCGTCCGCGGCCACCCGCTACCGGCCCGTCGTCCTCGGGATCGACATCGACAGCCCCGACGAGACCGTGACCGCGTTCGCCTTCGAGGCCGCCGCCCGCCGTGCGACCGCACTGCGCGCGGTGTACGGATGGAACCTCCCGCCCTACTACACCTACGGCATGTCCGCGGACCTCGACCTGCACGCCGAGCTGGCCCGGCAGCAGTCGGCCGCCCTGACCGACGTACTCGCCCCCTGGCGGCAGAAGTACCCCTCCGTCGAGGTCACCGAGGAGTCCCGGCCCGGCCGGGCCGCCAACTTCCTGGCGGACGCCTCCGTCGACGCCTCCCTGGTCGTCGTCGGCCGCCGGCTGCGCCGCACGGCGCTCGGCACCCCCGTCGGGCCCGTCACTCACGGCGTACTGCACCACGCCACCGCCCCCGTCGCCGTCGTCCCGCACGACTGAGCCCCGGCACACAGAGGAGAAGACAGACCATGAAGGCAGCAGTCGTCCGAGCATTCGGTGAGCCCCTGGTCATCGAGGAGCGCCCCGACCCGGAGCCCGGCCCCGGCCAGGTCCGCGTCCGGCTGGAGGCCTCCGGGCTGTGCCACACCGACATCCACGCCGCGCACGGCGACTGGCCGGTCAAGCCGAGCCCGCCGTTCGTCCCCGGCCACGAGGGTGTCGGCATCGTCGAGCAGCTCGGCGACGGTGTCACCCACCTCGCCGTCGGACAGCGCGTCGCCGTGCCCTGGCTGGGCAAGGCCTGCGGACGCTGCGAGCACTGCCTGTCCGGCTGGGAGACGCTGTGCGAGCAGCAGATCAACACCGGGTACGGCTGCGACGGCGGGTACGCCGAGAAGATGCTCGCCTGGGCCGACTTCGCCCAGCCGGTGCCCGACGGCGTCGACCCGCTCGACGCGGCGCCGCTGACCTGCGCGGGCGTCACCACCTACAAGGCGCTCAAGGTCGCCGGCGTCCGGCCCACCCAGCTCGTCGCGATCTCCGGCGTCGGCGGTCTCGGTCACCTGGCGCTGCAGTACGCGAAGATCGCCGGGGCCACCGTGGCGGCCATCGACGTCACCGACGAGAAGCTCGCCCTCGCCGCCGAACTGGGCGCCGACATCATCATCGACGCCCGCAAGGAAGACGTGGGCGCGGTGCTGAAGCAGCACGGCGGGGCGCACGCCGCCATCGCGCTCGCCGTGAACGAGGCCGCGTTCGCCGCCGTCCACTCCGGGCTGCGGCGCGGCGGGAAGCTCGTCATGGTCGCCCTGCCCGCGCACGGCACCATCCAGGTCCCGATCTTCGACACCGTGCTGGGCGGTACCTCCGTGATCGGCTCCATCGTCGGCACCCGGCAGGACCTCGCGGAGGTCTTCCAACTGCACGCGGCGGGCCGTACCAAGGTCGTCCGCGAGTCGCGGCCGCTCGCCTCCGTCAACGAGTCGATCGACGAGGTGCTGCGCGGCGAGGTCAAGGCCCGCATCGTGTTCGACTTCGGCTCCGACTTCCGCGAAGGAAGGTGACGGCCGTGGAACTGCCCTACGCCGTGGGTGTCGACGGCAGCGAGCCCAGCCTGCGCGCCGTCGACTGGGCGGTGGACGAGGCCGCCCTGTACGGGCTCCCGCTGCGGCTGGTGTACGCCTCGCTGTGGGAGCGGTACGAAGGTGCCTCGCTCGCCCAGGGCCTCGGCCGCTCCTCGGAGCAGGTGCTCGCCGACGACATCGTCGAGGCCGCCGCCCAGCGGGCCCACCGCCGCGACGCGAACCTGAAGGTCTCCACCGAGGTGCTGCCCGAGGAGCCGGTCCCCGCCCTGCTGCGCGAGGCGCACAGCGCCACCGCGCTGGTGCTGGGCTCGCGCGGCCGCAGCGGCATCGCCGAGCTGCTCCTCGGCTCGGTGAGCCTGGCGGTCGCCGCCCGCGCCCACTGCCCGGTGATCGTGCTGCGCGGGGGCCACGACAACCAGGCCGGGCGGGGCACCCACGGGCGGATCGTGCTGGGCATCGGCGAGGAGCCGCACAGCTCCGCCGCCGTGCGCTTCGCCTTCCGGGAGGCACAGGTGCGGGGGGCCGCCCTGGAGGCCGTACGGGCCTGGCGCTGCCCCGCACACGAGAGCACCGACCATCCCCAGATGGCCGGGGAACCCGCCCGGCTCCACGAGGAGCGGGCCGTGGAGATCCTGGAGACCGCGCTGCGCGACGCCGCGGTCGACCATCCGTCGGTGGAGCTGCGCCGGCGCACCGCGGAGGGCCCCGCCCGCACGGTGCTGCTCGACGCCGCGGCCGACGCCGATCTGCTCGTCGTCGGGGCCCTGCGCCGCGAGGGCCACTTCGGGCTCCAACTCGGCCGGGTCGCCCACGCGCTGCTGCACCACTCCGCCTGCCCGGTCGCCGTCGTACCGCATCACGCGTGAGCGCCGTGGCCGGTGAGCCCGTCGTCGACGCCCGGCCGGGGTGCGGGGACGGGCTCGGCTCAGAGGCTCGCCGCGTGATCGGGAACGTAGGTCTGCAGATCGCGCGGCGGGCGCTGATAGCCGGTCGACGGCGGCCGGTCCGGCAGCTTCAGTACCGGCGGCGGCACCTCGCGGTACGGCACCGAGTCGAGCAGATGGGCGATGGTGTTCAGTCGGGCCCGGCGCTTGTCGTCGCTCTCCACGACGAACCACGGCGCCTCGGAGATGTCCGTGTGCACGAGCATCTCGTCCTTCGCCCGGGAGTACGCCTCCCAGCGGGTGATCGACTCCAGGTCCATCGGCGACAGCTTCCAGCGCCGGGTCGGGTCCTTCAGACGGCGCCGGAAGCGCTCCTGCTGCTCGGCGTCGCTCACCGAGAACCAGTACTTGCGCAGCAGGATCCCGTCCTCCACGAGCATCCGCTCGAAGATGGGGCACTGCCGGAGGAAGATCTGGTGCTCCTCCTTGGTGCAGAAGCCCATCACATGCTCGACACCGGCGCGGTTGTACCAGCTACGGTCGAACAGCACGATCTCCCCGGCGGCGGGCAGATGCTCGACGTACCGCTGGAAGTACCACTGGGTGCGCTCGCGCTCGGTCGGCTTGGGCAGCGCGGCGATGCGCGCGACACGCGGGTTGAGGTGCTCGGCGACCCGCTTGATCGTGCCGCCCTTGCCGGCCGCGTCCCGGCCCTCGAACACCACGACGAGCCGGGCGCCCTCGGCCCGCACCCACTCCTGGAGCTTCACCAACTCCGTCTGCAGGCGCAGCAGTTCCCGCTCGTACACCTTGCGCGGCAGTGCCGCCGCGTCCTTGCCGGCCATGCCGCCCACTTCCGTTCGATGAACTGACAGAGACTTACGAGACTCACGGAGTCCCTCATGCCCAAGGTCGAACACCCGAACAGCACCGTACTGACCGACACCGAGCTGCGCACCTTGGACGCCCACTGGCGGGCCGCCAACTACCTTGCCGCGGGCCAGATCTATCTGCTCGCCAACCCCCTGCTCACGGAACCCCTGAAGCCCGCGCACATCAAGCCCAGGCTGCTCGGCCACTGGGGCACCTCGCCCGGCCTCAACCTGGTGCACACCCACCTCAACCGGGTGATCAAGGCCCGCGGGATCGACGCGCTGTGCGTGTGGGGACCCGGCCACGGCGGCCCCTCGGTGCTCGCGAACTCATGGCTGGAGGGCAGCTACAGCGAGACCTACCCGGACGTGACCCGGGACGGGGAGGGCATGGAGCGGCTCTTCCACCAGTTCTCGTTCCCCGGCGGGGTGCCCAGCCATGTCGCGCCGGAGACCCCGGGCTCGATCCACGAGGGCGGTGAGCTGGGCTATTCGCTGGCGCACGCCTACGGCGCCGCGTTCGACAACCCGGACCTGCTGGTCGCGTGCGTGATCGGCGACGGCGAGGCGGAGACGGGACCGCTCGCCGCGTCCTGGCACTCCAACAAGTTCCTCGACCCCGTCCACGACGGAGCCGTGCTCCCGATCCTGCACCTCAACGGCTACAAGATCGCCAACCCGACGGTCCTCTCCCGCATCCCGGAGCACGAACTCGACGAACTCCTGCGCGGCTACGGCCACGAGCCGATCCACGTCACCGGCGACGACCCCCTCGAAGTCCACCGCGCCATGGCCGCCGCCCTCGACGACGCCCTCGACCGGATCGCCCTGATGCAGCGCACCGCCCGCCAGGAAGGCGTGAGCGAGCGCGTGCACTGGCCGGTCATCGTGCTGCGCACACCGAAGGGCTGGACCGGGCCCGCCGTGGTCGACGGCGAACCCGTCGAGGGCACGTGGCGCGCCCATCAGGTGCCGCTCGCCGCCGTACGCGAAAACCCCGAACACCTGCGGCAGTTGGAGGAGTGGCTGCGCTCGTACCGGCCCGAGGAGCTGTTCGACGCCGACGGCCGGCCCACCGCGGACGTCCTCGCCTGCGTCCCCGAGGGCTCCAGGCGGCTGGGCGCGACCCCGCACGCCAACGGAGGTCTGCTCGTGCGGGACCTGCCGGTTCCCTCGCTCGACCGGTTCGCCGTCCCCGTCGACAAGCCGGGTGCGACCCTGCACGAGCCGACCCGGGTCCTCGGCGACCTCCTCGCAGAGATCATGAAGGAGACCTCCGCCCGCCGAGACTTCCGCCTCGTCGGACCCGACGAGACCGCCTCCAACCGGCTCGGTGCGGTCTTCGAGGCCAGCGGCAAGGCCTGGCAGGCCGGGAGCCTCGCGGTGGACGAACACCTCGACCGGCACGGCCGGGTCATGGAGATCCTCTCCGAACACCTCTGCCAGGGCTGGCTGGAGGGCTATCTGCTCACCGGACGGCACGGCCTGTTCTCCTGCTACGAGGCGTTCGTGCACATCGTCGACTCGATGGTCAACCAGCACATCAAGTGGCTGAAGACATCGAGGGAGTTGGCGTGGCGCGCCCCGATCGCCTCGCTCAACTACCTGCTCACCTCGCACGTCTGGCGCCAGGACCACAACGGCTTCTCGCACCAGGACCCCGGCTTCGTCGACCACATCCTCAACAAGAGCCCCGAGGTCGTCCGCGTCTATCTGCCGCCGGACGCCAACACCCTGCTCTCCGTGGCCGATCACGCCCTGCGCAGCCGCGACTACGTCAACGTGATCGTCGCCGGCAAGCAGCCCTGCTTCGACTGGCTGTCCATGGAAGAGGCCCGCGCACACTGCGCCCGCGGCGCCGGGATCTGGGAGTGGGCCGGCACCGTCAACGGCGAGCGGGAGCCCGACGTCGTCCTCGCCTGCGCGGGCGACGTGCCCACCCTGGAAGTGCTGGCCGCCGCCGACCTGCTAAGGCGCCATCTGCCCGGCCTCGGCGTCCGGGTCGTCAACGTCGTCGACATGACCCGGCTGCTGCCGCGCGAGGAACACCCGCACGGCATGAGCGACTTCGAGTACGACGGGCTGTTCACCACCGGCAAGCCGGTGATCTTCGCGTACCACGGCTACCCGTGGCTCATCCATCGCCTCGCCTACCGCCGCAGCGGGCACGCCCACCTGCACGTCCGCGGCTACAAGGAGATGGGCACCACGACCACGCCGTTCGACATGGTCGTGCGCAACGACATGGACCGCTACCGGCTGGTCATGGACGTCATCGACCGCGTACCCGGCCTCGGCGTCCGCGCCGCCGCCGTACGCCAGCGGATGGCCGACGCGCGCACCCACCACCACGCCTGGATCCGCGAGCACGGCACCGACATGCCCGAGGTCGCGGACTGGACGTGGAGCGCCTGAGCGTCCCGCGTACTGGGGCCGACCGGCCCACGGGGCCGCCCCCGGACAGCCCTAGGGGGCGGCCCCGGTTCGCCGGACGATCGAGATGTGACGAGGCTGGAGGAGGCCCGGAGATGACGGACGACAGGCGCGGCCGCGGCGCGGTGCACGCGCTGCTCTCGGACGGGACGACCGTGTGCATCCGTCCTGTGGCGCACAGCGACCACGAGCAGCTGCAGGGGCTGTACGAGGAGATGTCCGCGGACAACCTCCGGCTGCGGTTCTTCACGGCGAGCCGGCGCTCCGCCGAGGCGGCCGCCGACCGGGCCTGCGCGGCGCCACGCCCCGGGTACGCCGCCCTGCTCGCCGAGACCCTGGGCCAGGTGATCGGCCTGGCCGAGTACGAGAGGGGCGGCAACCCGCAGGAGGCGGAGATCTCCATCGCGGTGGCCGACGGACGGCACCACCGCGGCGTCGGCACCCTCCTCGTCGAGCACCTGGTCGCCGCCGCCCGGACCGAGGGCATCACGGCCTTCACCGCCGACGCGCTCGCGGAGAACCACGAGGTCCTCAGGCTCTTCACCGACCTCGGACTGCGCACCGCCCGCCGCTTCGAGGGCCCGGAGGTGCGCTGCACCATCGCGCTCGACGAGGACGAGACGTATCTGTCGGCCGTCGAGCTGCGCGGCCGGGCCGCGGACGTGGCCAGCCTGGAACCGCTGCTGCGGCCCCGGACCATCGCCGTGATCGGCGCCGGGCGCAGGCCCGGCTCTGTGGGCCGGGCGATCCTCCACCAGCTGCACACCGGAGGCTTCACCGGGCGCCTGTTCGCCGTGAACCCGAACGTCGACGCGCTGCTCGGCATCCCCGCGCACCCCTCCGTCGCCGCACTGCCGAAGATCCCCGACCTCGCGGTCCTCGCGGTGCCCGCGGACGCGCTCGCGGCCACCGCCGAGGAGTGCGGAAAGGCGGGCGTACGGGCCCTGGTCGTGGTGTCGGCCGGCCTGGACGGCGGCCAGGCGGAAGACCTGCTCGCGGCCTGCCGCGCCTACGGCATGCGGCTCGTCGGCCCCAACTGCCTCGGCATCTCCCACACCGACCCGGGGATCTCCCTCGACGCGACGTTCGCCGCCGGCCATCCGCGCCCCGGCACCGCGGGCGTCGCCGTACAGTCCGGCGGCGTCGGCATCGCCCTGCTCGACGGGCTGTCCCGCCTCGGCATCGGGGTGTCGTCCTTCGCCTCGCTCGGCGACAAGTACGACGTCAGCGGCAACGACATGCTCCAGTGGTGGGAGAGCGACGGCCGCACCGACCTCGCCCTGCTGCACCTGGAATCCTTCGGCAACCCGCGGGCGTTCTCCCGCACCGCCCGCCGGGTGACCCGCCGGATGCCGGTGCTCACCGTCGACGCGGGCCGCACCGACGCGGGCCGCCGTGCAGCCGCCTCGCACACCGCGGCCGCCGCGACGCGCACCATGACCCGGCAGGCGCTGTTCACCCAGGCGGGCATCACCGCCACCCGCTCGGTCGGTGAACTCCTGGAAACGGCCGCCCTGTTGCACTCCCAGCCGCTCCCGGCCGGCAACCGCGTCGCCATCGTGACCAACGCGGGCGGCGCGGGCGTCCTCGCCGCCGACGCGTGCGCCGAGGCCGGGCTCTCGCTCCCCTCGCTCCCCGCCGGGGTGATCGACGACCTGCTCGCCGTGCTGCCGGACGGCGCCACCGTCGGCAACCCCGTCGACGCGACGGCCGCCGTGACGGAGGAGCAGCTCAGGAACTGCCTGGACCGGATCACCCGGTTCCCCGGCATCGACGCCGTCCTGCTCGCCCTGGTACCCACCGCGGTCGCCGTCGCCACCGGCGACGACCTGGTCAGGGCCCTCACCGGGGGTCCCGGACGCCGCGAGCGCCCGATGGCCGCCGTACGCCTGGAACAGGCCCTGCCCGTCGAGCTGCTGTCCGCCGCGGACGGCGGAGCGATCCCTTCGTACGCCGAACCCGCCGCGGCCGCACGGGCGTTGGCCCATGCGGCCCGGCGCGCGGCCTGGCTCGGCCGGCCGGCCGGAACGGTCCCCGGCCTCGACCCGGCGATCGACACCGACCGCGCGCACGCCGTCGTCGAGACCTACCTCACCGCCTCCCCCGACGGCGGCTGGCTCGACCCGCGCACCTGCGCCGAACTCCTCGCCTGCTACGGCATCCCCCAACTGCCCTGGGCCTGGGCCGAGACCGAGAACGACGCCGTCATCGCCGCCGAACGGCTGCGCGGCGCCGACGGCCGCACCGTCATGAAGGCCCAGTGGCCCGGACTGCTCCACAAGACCGAACAGCACGCCCTGCACCTCGACCTGGAGGGCGACGCCCAAGTCCGGGCCGCGTTCCGGGACTTCGAGACCCGCTTCGCCGGACTCCTGACCGGCGTGGTCGTCCAGCCGCTCGCCCCACGCGGCACCGAACTGTTCGCCGGTGTGGTCCAGGACGAGGTCTTCGGCCCCCTGATCCTCTTCGGACACGGCGGCACGGCGACCGAGGTGCTCGCCGACCTCCCCCAGTCTCGGCTTCGCTCGACCGGGGGGACCCCCATGGCCCGGCTCGCCCCGCTCACCGACCACGACGTGCACGACCTGATCACGGACCCGCGCTGCGCCCCCCTCCTGTTCGGCACGCACGGCAGCGGACCCGTCGACCTGGAGGGCCTCGAACAGCTCCTGCTGCGGCTGTCCCGCATGGCGAGCGATCTGCCACAGCTCGCCGAGGCCGACTTCAACCCCGTCCTCGCGACATCCGCCCAGGTCACCGTCCTGGACGCCCGCGTACGCCTGCTGCCGCGCCGGCCCCAGGACCCCTATCTGCGCCGACTCCGCTGAGACGGGAAGAGGCGGGAAGAGGCGGAAAGAGGAGGGAACGAGATGAGGAACAACAAGATCGGCTCCGTGATGACGACGGACGTGGTCCGCGCCTCGTACGGAACGCCGTTCAAGGAAGTCGCCCGGCTGCTCGACGGGCACCGGATCAGCGGACTGCCCGTCGTCGACGAGGACGACAAGGTCATCGGCGTGATCTCCGAGACCGACCTGCTGGTCCGGCAGGCGCACACCCCCGAGAGGTACGGCCCCAGGAAGCACCGTCTCGCCCTCACCGGACTGACCCGCACTGCCCGCAGGCAGGCCGCGAAGGCGCGGGCCCGCACCGCAGGACAGCTCATGTCCGAACCGCCCGTGACCGTGCACGCCGACCACACCATCGCCGAGGCCGCCCGCACCATGGCCCAGCACGGGGTGGAACGCCTCCCGGTCGTGGACGAGGAGGACCGGCTCGTCGGCATCGTCACCCGCCGCGACCTGCTCCAGGTCTTCCTGCGGCCCGACGAGGACATCCGCGCCGAGGTCGTCGAGGAGGTGCTCGTGCGTTCGCTGTGGCTGGCGCCCCGCACGGTGACGGTCACGGTGCACGACGGCGTGGTCACGCTCGACGGTCACATCGAGCGCAGGAGCGAGGCGGAGATCGCCGTCTCCATGACCCGCCGGATCGACGGTGTGGTCGGAGTCGTCGACAAGCTCACCTACCGGTTCGACGACGCGCGCCTCGAACCGGCCGAACAGGCGCTGCACGGCGTCCATGAGGAATGGCTGCGCAAGCTGTGAGAGGAGGCGAACCGCCATGCCCGCCAGGGTGTTGGTCGCCTACGGAACGACGAACGGCTCGACCGCGAGGATCGCCGAGGCCATCGCCGACGTACTGAACAAGGAGGGGCTGGCCGCCGAGGTGCTGCCCGCCCCGGCCGTGACCGAGGTGGAGTCCTACGACGCCGTGGTGGTGGGCGGCGGACTCTACGCGGGACGCTGGCACAAGCACGCCCGCCGGTTCGTCCGGCGCCACCGCCGCGCACTGGCCGGACGCCCGCTGTGGCTGTTCAGCAGCGGCCCGCTCGACGCCTCGGCCTCCGAGCGGGACATCCCGCCCGTGCCCGGGGTGCGCCGCACGATGACGCGGCTCGACGCCAAGGCGCACATCACCTTCGGTGGCTGTCTGGAAGAGGGCGCGAAGGGCCGTATCGCCCGGATGATCGTCCACAACGGCAAGGGCGGCGACTTCCGCGACTTCGCACAGATCGAGGCCTGGGCCGCGCGCATCGCCACGGAGCTCGCGGACCAGGGGGCATGAACCTGTAGGGCTCCGGCACCGGCACCCGCTCAGCGCGGGCTGTCGGTGCCGTGCAGTTCGAGCAGCCGGGTGCGGGCGGCGTGCAGCCGGTGGGCGGGCACCCTGCCGACCCGGTGCTCGACCGCCCGGCCGAACTCCGGATCGTCCGCGCACATCAGGCGTACGGCGACGGCGTCGAACTCGTGGGCGCGCAAGGGAGTCGTGGTCTCGGCGCCCAACGGCCACACCGGCGGCTCGAACAGCCTGGACCAGCCCACGAGATCGCCCGCACCGAGCGTCTCGATCACCGGCGACCGGCGGCCCGGGACGTGCATGTCGAGGGCGACCGTGCGTCACGGATGATCCAGAAGCGGCCGGCGCGCCGGCCCTCCTCGAAGAGCCGGGTGCCCTGCGGGACGGTGATCTCGCGGGCCGTGCGCAGCAGCCGGTCACGGTGCACCCGGGCCGGTCCGCCCCGCCCCCGGCATCGGGGCCACCAGGCGGCGAACTGGGCGCCGAACGGCTCAAGTGCCGCTGCTTTGAAGGCAGTTGGCTGGAATCGAAGGAATACCCGTGGTCTTTGGAGGAGGTGAGGGCAGTGCGTACCACTCTCACACCGGAGTTCTACGAGCTGTTCGCCATGCTGCTGGTCGCTGCCACGGCCGTGACGTTCGTCGTGGCCGCGGTGGCCGACGCGTGCGCCGTCCGGATGCTGCGCCGGATGGCGGCGCACCGGCGGCCGACCGTCGTACCCCGTCCCTCCCGGCCTGTCGACTCCGCGCAGGGCCGGATGGTCCCCCACTGAGGACCTCGCGACCCATGCGCGATGGGCGGTGCGGAGAGAGGCTGGTCATGAGCGCGGAACGACCTGCGGAACATCATCGGGAGTACGACCGATCACAGGAGGTGCACGTCATGCTGCCGCCCGTCATCGTCGGAGTGGACGGATCCCCGGAGAGCCTGGCCGCCGCGGACTGGGCGGCCAGGGAGGCGGAGCGGCGCGAGCGCCCGCTGCGCCTGGTGCACGCCTGGAACTGGACCCCGCCCGCCGCCGACCGGCCCACCGGGAACGCCGTGCACCGGCATCAGGCCCGGCGGGTCCTGCGCCAGGCCGAGGACCGCGTCCGGCTCGCCTGCCCCGGCCTCCGCCTCGACGACGAACAGGTCGAGGGCCCGGCGCCCGCCGCCCTGCTGGACGTGGCCGAGCACGCCGACCTGCTGGTGCTGGGCTCGCGCGGACTCAGCGGCTTCACCGGGTTCATGGTGGGCTCGGTCGCCCTGGACGTCGTGGCGAAGGCGATCCGTCCCGTCGTCCTCGTACGGGCGGAGGAGGAGCCTGAGGACGAGCACCTCCCGGCGGACGACGGGAACCCCTCCACCCGGACCGGCTACCGGGACGTCGTCCTGGGCATCGACCTGAGCGACCCGCGCGACGAGGTGATCGAGTTCGCCTTCGAGGCCGCCCGGCTGCGCGGCGCCCGGCTGCATGTGGTGCACATCTGGCACTCCCCGTCGCCCGTCAGCCTAGGCCCCGGCGACATCGGCCTGGTGGGCGACCGGCAGCGCCAGGAGGAGTGGCAGGGCTTCCTCGCCGCCGTGCTGCAGCCGTGGCAGGACAAGTACCCCTCGGCCGAGGTCGTGGAGTCCGTGTCGCAGGGCAGGGCCTCGACCGCGCTGGTCCGTGCCGCGACCGGGGCGAGCCTGCTCGTCGTCGGCCACCGCACCACCGACCGGCCCGTGGGCCCGCGCACCGGCCCCGTCACCCACGCCGCCATCCATCACGTCGGCTGCCCCGTGGCCGTCGTCCCTCACGACTGAGAGGCCGAAGCAGCCATGAGCGCTCCGACGCAGTACGTGTACGCATTCGCCGACGGCGACCGGGAGATGGCCGGTCTGCTCGGCGGGAAGGGCGCGGGCCTGGCCGAGATGACCAGGCTCGGCCTGCCCGTGCCGCCCGGATTCACCGTCACCACCGAGGCCTGCAAGGTCTATCTCGCCACCGGCGAGGAACCGCCCGAGATGGGCGTCGAGGCGGCCCACGCCCTCGCCGAACTGGAACGTGCCATGGGCCGCACGCTCGGGCAGCCGGGCGATCCGCTGCTGGTGTCGGTGCGCTCGGGAGCCCGGTTCTCGATGCCCGGCATGATGGAGACCATCCTCGACATCGGCCTGGGCGACGACTCCGTGGCCGGGCTCGCCAAGGCGTCCGGGCAGGAGCGGTTCGCCTGGGACTCCTACCGGCGGCTGCTCCAGATGTTCGGCCGCACCGTGATGGGCGTGGACGGCGACCTCTTCGAAGAGGCCATCGCCGCTCACAAGGCCGCCCGCTCGGTGTCCGCCGACCACGACCTGGACGCGGACGAACTCGCCCTCCTCGTCGAGGAGTTCAAGGCACTGATCCGCCGCGAGACCGGCGAGGACTTCCCACAGGACCCGGTGGAGCAGTTGCAGCGCGCCATCCGTGCGGTCTTCGAATCCTGGAACGGCGAGCGGGCCCGCGTCTACCGCCACCGCGAGCACATCTCCGAGGACCTGGGCACCGCCGTGAACATCCAGGCCATGGTCTTCGGCAACCTCGGCGACGACTCCGGCACCGGCGTCGCCTTCACCCGCGACCCGGCCACCGGCGCCCGCGGCGTGTACGGCGACTACCTGCCCGACGCCCAGGGCGAGGACGTCGTCGCCGGTGTGCGCGATGCCGTACCGCTGGCCGAACTGGAGAAGCTCGACCCCCGCTCGTACCGTCAACTGCTCGGCCATCTGGGGACGTTGGAGGAGCACTACCGCGACCTGTGCGACGTCGAGTTCACCATCGAGCGCGGCCGGCTGTGGATCCTGCAGACCCGGGTCGGCAAGCGCACCGCCGAGGCCGCCTTCCGCATCGCCCACGACCTGTGCGAGGAACAGGCGATCACGGCCGACGAGGCGCTCGCGCGGGTCGACGGCGCCGAGCTCACCCGCCTGATGTTCCCGCGCTTCGACCTCCGGCCCACCGACGTACCCCTCGCCCACGGCGTGCCCGCCTCGCCGGGTGCCGCGGTGGGTGTCGTCGTCTTCGACTCCGCCACCGCCGTGCGCCGCGCCGCCGCGGGGGAGCAGACCGTCCTCGTACGCCGCGAGACGACCCCCGACGACCTGCCCGGAATGATCGCCGCGCAGGCCGTCCTGACCAGCCGCGGCGGCAAGACCAGCCACGCGGCCGTCGTCGCGCGCGGCATGGGCAAGGTCTGCGTGTGCGGGGCCGAGTCACTGACCGTGGACCCCGTCGCCCGACGGCTGACCACGGCCGACGGCGTGCAGGTCCACGAGGGCGACACCGTCTCCGTCGACGGCACCGCGGGCACCGTGCACCTCGGCGCGCTGCCGCTCACCGCGTCCGACGTGGGGCGCGCGCTGGAGTCCGGTACCGGTACCGGCGCGCTGATCGAAGCGGTGCTGGGCGCGCTCGACCACGCCGACGCCGTACGCCGGCTCGACGTCCGGGCCAACGCCGACACGCCCGCGGACGCCGTACGGGCCCGTGCCCTCGGCGCCCGGGGCATCGGGCTGTGCCGCACCGAGCACATGTTCCTCGGCGAACGCCGGTCGCTGGTCGAGGCGATGATCCTGGCCCGCGACGACGCGGCCCGCGAGAAGGCCCTCTCCGCGCTGCTGCCGCTCCAGCGGGACGACTTCACCGGCATCCTGGAGGCGATGGACGGACTGCCCGTGACGATCCGGCTGCTCGACCCGCCGCTGCACGAGTTCCTGCCCGACCGGACCGAACTGGCCGTGCGCATCGCGAGCTCCTCCCACCCCGACCCGCACGACCGCAGGCTGCTCGGCGCCGTCGAGCGGATGCACGAGGAGAACCCGATGCTCGGCCTGCGCGGGGTGCGCCTCGGGATCGCCGTGCCCGGCCTGGTCGCGATGCAGGTACGGGCGGTCGCCGAGGCCGTGGTCCGGCGGCTGGCCGACGGCGGGGATCCGCGCGCCGAGATCATGATCCCGCTGGTCGGGACCGTGGAGGAACTGCGGCTGGCCCGCGCGGAGACGGAACGCGTCCTCGCCGAGGTCGCCGCGGAGACCGGCCGGACCCTGGACCTGCCGATCGGCACCATGATCGAGCTGCCGCGGGCTGCCCTCACCGCGGGCCGGATCGCCGGGGCCGCCGACTTCTTCTCCTTCGGCACCAACGACCTCACCCAGACCACCTGGGGCCTGTCGCGCGACGACGCCGAGGCGTCCTTCTTCCCGCTGTATCTGGAGAAGGGGATCTTCCCGGTGTCGCCCTTCGAGAGCCTCGACCAGGAGGGCGTGGGACGGCTCGTGGAGATGGCCGTGGAGGCGGGCCGTGCCGTCAACCCCGGTCTGGAGACCGGGGTGTGCGGTGAGCACGGCGGCGACCCCGAGTCCATCCACTTCTTCCACCGGGCGGGCCTGGACTACGTCTCCTGCTCGCCCTTCCGGATCCCTGCCGCCCGCCTGGAGGCCGGACGCGCGACCCTGACCGCCGTACAGAACAGCGACAGCAGGTAAGAGGAGGCGAGGAGACATGCTGCGTCCCGTCGTGGCGGGCCTGGACGGCACGCCCGAGAGTTCCGCCGCGGCCGACTGGGCGGCCAGGGAAGCCCTGCGCCGCGGTCTGCCGCTCCGGCTGGTGCACGCCGGGGAGGGCCTGCCCGACGAGCGGACGCCCGTGGCGCTGCCCGAGCTGCGGGCGCCGGGGACCCGGGCACGCCACGTGCTGCGCGGGCAGCTCGACCTGCTGGGTGAGCGCTATCCGCAGGTACCCCTCACCACCGATCAGATACGGCGGCCACCGGGCCCCGCGCTGATCGCCGAGGCCGCCCGCGCCGAACTCCTGGTCCTCGGCAGCCAGGGCTTCGGCGGAGTCAGCGGGTTCTTCGCCGGGTCCGTCGCCGCGGCGACCGTGGCCCACGCCGAGCGGCCCGTCGTCCTCGTCAGGGCCGCCGACACCGCCGAGGACGAACACCTGCCGGTTCCGCACGGCACGCCGTCCACCCGCGCCCCCTTCCGGGACGTCGCGGTCGCCGTCGACCTCGGCCAACCCTGCGACGCCGTCCTGGAGTTCGCGTTCCGGGCAGCCGAATACCGCCGGGCACCGCTGCGCGCCCTGCAGGCCTGGCAGGCCTCGCACCGCCGCGGCATCCCGGGCCCCGAGCAGCGCGCCGAACTGCGGGCCGACGCACAGCGCGGGCTCACCGCGCTGCTGGAGCCCTGGCAGGAGAAGTTCCCCGGCGTCCACGTCCGCGACAGTGTCGTCGAGGGCCGCCCCGCCCACGAGATCGCCCGCGCCGCGGCCGGCGCCGGCCTCCTGATCGTGGGCCGCCGCAGGCGCCGCGCCGCGGTCGGCTCCCGCACCGGCCCGGTCGCCCACGCCCTGATCCACCGGGTGACCTGCCCGGTGACGGTGGTGCCGCACGACTGATCCCGGCGCGAGTGCCGCCGCGCCCACGCCGATCCGTCGCGCGGGGCGGCGTAGGACGGGGGTGAGCGCGTAACGTGATACGCCATGAAGATCCTCATCAGCGCCGACATGGAGGGCGCCACGGGCGTGACCTGGCCGGCCGACGTGCTGCCCGGGACCCCGCAGTGGGAGCGCTGCCGGGCGATGTTCACCTCGGACGTCAACGCCGCCGTGCTCGGCTTCTTCGACGGCGGGGCCGACGAGGTGCTGATCAACGAGGCGCACTGGTCGATGCGGAACCTGCTCCTTGAGCAGTTGGACGAGCGGGCGGAGATGCTCACCGGGCGGCACAAGTCGCTGTCCATGGTGGAGGGCGTGCAGCACGGAGACGTGGACGGCATCGCGTTCGTCGGCTATCACACGGGGGCGGGCATGGAGGGCGTGCTCGCGCACACGTATCTCGCCAACTCCATCACCGGGGTGTGGGTCAACGACGCCCGGGCCAGCGAGGGGCTGCTCAACTCGCATGTCGTCGCCGAGTACGGCGTGCCCGTGGTGCTGGTCACCGGCGACGACCTGGCCTGCGACGACGCGCTCGGGTACGCGCCCGAGGCGCTGAAGGTGGCCGTCAAGGACCATGTGTCGCGGTACGCGGCGGTGTGCCGCACCCCGGCCAGGACCGCCGCCGACATCCGGTCCGCAGCGAAGGAGGCAGCCGAGCTGGCGGTCCGTCATGAACCGGTGCAGGCCGGCCCGTTCACCGTGGCGCTGGAGTTCGACGCCGAGCATCTGTCGATGGCGGCGACCGTCGTGCCGGGCGTACGGCGCATCGGTGAGCGCAGGATCGCGTACATCAGCGAGACCATGTACGAAGGCATCCGCACCTTCAAGGCGGTCACCACGATCGTCTCGGCCGCGGTGGAGGAGCAGTATGGCTGACAGCATCGCGGGGCGAGCGACGGACACCCGTGCACAGGTCGACGAGCGGGCGCTGGACGAGGTCGTCCGGTTCACCTCCGAGCTCATCCGCATCGACACCAGCAACTTCGGCGGCGGGGACTGCCGGGAGCGGCCCGCCGCCGAGTACGCGGCGGAGCAGCTCGCCGAAGCGGGCCTGGAACCGACGCTGTTGGAGCGCACCCCGGGCCGGACCAACGTGGTCGCGCGGATCGCGGGCACCGACCCGTCCGCCGACGCACTGCTCGTCCACGGTCACCTCGACGTGGTGCCCGCACAGGCCGCGGACTGGAGCGTGCCTCCCTTCTCCGGGGAGATCCGCGACGGCGTCGTCTGGGGGCGCGGCGCGGTCGACATGAAGAACATGGACGCGATGATCCTCGCGGTCGTACGCCAGTGGGCGCGCGAGGGGTTCCGGCCCCGGCGCGATCTGGTCATCGCGTTCACCGCCGACGAGGAGGCGAGCGCGGAGGACGGCTCGGGCTTCCTCGCCGATGAGCACAAGGATCTCTTCGAGGGCTGCACCGAAGGCATCAGCGAGTCGGGCGCGTTCACCTTCCACGACGGCCGCGGCCGGCACCTGTATCCGATCGCGGCGGGCGAACGCGGCACCGCCTGGCTCAAGTTGACGGCACGGGGCCGGGCGGGCCACGGCTCCAAGGTGAACCGGAGCAACGCGGTGACACGGCTCGCCGCCGCGATCGCCCGCATCGGCGCGTACGAGTGGCCGCTGCGCCTCACGCCGACCGTCCGCGCCGCCCTCACCGAACTCGCGGACCTGTACGGCATCGACGGTGACCTCGGCGATGTCGACGGGCTGCTGGCGAAGCTCGGTCCGGCAGCCAAGCTCGTCGAGTCGACCGTCCGCAACAGCGCCAACCCGACCATGCTGAACGCCGGTTACAAGATCAACGTGATCCCGGGGGAGGCCGTCGCCTACGTGGACGGCAGATATCTGCCCGGCGGCGAGGACGAGTTCCGCACCACCCTCGACCTGCTCACCGGACCCGACGTGGAGTGGGAGTTCCACCACCGCGAGGTGGCCCTCCAGGCGCCGGTGGACTCGGCGACGTACGCGAACATGCGAGCCGCCGTCGCGGAGTTCGCACCCGAGGGGCATGTGGTGCCCTACTGCATGTCGGGCGGCACGGACGCCAAACAGTTCTCGCGCCTCGGCATCACGGGTTACGGGTTTGCCCCGCTGAAGCTCCCGGAAGGCTTCGACTACCAGGCGCTCTTCCACGGCGTCGACGAGCGCGTCCCGGTCGAGGCACTGCACTTCGGTGTCCGTGTCCTCGACCGATTTCTGCGAACGGCCTAGGGGGAGTGGGGGAGTTGACCGAGACTCTGCCGTACGGAGCGTGGCCGTCGCCCATCGACGCGACGCTCGCCGCCGCGCACGACGGGCACCCCGAGTACGTGGGCTTCGTCGGCGAAGAGGTGTGGTGGAGCGCGCCGCGGCCCACCGAGGGCGGACGGCGGGCGCTGGTGCGGCGCAGGGCCGACGGCACCGAGGAGTCCGTCCTGCCCGCCCCGTGGAACGTGCGCAGCCGGGTCATCGAGTACGGCGGACAGCCCTGGGCCGGCGTCATGCGCGCCGGCGGACCGCTGGTGGTCTTCGTGCACTTCGCCGACCAGCGGCTCTACGTCCACGAGCCCGAGTCCGGCTCCGGACCGCGCCCGCTGACACCGGTGTCCCCGGTGGGCGGCGGACTGCGGTGGGCGGACCCGCAGTTGCACGTCGAGCGGGGTGAAGTCTGGTGTGTCCTGGAGGAGTTCACCGGCGACGCGCCCACCGACGTACGACGGGTCCTCGCCGCCGTACCGCTCGACGGCTCCGCCGCCCAGGAACGGGACGCGGTGCGTGAACTCTCCGACGGACGGCACCGGTTCGTCACCGGCCCCCGCCTCTCGCCCGACGGGCGGCGCGCGGCCTGGCTCGCCTGGGACCACCCGCGCATGCCGTGGGACGGCACCGAACTGATCGTCGCGGACGTGACCCCCGACGGGAACCTGCGCGGGCCGCGGACGGTGGCCGGCGGCCCCGACGAGTCGATCGCCCAGGCCGACTGGGCCATGGACGGCGCGCTGCTGCACGTCAGCGACCGCACCGGCTGGTGGAACCTCTACCGCGACGACCGGCCGCTGTGCACCCGCGAGGAGGAGTTCGGCGGGCCGCTGTGGAAGATCGGGCAGCGCTGGTTCGCGCCGCTGGACAGCGGACTGATCGCCGTCGTGCACGGCCGGGGCGCCACCGCGCTCGGGATACTCGACCCGGAGAGCGGCGAAGTCGTCGACGCGGCAGGCCCCTGGACGGAGTTCGCCCCGACGCTCGCGGTGCACGGCAGCCGCGTCGTGGGCGTCGGAGCCAGCCCGCGCAGTGCCTACGAAGTCGTCGAACTGGACGCCCGCACCGGCCGCGCCCGGGAGATCGGCGCCGCGCACGACGACCCGGTGGACCCCGCGTACTACCCGGAGCCGCAGATCCGCACCTTCACCGGACCGGCGGGCCGCGACATCCACGCGCACATCTACCCGCCGCACCACCCCACCCATGTCGCCCCCGGCAGCGAGCTGCCCCCGTACGTCATCTGGGCGCACGGCGGACCCACCGGCCGCGCCCCGCTCGTCCTCGATCTGGAGATCGCCTACTTCACCTCGCGCGGCATCGGCGTCGCCGAGGTCAACTACGGGGGCTCGACCGGGCACGGGCGGGAGTACCGCAACCGGCTGCGCGAACAGTGGGGCGTCGTCGACGTCGAGGACTGCGCCGCCGTCGCGCTCGCCCTCGCCGACGAGGGGACCGCCGACCGCGAGCGGCTCGCCGTCCGGGGCGGCAGCGCGGGCGGCTGGACCACGGCGGCCTCCCTCACCGCCACCGACGTCTACGCCTGCGGCACGATCCTCTACCCGATCCTCGACCTCGCCGGCTGGGGCACGGGAGAGACCCACGACTTCGAATCCCGCTACCTGGAGACCCTGGTCGGCCCCCTCGCCGAGGTGCCAGGCCGCTACGCCGAGCGGTCGCCCGTCGAGCACGCCGAACGCGTCACCGCGCCGTTCCTGCTGCTCCAGGGCCTCGACGACGTCATCTGCCCGCCCGCGCAGTGTGAGCGGTTCCTCGCCAGGATGGCCGGCCGCGGGGTGCCGCACGCCTATCTCACCTTCGAGGGCGAAGGACACGGCTTCCGGCGGGCCGAGACGATGGTGCGGGTGCTGGAGTCCGAACTCTCCCTCTACGCCCAGGTCTTCGTGCTGAACCCGCCGGGCATCCCCACCTTGGAGCTTGCCAAATGACCTCGTTCATACCGGAGTTGGAGTCCGCCCAGTGAAGCCTCTCGTCAGACCCGCTCGTCTCGCCCCCGGCGCCCGTGTCGCCGTCGTCGCGCCCAGCGGGCCCGTTCCCGAGGAGCGGCTGGAGGCCGGCCTCGACGTCCTGCGCGGCTGGGACCTCGACCCGGTGGTGGCGCCCCATGTCCTGGACCGCCACGCCGGGTTCGACTACCTCGCCGGTACGGACGCCGACCGCGCCGCCGACTTCCAGGCCGCCTGGTGCGACCCGAGCGTGGACGCCGTGCTGTGCGCGCGCGGCGGCTACGGCGTGCAGCGGATGGCCGACCTCCTCGACTGGGACGCCATCCGCGCCGCCGGGCCGAAGGTGTTCGTCGGGTTCAGCGACATCACCGCACTGCACGAGGCCTTCGCGACCCGCGTGGGCCTGGTCACCCTGCACGGGCCGATGGCCGCCGGCATCGACTTCATCAAGAACGCGCGGGCACAGGACCATCTGAAGGCCACGCTCTTCGCGCCCGAGACGGTATGCACGATCACCTCCCCCGGCCCCGGCGCCGCGCTGGTGCCCGGTCGGGCGCGGGGCGTCCTCCTGGGCGGCTGCCTGTGCCTGCTCGCCGCGGAGCTGGGCACGCCGCACGCCCGGCCCTCCGCGCGCGGCGGCCTGCTCTGCCTGGAGGACGTGGGCGAGGAGACGTACCGCCTGGACCGGTACATCACCCAACTCCTGCGCGCAGGATGGCTCGACGGGGTCACGGGGATCCTGCTCGGCTCGTGGGCCGAGTGTGACGCGTACGAGGAGGTGCGGGCGTTGCTCGTCGACCGGCTCGGCGGGCTCGGGGTGCCGGTGGCCGAGGAGTTCGGGTTCGGGCACTGCGCGGGCGGGCTGACGATCCCGTTCGGGGTGGCGGCCGAACTGGACGCGGACGCGGGGACGTTGACGCTGGAGGAACCCGCGCTGCGCTGACCGTTGCGCGACAGGCGCCCTGGTGCGGTACTCACTGAATCTTCGTCAAGAAACCTCCGTCACGGTGATTGACCCCGCCTGACACGTGTCACAGCATGACTACCGGTCGGTATCTACCGGTCGGTATCTACCGGCCGGTAGTCGGGTTGTCCTCAGTTCGGGTCGTCCTCAGCGTGGAGGTCTCCGTGTCCCGTCGCTCTCGTGTGCGCAGATCCCGTACGTCGCTCGCCGTTGCCCTCGGCGCCGCGCTCGCGGCACCCCTCGCCGTCGCCGCACCCGCGGGCGCGGCGACCGGCCAATACACCGTCGCCGCACTGAAGTTCACGGTCTCGGCGGGCGGCCGCAGCTGCACGGTCGACGCCGACCTGTACCGGCCCGCTGGAGTCGACCGCGACCACACCGCGCCCGCCGTCCTCGCCACCAACGGCTTCGGTGGGAGCAAGTCGGACGGCTCGACGGACGCGATCGGCAAGGCGTTCGCGGCCCGCGGCTATGTCGGACTCGTCTACTCGGGCCTCGGCTTCGGCAGTTCGGGCTGTCTGATCTCGCTCGACGACCCGCGCATCGACGGCGCGGCCGCCTCCCGGCTCGTCGACTTCCTCGCGGGCACCCGTGCCGCCGACGACGGCACCAAGGCCGACTTCGTCACCCAGGACGAGCTGGGCGACCCCCGGGTCGGCATGATCGGCGGCTCCTACGGCGGCGCGGTCCAGCTGGCCACGGCCGCAGTCGACCACCGCGTCGACGCGCTCGTCCCGATGATCACCTGGAACAACCTGGCCTACTCCCTCGACCCCAACAACGCCGCCGGAGCGGGCCCGGTGCCCGGCGCCTTCAAGTGGCAGTGGACCAACGGCTTCTATCTGATCGGCGAGAGCCAGCCGATCACCCTGCCGAACCTCGATCCCTCCCGGATCAACTCCCTCACCTGCCTGCACTTCGTCAGCGACGCCTGCGCCACCATCCGCACCCTCAACTCCGGCACCTATCCGGCGGAGCGGACCCGGCAACTGCTCGACTACGCGCACAGCGTGTCCCCCGTCTCGTACCTGCGCGGGGTGCGGACACCCACCCTGCTGGTCCAGGGGCAGACCGACAGCCTCTTCAACCTCAACGAGGCGACGGCGACGTACAAGACCCTCAAGGCGCAGGGCACCACCACGAAGATGATCTGGCAGTCCTGGGGGCACAGCGGCGGCCGCACCGACCCGGCCAGTGGCGAACTCAACCTGTCCCAGGGCAACTTGGAGACCAGCTACGTCGGCAGGCGGATCCTCGCCTGGTTCGACCGCTATCTGCACCACGACAAGAAGGTCCGCACGGGACCCGCCTTCGCGTACTACCGCGACTGGGTCACCGACCCGGGCAGCACCTACGCCACCGCCCGGCAGCTGCCCGCGCCCGACCGGAGGCTCTACCTCTCCGGCGACGGCAAGCTCGTCGACAACCGCAAGAAGGTCGCGCGCGGCAGCCGCGAGTACCACAACCTGCTGGTGCCGACCAGCCACTCGGAAAGCTCCCTCGCCGGACTGGTCGGACTGCCCGACCCGGCGCCGTACGACACCGAGGGCACCTACCTGGGGTGGACGAGCGAACCGCTGACCGGACCCCTCGACGTCGTCGGCGCGCCGAAGGTGAGCCTCAGGGTCGTCTCGCCGGCGGCCGAACGCGTGCAGAAGTCCGGTGACGCGGCCGACAAGCTGGTCCTCTTCGCCAAGCTGTACGACGTGGCGCCCGACGGCACGAAGACGCTGGTCCACCGGCTGGTGGCGCCGGTACGGGTGCCGGACGTGACGAAGCGGTTCACCGTCACCCTGCCGGGGATCGTGCACCGGTACGAGGCCGGGCACCGGCTCAGCCTCGTCGTCGCGGCCAGCGACGACGCGTACTTCGGGAACAGGGGAGTGAAGCCGGTGACGATCACCAGCGCGCCCGGCGACACCGGGGTCCTGGAGCTGCCGGTGGCCGGGGACTGAGGCGGGTCACCCGGAGGAACCTCCCACCGCGCGGGCCGCGCCCTTCGGGCTCATGCTGAGCGCATGAGCCCGAAGACCTCCGAAAAGTCCGGTGCGAGCGGCGGCAAGCGCCTCGGCGAGGTGATGACGCCCGGCAGGATCGCCGTCGCCGCGCTGGCCGTCCTCGCCCTGGTCTTCATCTTCGAGAACACGCGGAGCACCAAGATCCGGCTGCTGATCCCGGAAGTGACCATGCCCCTGTGGATGGCGCTGCTCGGCACGGCGATCATCGGCGGGCTGTGCGGGATGTACTTCATGAACCGCCGACGATGACGCCGGCAGGGGCGACACCGCCGGTGCGCACCCCTGTCCGCGTACTGTGGCGGGATGCCTGAGAACGCCGACTACCTCGCCGAAGGCCCCCGCGTGGGCATACGCCGCTTCACCTACGAGGACGGCCCCGAGTTCACCGCCCGGGCCAGGGAGAGCAAGGAGCTGCACCAGCCCTGGCTGTTTCCGCCCACCAGCGCCGCCGGCTACACCGCGTACGCGGCTCGGGTGATCGAGGACTCGACGCGGGCGGGGTTCCTGGTCTGCGAGCGAAGCGAGATGGGGGTCCCCTCGCCCGAAGGGTGGGGGAGGGACGGCGGAGCCATCGCCGGATTCATCAGCGTCAGCAACATCGTCGAAGGCGCCTTCCTCAACGGCACGCTGGGATACGGCGCCTTCGCGCACGCGGCCGGGCGCGGGCTGATGAGCGAGGGGCTCGGGCTCGTCGTGCGGTACGCCTTCTCCGCGCTGGGCCTGCACCGGCTGGAGATCAACGTGCAGCCCGGCAACGCCGGTTCCATCGCGCTCGCCCGGCGCTGCGGCTTCCGGCTCGAGGGGTTCTCGCCGGACTTCCTCCACATCGACGGCGCCTGGCGCGATCACGAGCGATGGGCCATCACCGCCGATATGGTCCGGGAATGAGCCCGATACGCGACCTCGTGGTCCTGGACGCCCCCTCCAACCTCGGCCTGCGTCCGCCCGCGCCCGGCACGGTCCCCGGCTGCTACAAGCTCGCAGGCGCGCTGCGCGAGCAGCGGATCGTGCAGCGGCTCGGCGCCCGGGAGGGCGGGGTCGTCGTACCGCCGCGCTACGACCGGGGCGACTGGCAGGAGGGCGACGGCGTGTTCAACGCGGCGGCCATCGCCTCCTACACACGCAAGTTGGCCGACCGCATCGAGCAGCACGTGCGCGCCGGTGACCTGCCGGTCGTCCTCGGCGGCGACTGCTCCATCCAGCTCGGCGCCTCGCTCGCGCTGCGCCGCATCGGCCGGTACGGGCTGGCCGCCGTCGACGGCTCGGCCGACTTCCGCCACCCCGGCAACTCGGACCGGGTCGGAGCGGCAGGAGGCGAGGAACTCGCCCTCGCCACCGGACGCGGACAGGACGACCTCACCGACCTCGAAGGCCTGAAGCCCTACCTCCAGGAGGAGGACGTACGGCTCTTCGGCATCCGGGACTACGACGACGAGCGCGCCGAACTCGCGGCGCTGAAGATCCCGGCGGTGACCGTCGGCGAGATCCGCGAATGGGGCGCCGACACCGTCGCCCGGGCCGCCGTGGGGACCCTCGAACCGCCGCACCTGGCCGGCTTCTGGGTGCACCTCGACGCCGACTGCCTCGACCCGACCGTGATGCCCGCCGTGGACAGCCCCGACCCCGACGGACTGCTCCCCGACGAACTCCTCGCGCTGCTGCGCCCGTTGGTCCGCTCACCGCACTGCGCCGGCCTCAACATCACCATCTACGACCCCGACCTGGACCCCGAGGGAACGGCGGGGGCCCTGCTCACCGACATCGTCGTGGCCGCCTTTGCGGAATCCTGACCGGGAGACACCCTGGTCAGGTCCTCCCGAGCGATGTTCCATGGTCGACGTGACGACGATCCGACGTGACGTACTGACGCTGCCCGCAGCGGAGTTGGGGCCGAGCAACCCGCTGCCGCCGCTGCGTCCCCTGGATGAGATGCACCGCATCGACGACCGTGACCGCGAGATCCTGCCGCGCGACATGGCCCGGCAGATCGGTTACGCGCCCCTGCACAGCGTCCTGCCCGAGCGCGTCAAGGACGGGTACGAGCGGCGCCGCGAACCCCGTGGCATCGACGCGATCGTGATCGAGAACGACCGGCTGCGCGCGGTGGTCCTCCCCGGCCTCGGCGGCCGGATCGCCTCCTTGCTGCACAAGCCCACCGGACGTGAACTCCTCTACCGCAACCCGGTGTTGCAGCCCTCCTGCTTCGCCCTCAACGGCGCCTGGTTCTCCGGCGGCATCGAATGGAACATCGGCGCCACCGGCCACACCACCCTGTCCTGCTCACCTCTGCACGCCGCCCGCGTCCCCGCCCCCGACGGCGGGGAGATGCTGCGCCTCTGGGAGTGGGAACGGCTGCGCGACCTGCCGTTCCAGGTCGACCTGTGGCTGCCGGAGGGCTCCGACTTCCTCTACGTCGGCGTCCGCGTCCGCAACCCCCACGAGAAGCCCACGCCCACCTACTGGTGGTCCAACATCGCGGTGCCCGAGGAACGCCGGGTGCTCGCGCCGGCGGAGGAAGCCTGGCAGTTCGGCTATGAGCGACGCCTTCGCCGGGTGCCCGTCCCGGATCACGACGACATCGACCGCACGTACCCGCTGAACAGCACCTTCCCCGCCGACTACTTCTACGAGGTGTCCGACGGGCAGCGCCGCTGGATCGCCGCCCTCGACGACGCGGGCGACGGGCTCGTCCAGACGTCGACCGATGCGCTGCGCGGACGCAAGCTGTTCGTGTGGGGCGCGGGACCCGGCGGGCGTCGCTGGCAGGAATGGCTCACCGAGCCCGGCACCGGCGGCTACTGCGAGATCCAGGCCGGGCTCGCCCGCACACAGTTGGAGCACGTACGGCTCGACGCGGAGAGCGAGGTGTCCTGGCTGGAGGCGTATGGGCCGCTGAGCGCGGACGTGCCCGCCGTGCACGGGCCGGACTGGGCGGCGGCGCGCACGGAGGCCGAGGAGCGGTTGGAGGCCGTGCTGCCCCGGGCCGCCGTCGAGGCCGCCTACGACGCGTGGAAGCCGTACGCCGACACCGAACCCGGCGAGACGCTGGCCGTCGGCTCCGGCTGGGGTGCCCTCGAAGTGCTGCGCGCCGGCTACAAGTTGGCCGGCACCCCCTTCGACGAGTCCACCCTCGGTGACGCGCAGGCGCCCTGGCTCGAACTTCTCCGCTCCGGCTCTCTTCCCGAACCCCGCCGGGTCGGGGCGCCCGGCGAAACCCTTGTCGCGCGGCCCTGGCGGGACATGCTGGAGACGGCGCCCGCCAAGCCGCTCACCGAGTACCACCTCGGCGTCGCCCAGTGGCATGCCGGCGATCTCGCGCAGGCCGTGCGCAGCTGGGAGCGCGCCCTCGAACTCGCCCCCTCCCTCTGGCCGTTGCTGCGCTGCCTCGCCGTTGCCGACCTGGAGGCCGGCAACTCCGAGCGGGCCGCCGACCGGTATGCCGACGCCTTCGACGATCTGTGCCAGGAGCGGCGCGACGACGGCGAGACGTGGACGGCGGCCACGGCCGCGCTCGGGCGCGAGGCCATTGCCGCGTTGCTCGCGGTGCGGCGGGTGGGGGAGGCGCGGGGGGTGTGGGAGCGGTTGCGGCCCGCTACGCGCGAGCGGGGTCGATTCCGGCTGATCGAGGCGGAGTTGCTCCTCGCGGAGGGCGACCGGGAGGCCGCCCGGGCCGTCTTCGACGCGGGGTTCGAGGTGGCCGACCTCCGGGAGGGTGCGGAGGCGATCGGACACTTGTGGGCACGGCTGACCGAGGAGCCGCTGCCGGAGCGGTACGACTTCCGGATGCGGCCGGATTCCTAGCCGCCGGACCCGAGGCGCGAAAAGGCCCTCACGCCCCCCGGTCCACGTACTCGTACACGCTGCCGTCCGGATGCATGGCGATGAGGTTGCGGCCCGCCGGTGTGGCGACGGGCCCCGCGAGGATGCGGGCGCCCGAGTCGCTGAGGACCTGCCGGGCCTCCTCGACGTCCTTGACGGCGATCGTCGCGGCGACCTTGCGCAGGATGTCCAACTCGGCCGCGGGCCCGCTCATCAGCAAGAAGCAGCCGACCGCGGCCACCGAGACGCCACCGCGCTCGAACCGCAGGGCGGAGCCACCGGCCAGCCTCTCGTAGAAGGGGACCGAAGCCTCCAGGTCGTCGACGCAGATCCGCAGCGTGGCTCCCAGAATTTCCATGCGGAAAAGCCTAGTTGGGGCGGGACGGGAACGAGATCGTTTCGGGGGACTCGGCATGCGCGAGCACGTCCTGCCGCAACGCGGCGAACCGGTCCAGGAACTGTGCGAGCCGCGCGGGTACCCGCCGCAACCGGTGCGTAACGCGGTGTGCGGCGGGTACCCGGCCGCCATGGACCGCTTGGAACATCTGGAACATCTGGACAAGGACCTCGTGGACGAGCTGGCGCAGGTGGCTCGTGAGGCCGTACGCGACGAGCTGCGGGAACAGACCCGCAAGCAGCGCCGCACGGCCGCGTCCGGTGCCCTTGCCCTGTACGTCGGCGCCGTGGTGGCGCTCGCGGTCGGCCTCGCGCTCGCGCTCGGGCTGCCCGGCTGGGCCGCCGCGTTGATCAGCGCCGTGCTGCTCGCCGTCGCGGGCGCCGTGCTGCGCGCAGCGGCCCGGCCCGCCGGGACCCGGCACACCACGCCGGAACACGCCGCGGACCTGCAAGGCGGCGGCGGGCGCGTGATCGGCGGCATGGCACCCGGCTTCCCGCCCGGTGGCACGGGCGGACCGTATCCGCCGGTGCCGTCCGTCGCGCCCGGTGGGGCCGTCGGGGCGACCGGGACGCTCGGCGCGGGTGCGCCGTCGCCGAGTGCCGCGGGCGTGGGTGCGCCGCGGCCGGACGACATCGACCCCGAGGCACCGCACTACCCGGCACGGTGAGCAGCGGGCGGCAGCCGCAGGGCCGTCGTGGTGACCGGAGCCTGCGGCGGCGTGGGACGGGCCACGGCCCGTGCCTTCGCCGCCCGTGGCGACCGGGTCGCCGTGCTCGCGCGGGGCGCGACGGCCCGCAGGGCCACGACTTCGGCGCCCGCGGAAGCTTCGACTCCCAGGCCCTGCCCGGCAGTTCGCAGGACCGGCTGTCTCGCAACCGGGCCGGCATGGGCCGGGCCGCCGTCCTCGGCGCGGGCGTGGGCGCCCTGGTCGCACGGAGGCTGAGGCGCCGCCTGGAGTCGAAGGCATGGCAGTACGCCGAAGAAGTCATAGCGGTACGGGGTCCACGCGCTTACGCGACCCGGTACTGCTCCACTTCCCCGGTCCGCAGCGTCGCGCGCAGGAACTCGGTGAGGCCGCCGCTGGGGGTACCTCCCACGCCCTTAAGGCAGTGGGGGAGGGTGGCGTCCACCTGGAGGCAGTCGACGGCGCCCGCCGCGACCATGCGGGCGAAGTACGGCAGGTCGTAGCCGTATTCACCCGCCGCCACATCGCAGACCAAGGCGTCGCGGACCACCCGCAGTCCGGTCAGGTCGTCGGACGACACCGGATCCTCGAACCAGCCCATGCCCTGCTCCGCGAACGCGTGACCGACCCGTACCGCCTGTTTACGGGTGTAGGCGCCGTTCGCGTCGACGTACAACTCCGCCTGGGGGCCGATGACTTCGCATGCGGTCCGGACCCGGGACAGGTCGCGGGGCACTGAGTGCCCCCAGCTCTCGCCGACCTTGATCTTCACGCGGGGGATGCCCTGTCCGTGCACCCAGCCGTTGAGTTCGGCGGCCAGGTGCTTGTCGTGGTAGGTCGTGAAGCCGCCGCTGCCGTAGACCCGCACCTCCGTACGGGCGGCGCCGAGGAGCTGGACGAGGGGGAGTTCGAGCAGCCGGGCCTTGAGGTCCCACAGGGCGATGTCGAGGGCGGAGATCCCGCAGGACGCGACGCCGGGGCGACCGGTGTTGCGGATCGCGCGGCACATTGCGTCGTGCGCGGCGGGGATGTTCATCGGGTCGAGGCCGGTGACGACCGGCGCGAGCTGCTCGTTCAGCAGGTCGGCGACCGCTGCCGGGCCGTACGTCCAGCCCGTGCCGGTCGCGTCGCCCGCCGTCACCTCGCAGATCACCACCGTCGTGCTGTCCCAGGCGAGGGTGCCGTCCGCCTCGGGTACGTCCGTGAGGACCGTGTACGCCGACACCGCGGGCGGGTGGATCCTCATCGCGCGCCCCGGCGTGCCGGTGCCCGTAGACCACCCCGCGCCCCGGCCGTGAGGTGCCCGGCTGCCAGGTCGCTGAGCAGCACGTTGGGGACGGGAAAGGAGCGCAACTCGACCTCCACGACCACGTGTTGGGGGCCTGCGCCCATCCGGCAGCCGCCCATCGGATGCGCGTACCGCTCCGCCGTCATCAGCTCGCTCGCGCCCGCCGCGCGCAGGATGTCCTCCATCACGGCCTGCGTCATTTCTCCCTCCGCAGCACCGACGCCGGCAGCCCCATGCCGCCCACCATGCTCATCAGCAGCGGCACGAACAGGGGCGGCCCGAACGCCAGGTTGTAGCGGGCCATGTGCCAGCCGCCGGGGCGAGCGCCGATGCCGCGGATGTGCAGATGGAACCGCCGGATCGCGCCCGGACCGGTGGTCATCAGCGGCCGCCCTCCTGGAGCTGCGGGAGCACCTTGGTGCGGTAGAAGTCGAAGAAGGCGCGCTGGTCGGAGATCCACAGCGACTGGAATCCGGCCTGTTCGGCCATTCGGGCCTGCTCGACGAGATCGGCCGGTCCGAACTCCTCGCACGACAGGAAGTAGCCGTACTCGGCCATCAAGGCACCTCCACGACGGAGCGGATCGGGTCGGTTCACCGGGCGGGTAACCCCGCGGATGCCCGGCAAACGCCGTTCGTGTCCGCGTTTGGGGGCCCTGACCAGGGGGACGCGGAAAGACCCGCACGCGACCCGGGCGGCTCCGGGGAAACCGACACATGCCCCCCGCAGCCGCCCCACCGGAGGCGAACCGTGGCTCGACCCCGCATCGTGATCGTCGGCGCCGGCTTCGCCGGGTACCGGACGGCCCGCACGCTGGCCCGGCTGACCCGGAACAAGGCCGACGTCACTCTGCTGAACCCGACGGACTACTTCCTGTACCTCCCCCTGCTGCCCCAGGTCGCCGCCGGGGTACTGGAGCCGCGCCGCGTCACCGTCTCGCTCTCCGGGACGCTGCCCGACGTACGCCTGGTGCTCGGTGAGGCCGACGGTATCGATCTCGACGCGCGGACCGTGCGCTACAGCGACCCCGAAGGGGGCAGCGGGACACTGGCGTACGACCGGCTCGTGCTCGCCGCCGGCAGCGTCAACAAGCTGCTGCCGATCCCCGGTGTCGCCGAGCACGCACACGGCTTCCGCGGTCTGCCCGAGGCGCTGTACCTGCGCGACCACGTGACCCGGCAGGTGGAGCTCGCGGCAACCGCGGACGACCCCAAGAGTTCCGCCGCGCGGTGCACCTTCGTGGTGGTCGGCGCGGGCTACACCGGAACCGAAGTCGCCGCGCACGGGCAGCTGTTCACCGACGCGCTGGTCCGCAAGCGGCCCCTGCGGGAGGGCATACGGCCGCGCTGGCTGCTGCTCGACGTCGCGCCCCGTGTGCTGCCCGAACTGGACGAGCGGCTCTCGCGCACCGCGGACCGCGTGCTGCGGCAGCGTGGCGTCGACGTACGCACCGAGACCTCCGTGAAGGAGGCGACCTCGACCGGAGTCATGCTCAGCGACGGGGAGTTCATCGACAGCCGCAGCCTCGTGTGGTGCGTCGGCGTACGGCCCGATCCGCTCGCCGAGTCCCTCGGGCTGCCGATGGAACGGGGCCGGCTGCTGGTCGACCCCTACCTCCAAGTGCCGGGCCGCCCCGAGGTGTTCGCCTGCGGCGACGCGGCGGCCGTACCCGATCTGGAGAAGCCCGGCCAGTACACGACGATGACCGCGCAGCACGCCTGGCGACAGGGCAGGACCGCGGGCCACAACGTCGCCGCCTCGCTGGGCTTCGGCGACCTGCGCGCCTACCGCCACCGCGACCTCGGCTTCACCGTCGATCTCGGCGGAGTGAAGGCCGCCGCCAACCCGCTGGGCATCCCCCTGTCCGGCCCGGCCGCAGGCCTCGTCACCCGCGGTTACCACCTCGCCGCGATGCCCGGCAACCGCATCCGCGTAGCCGCCGACTGGCTCCTGGACGCCGTACTGCCCCGCCAGGCCGTGCAGTTGGGCCTCGTCCGCTCGTGGTCGGTCCCCCTGGACACCGCTTCGCCGGAGCTGGCGCGGGTGGGGGCGCCGGGGAGTCCGCCTGGTGCCGGTGCCGGCGAGGCCGGCCCCACCCGCCCCCCGGCACCGACCCCCGCCAAGCCCACCGCCCCGGGATCCGACAACCCTGCCGAAGGAGTGTCATGAATACCCGTCAGATCAGCGACCTCGCCCAGCAGTTGCGCGTCGACAGTGTGCGCGCGTCCGCCGCGGCGGGCTCCGGGCATCCCACCTCCTCGATGAGCGCCGCCGATCTGATGGCGGTGCTGCTCGCCCGTCACTTCCGCTACGACTTCGATCGCCCCGCCCACCCCGGCAACGACCGCTTCGTCCTCTCCAAGGGGCATGCCTCGCCGCTGCTGTACGCGGCGTACAAGGCGGCCGGGGCGATCAGTGACAGCGAGCTGCTGACCTTCCGCAAGCTCGGCAGCAGGCTCGAAGGGCACCCCACTCCGCAGCGGCTGCCGTGGGTCGAGACGGCGACCGGCTCGCTGGGGCAGGGGCTGCCCGTCGGGGTCGGCATCGCGCTCGCCGGGAAGCGGCTCGACCGCACCGGCTACCGCGTCTGGGTGCTGTGCGGCGACAGCGAACTCGCCGAGGGCTCCATCTGGGAGGCGGCCGAGCACGCCGGACACGAGCACCTCGACAACCTCACCGTGATCATCGACGTCAACCGGCTCGGCCAGCGCGGGCCCACCCGGCACGGCCACGACCTCGGCGCGTACGCCCGCCGCTTCCGGGCCTTCGACTGGCACACCGTCGAGGTCGACGGCCACGACGTCGAGGCGATCGAGCGCGCGTACGCCGAGGCGAAGTCCACCAGCGGGCAGCCGACCGTGATCCTCGCCCGCACCCTCAAGGGCAAGGGCGTCGAAGCCGTCCAGGACCGCGAGGGCATGCACGGCAAACCGCTCAAGGACCCCGACGAGGCCATCGCCGAACTCGGTGGCAACCACGACCGCCGCGTCGAGGTCCAACAGCCGCCCGCAGCAAGGATGTTGCACGCGGTGCGGGCCGGACACCTCGACCCTCCGCGCTACGACATCGGCGACAAGGTCGCCACCCGCGACGCCTTCGGGCAGGCGCTCGCCGCGCTCGGCGCCGCGCGCGGTGACATCGTCGCGCTGGACGGCGAGGTCGGTGACTCCACGCGCGCGGAGTTCTTCGCCAAGGAGTACCCCGACCGCTATTTCGAGTGCTACATCGCCGAACAGCAGATGGTCGCCGCCGCGGTCGGGCTCGCGGCGCGCGGCTGGGTGCCGTACGCCTCGACGTTCGCCGCGTTCCTCACCCGCGCCCACGACTTCGTGCGGATGGCCTCGATCAGCGGCGCCGGCATCAACCTCGTCGGCTCGCACGCGGGCGTCGCCATAGGCCAGGACGGACCCTCCCAGATGGGCCTGGAGGACCTGGCCATGTTCCGCGCGGTGCACGGGTCCACCGTGCTCTACCCGTGCGACGCCAACCAGACGGCGAAGCTGGTCGGCGCGATGGCCGGCTGCGAGGGCGTCCGCTATCTGCGCACCTCGCGCGGCGAGAGCCCCGTCATCTACAGCCCCACCGAGGAGTTCCCGATCGGCGGCAGCAAGGTGCTCCGCGCCTCCTACGAGGACCGGCTGACCATCGTCGCGGCGGGCGCCACCGTCCACGAGGCGCTGGCCGCCGCGGACGCCCTGGACCGCGCGGGCATCCAGGCCCGGGTGATCGACCTCTACTCCGTCAAGCCCGTCGACCGCCGCACCCTGCGCGAGGCCGCCGAACGCACCGGCTGCCTGGTCACCGTCGAGGACCACCGCGAGGAGGGCGGCCTCGGGGACGCCGTACTCGACGCCTTCCTCGACGGGCGTCCCGTCCCCCGCCTGGTCCGCCTCGCCGTCCGTACGATGCCGGGCTCGGCGAGCCCCGAGGAGCAGCTGCACGCCGCGGGCATCGACGCGGAGTCCATCGTGGCGGCGGCGCAGCTGCTGGTGGAGCAGGCGGTCGTGCGCTGAGGTCATGGACGCCGGTGTGCGCGCCGTACATCAGCCAGGAAGGAGTGACGATGAGCAGCGCACCAACGATGCGGGTCGGCCGCCGCACGGTGGAGGTCCACCGGCCGGGCAAGGTGCTGTTCCCCGGTGAGGGGAACGGCGGCCGGGCGAAGAACGAGGAGTACACGAAGAGCGACCTCGTCGAGTACTACCGGTCCGTCGCCTCCTTCATGGTGCCGCACCTGCGCGGTCGCCCGCTGATGCTGGAACGGCACCCCGACGGTGTCGGCGGCCCGATGTTCATGCAGAAGAACACCCCGGAGCACTACCCGGAGTGGATCGAGCGGGCCGAGGTGTCCAAGGAGGGCGGCACCGTCACGCACACCCTGTGCCAGGACTCCGCCACCCTCGTCTACCTCGCCGACCAGGCCTGTCTCACCGTGCACCGCTGGCTGTCCCGGGTCGGCAAGCTCGACTGTCCCGACCGCATGGTCTTCGACCTCGACCCCTCGACCGGGGACGAGTTCCCCGCCGTACGCGAAACCGCCCATCTGCTGGGCGAGTTGCTCGACGAACTGAAGCTGCCCTCCGCGCTGATGACGACCGGCTCGCGCGGGCTGCACGTCGTCGTGCCCCTCGACGGACGCCAAGGCTTCGACGGAGTGCGGGCGTTCGCCAAGGACGTCGCCGACACCCTCGCCGCGGCCCACCCCGACCGGCTCACCACGGCTGCCCGAAAGAAGGAGCGCGGCGACCGGCTCTACCTCGACGTGCAGCGCAACGCCTATGCGCAGACCGCCGTGGCCCCCTTCAGCGTCCGCGCCAAGCCCGGCGCTCCGGTCGCCGTCCCCCTCGCCTGGGACCAGCTCGACGCACCGGACCTCGACGCACAGCGCTGGACCATCGAGAACGCCGTCGAACAGGGCCGTGCCAACCCCTGGGCCGGGCTGCTGGTCAGGGGACGCGCCCTCGGCCCGGCCCGCCGCCGCCTCGACGCGCTGCGTGGCTGAGAACAGACCGACCTCACCGGCATGCGGGCGGAGTCCGTGTCCTCCTTCGAACGCACCGAGAACGGCTCGACGGCCGGGTGGAATGGGGCGTCAAGGTCTACGCGGAGGAATCCGGCGGCGACTCCCCGGAGGAGTCGGTGAAGAAGTCCGACCAGGCTGGTAAAGCGGCCACCGGACGCGACTGTCTGCGTTGGCGGCGCATGCGGAATCAGGATCGGGAGAACATACGGGGACGGGCCGACGAATGCGCGCGGCAGCTGCACGGAAACCTCTCCGTCTACGCGGAGGACACCCGCGTGCACGCGGGGCAGAATGCTCAGCTGTCCCGTTCCCCCGGTGTGAATGTGCTCAACGCCACCTATCTTGTCCCGCGATCGGATCCGAGGAATTCGTGGAACTCGTGGACCGCACGAAGGATGACGTTCCAGCTGCTGGAGGAGCGCATGACGGAGCTGCGGGAGCGGTACGGGCTGCGGCCCGAGGGCCTGAATCCGGACCTCGGGCCGCTCGGACCGTTACTTCCCAGAGAATAGGGCTACCACCGATACCAGCGGCCCCTGGTTCCTGTCGCGCTCGTACCACGTACCAGGAATCCCAGCAACCACACGATCAGAACAATCACCGCGAGCCACCACAGCAGTTTCACGGCGAATCCGAATCCGAAGAGGACCAGCGCCAGCAGTAGCACCAAAAGGATGGGAACCATAGTGTGACCTCCTGTCGTTCCGAGTTGCCCGGAACGGGGAAATCAGACGTCTTTTCTGCAGAGAATTTCTCCGTGCAGTACGGCAAACCAGCCGTCCTCCTGGCGCCCCCACTCCCGCCAAGCGTCCGACAGGGCCCGGAGTTGGCCGACGGTCGCGTGGCCGCCCTCGGTGGCGCGGTCCGCGTACGCCGACGCCATCGTGCGGTCGGCCCACAGGCCGCTCCACCACGCGCGCTCGTCCTCGGTGGCGAAGGTCCAGGTGCTGGACGTGGCCGTGATGTCGGTGATCCCGGCCCGCAGGGCCCACGCCTTCAGGCGCCGACCGGCGGCCGGCTCGCCCCCGTTGGCGCGGGCCACGCGCAGATACAGGTCCAGCCAGTCGGTCATGCCCGGCAGTTCGGGATACCAGGTCATCGCCGAGTAGTCCGCGTCGCGCACCGCGATGAACCCGCCCGGCCTGGTCACGCGGTGCATCTCGCGCAGCGCCTGCACAGGGTCGCCCACGTGCTGGAGCACCTGGTGGGCGTGGACCACGCAGAACGTGTTGTCCGGGTAGTCCAGCGCGTGGACGTCCGCCACCGCGAACTCGACGTTCTCCAGGCCCCGTTCCTCGGACAGTCGCCGGGCCTGGTCCAGGATGCCCGGCGCGTGGTCGACGGCGGTGACCCGGCCGTCCGGGACCAGCGCGGCCAGGTCGGCGGTGATGGTGCCCGGACCGCAGCCGATGTCCAGGATCCGCATGTGGGGCTTCAGCGAACCGAGGAGGTACGCCGCCGAGTTGGCGGCGGTGCGCCAGACGTGCGAACGGAGCACCGACTCGTGGTGCCCATGGGTGTATACGGCGGTCTCCTGCGCCTTCGACATGGCCGCTCCCCTTCTTTGTCGGTACGCATCACCGTACGCGCGCATGTCGAATAATGAGACCCGTATCTTGCAATATGGACGCCCCGACGTGTTCGGTGCGTGCTGAAGGGGGGTGGAAGGGTGGTCAGTGGAGCGGCAACGGCCGGTAGACCGACAGTGCCTCCGGGAGCTTTTGGAGTGTCACCTCGCCGGACACCTCCGTGACTTCGCCGTCGTAGGCGAGGAGCGTGCCGGGGGCGACCCCGCCCACCCGCAGCCGGCGCACCCGTACCGCCGCGTGGGCGGGGGAGCGCGTCAGCGGTCCCGCCATGGCCGCGGCCAGCAGCCGGACGGCCGGTCGCCGCCCGCCGTGCACGACGCGCACGTCGAGCAGCCCGTCCGCGAGGTCGATGCGGCGGGCGGGCGCGAGCCCCATCCGGTGGTACGTCCCGTTGCCGGCGAACAGCAGCCACAACGGGTGGGCCTCGCCCCGGAGTTCGGTCTCCAGTGGATGGTGGTCGGTGCGCAGGACCCGCAGGGCCGCGAGGATCCCGGCCGGCCAGCCGCCGATCCGACGGGACCACCGCTCGCGCTCGCGCACCAGATTCGGATAGACGCCCAGACTGCAGGTGTTGAGGAAACAGCCCTGCCTGTCGGCCGACGAGAAGTGGCCCACGTCCACGCGGACGGCGTCGCCCTGCCGGACGGCGCGGGTCAGATCGTGGACGTCCTCCACGCCGAGGTCGAGAGCGAAGTGGTTCAGGGTGCCGCCCGGCAGGACGGCGAGCGGCAGGTCGTGGCGCAGGGCGACCTCGGCGGCGGCGTTCACCGTGCCGTCGCCGCCGCACACCCCGAGGACCCGGGCCCGGGTCGCCGCCTTCTCCAGCTCGTCCTTCATGTCGGCCGGCTCGCACTCCACGGTCTCCGCGAGCGGCAGAGCGTCGCGCAGCGCACAGACGCGGTCCGAGGTGCCCGCGCCGGTGTTCGCCACCATGACCAGGCCCTCGCCCTCCGGAAGCGCGGGCGCGTCCGCACGCGGTCGGCCGGGCGGCGGGATCTGGTCACGGGTCGGCACCATGCCCCGTACGGCATACGCGGCGCCCACGCCGAGGGCCGCGCCCACGAGGACGTCACTGGGGAAGTGGACGCCGGTGTAGACGCGGGAGACGGCGACCGCGGTGGCGAGCGGCGCCACCGCCGCACCCCAGCTGCGGGACTCCAGCGCCACCCCCGTCACGAACGCCGCGGCCGACGCGGAGTGGCCCGAGGGGAACGACGTGGTGATCGGCTGCCGGTGCAGGTGCCGGATCGGCGGGACCGCGTCCAGGGCCGGGCGGGGGCGGCGCACCGAGCGCTTGCCGAGGGTGTTGATGGTGGCGGAGGCGAGAGCGAGCGAGGCGAGGCCCCGGGCGGCGGCCCGGCGGCCCCGCGGGGTGCGGCTCGCGGTGAGCACGGCCGCCGTGGCGAACCACAGCAGACCGTGGTTCGCGCTACGGCTCAGGCGGGGGAGCAGGCGGTCGCAGCCCGGCCAGTGGCGGGCCGCCACCGCCTCGAAGAGACGGCAGTCGGCGGAAAGGAACCGGTCCCGCAGGACGTGGTGTCCCGGCAGGCGGACGGTGAGGTCGACGTCTGGGATCATGGGAGTCGAGTACCCGGAGCGGGCGTTTTCTCGCCCCGCGTCTCGCCTCCGGTTCCCGCCTGGGCCGATATGCGTTTGCCCGGAACTCCCGTCCCCCGGAGAATGCCTCCCCATGGGACATCTGGAAGCCGCACATCTCGAGTACTACCTTCCCGACGGGAGGGTGCTGCTCGGCGATGTGTCGTTCCGGGTGGGCGAAGGAGCCGTCGTCGCCCTGGTCGGGCCGAACGGGGCGGGCAAGACGACCCTGCTGCGCATGATCTCCGGGGAGCTGAAGCCGCACGGGGGAACCGTCACCGTGAGTGGCGGGCTCGGCGTGATGCCGCAGTTCGTGGGCTCCGTACGGGACGAGACGACCGTACGGGAGCTGCTCGTGTCGGTCGCACCGCCCCGCATCCGCGAGGTCGCGCGGGCCGTCGACGCCGCCGAGCACGCGCTCATGACCGTCGACGACGAGGCCGCGCAGCTCCGGTACGCGCAGGCGCTCTCCGACTGGGCCGAGGTGCGCGGGTACGAGTCCGAGACGCTCTGGGACATCTGCACCATGGCCGCGCTCGGGATCCCGTACGAGAAGGCGCAGTGGCGTCAGGTGCGCACGCTCTCCGGCGGTGAACAGAAGCGGCTCGTGCTGGAGGCGCTGCTGCGCGGCACCGACGAGGTGCTGCTCCTGGACGAGCCGGACAACTACCTCGACGTCCCCGGCAAGCGCTGGCTGGAGGAGCGGCTGGGGGAGACCCGCAAGACGGTGCTGTTCGTGTCGCACGACCGCGAACTCCTCGCCCGCGCCGCCGAGAAGATCGTCAGCGTGGAGCCCAGCCCCACCGGAGCGGATGCCTGGGTGCACGGCGGCGGCTTCGCCACGTACCACGAGGCACGGCAGGAACGCTTCGCGCGCTTCGAGGAGTTGCGCCGCCGCTGGGACGAGAAGCACGCCCAGCTCAAGAAGCTTGTGCTGAACCTCCGTCAGGCCGCCTCCATCAGCCATGAGTTGGCGTCCCGCTACCAGGCCGCGCAGACCCGCCTCAGGAAGTTCGAGGAGGCCGGGCCGCCGCCGGAGCCGCCGCGTGAGCAGGACATCACGATGCGCCTGCACGGCGGGCGTACCGGTGTAAGGGCCGTCACCTGCAAGGGACTTGAGCTCACCGGCCTGATGAACCCCTTCGACCTGGAGGTGTTCTACGGCGAGCGCGTCGCCGTGCTCGGCTCCAACGGCTCGGGCAAGTCCCACTTCCTGCGGCTGCTGGCCGGTGACACGGTCGCGCACTCGGGGGAGTGGAAACTCGGCGCCCGCGTCGTGCCCGGACACTTCGCGCAGACGCACGCCCACCCGGAGCTCCAGGGCCGCACACTGCTCGACATCCTGTGGCAGGAGCACTCCCAGGACCGCGGTGCCGCCATGTCCCGGCTGCGGCGCTACGAACTGACCGCGCAGGCCGAGCAGCGCTTCGAGAAGCTGTCCGGCGGCCAGCAGGCCCGCTTCCAGATCCTCCTGCTGGAGCTGGAGGGCTCCACGGTCCTGCTGCTCGACGAGCCGACCGACAACCTCGACCTGGAGTCCGCGGAGGCCCTCCAGGAGGGCCTGGAGGCCTACCAGGGCACGGTCCTCGCGGTCACCCACGACCGCTGGTTCGCCCGCTCCTTCGACCGCTACCTGGTCTTCGGCTCCGACGGCCGCGTCCGCGAGACGACGGAGCCGGTGTGGGACGAGCGCCGGGTGGAGCGGGCCCGGTAGACCGGGCTCGCCGGGCCGGGCTCGCCGGGCCGGGCCCGGCGGC
The DNA here is from genome assembly GCF_041051975.1 of Streptomyces sp. R21. Taxonomy (GTDB): domain Bacteria; phylum Actinomycetota; class Actinomycetes; order Streptomycetales; family Streptomycetaceae; genus Streptomyces. The sequence goes on along the minus strand of NZ_CP163435.1, from coordinate 2,135,660 downwards.
CTGGACAAGCGCTCACTTGGGAGGCCCACGGACCCGGATGTTCGTAGAGTGGGGGGAGAAGGACGAGATCCATGGCTCCCTCCCGGACTCCGCTCGGGGTATTGCTCGCCGGGCGGGTACCCGGACCGCAGTGAAGGCACTCGACGAGCGGGGTACCACCATGAACGGAGTCGACCCGGATCGGCTGGACGACCAGCAGCTGATGAAAGAGCTGGAGACGATCCACCGCACGCGCCACGACACGCTGCTGCACGGTTCCAACGACGCGCTGCGTACCCACAACGAGCGCATGGCCCAGCTGGAGGGCGAGTACCTGCGCCGCAACCCGCGCCGCCCCGTCGCGGCGGGACGCACCCGTGAGGGCGCGCGCGACCGGGCACCCGGAGGGGCATGACCGCGATGGCGGACAGGCACCCGCTGCTCGACAGGCACGGCGAGGCCCTCGACCTGTTCGGAGACCGCGTCCACGCCGTCCGCGACGACCAGTGGGGCGCAGACACGCCCTGCACCGACTGGAGCGTGCGCGACCTCGTGAACCACCTCGTGTCCGAGCAGCTGTGGGTGGCGCCGATGGTCCGGGACGGCGCCACCGTCGACTTCGTCGGCGACGCCTTCGACGGCGATGTGCTCGGCCTCGACCCGGCCGCCTCCTGGGACACGGCCGCGCGCGGCGCCCGCGCCGCGTTCGCCGCGCCGGACGCGCTGGAGCGCACGGTCCATCTCTCGTTCGGTGACACCGCGGGCCGCGACTACTGCACCCAGCTGACCACCGACCTCCTCGTGCACGCCTGGGACCTGTCCCGCGCGATCGGCGCCGACGAGCAACTCCCGGACGACCTGGTCGACTTCGCGATGCGCGAGGTCACGCCGTACGCGGCGGAGCTGGAGAAGAGCGGCCTGTTCGCGGCACCGGTACAGCCGCCGCCCGGAGCGTACGTGCAGACGAAGCTGCTGTGCCTGCTCGGACGGCGGCCTTGAAACCCGGCGGTCCGCGCAACCTACCGGTCCGCGCCGCCGGGCAGCAGTGACTCGAGGATGCCGTCCTCATGCGGGAGCGGCCCCTGGCCAGCCGTCCGGTTCTGCGCGGCTGACGTCGGCGAGCGCCGAGGCCGGGTCCTGTGCGCGTGCCAGGTCGCCGAGGCTGACCATGCCCACGGCGTGCCCGTCCTCGACGACCGGCAGCCGGCGTACCGCGTGGTCGCGCATCAGCGTGATCGCGGCGGTCACCGCGTCGTCCGGGCCGACCACCACCGGGTCGGGGGTGCACACGGCCTGGGCGCTCACGGTCAGCGGGTCGACGCCGTCGGCGACGGCCCGCAGCGTGATGTCACGGTCGGTGAGCACCCCGATGACCTGGTGGTCACTGGTGACCAGGACGTCGCCGATGTCCTGGGCGCGCATCAGCTGTGCGGCTTCGACGAGCGAGGCGTCCGGTCGTACCGCGGCGACGCCTGGCGTCATGACTTCCCTTACGAAATCAGCCATGGCTGTGGGCCTTTCCTGCGTTCCCCGGTGGTGGGGGTAGGGGCGCATCAGGGTGGTGTCCGCCGCAGTACCCCTGAGCCCCGGTGCTATGCGTTGTCGTCGGGTTCTCCGGTGCCGACGACCGCTTCGGCCAGTTCCTGCACCGTGGCGTAGCGCGCCTGGCGCGGCAGCCGCTCCAGGGCCTCGACCCAGCAGCCGCGCCAGTTCGAGGCGCACCGTCTCCAGGGAAGCGGGAGAGCGGTTCGGTGCCACCGGGAAAACTTGCCCCGTGTTTACCCCGGGAGGACCGGGGCAGGCGAGTGTCAGTGCTTCGGACAGGAGGCACGTCCGTGGGAACGGCTGACTGCCGCCGCGGGTGTGCTCGTCCTGTGCATCCGCGTGCTCCCACGGTGACTGTCCCAACTCAAGGCACCGATAAGGGAGTTGCGACGCATCATGCGCACTGCAACCGCGAAGCACCATCCGCACGACGACGCCCCCGATACGGCTGAGGCGTTCCGCAAGCTCGCCAAGCTGCCCCCTGGGCAGCAGCGCGACACGCTCCGCGAGGAGATCGTCGAGGCCTGGCTGCCCATGGCCGAACGGCTCGCCGGCCGCTTCCGCAGCCGCGGCGAGAGCCTCGACGACCTGCGCCAGGTCGCCGCGCTGGGCCTGGTCAAGGCCGTGGACCGGTACGACCCCGAGCTCGGGAACGCCTTCGAGAGCTACGCCGTCCCGACCGTCACCGGTGAGATCAAACGCCACTTCCGCGACCACATGTGGACCCTGCACGTACCGCGCCGGGTCCAGGACCTGCGCAACCGCGTACGGTTCGCCTCCCAGGACCTCGCGCAGACCGTGTCCGGCCGCAGGCCCACCGTCGCCGAGATCGCCAAGCACGCCAACATGAGCGAGGAGGACGTACTGGTGGGCCTGGAGGCCCTGGAAAGCTACACCGCGCTGTCCCTGGACGCCGAGCTGCCGGGCAGCGAGGACGGGTACTCGCTCAGCGACGCGCTCGGCTCGCCCGACCCGGCCCTCGACACCGTCGTCGACCGCGAGGCCGTCAAGCCGAGGCTGCGCGCCCTGCCCGAACGCGAACGCGCCATCCTCTACATGCGGTTCTTCGGCGACATGACCCAAAGCAGCATCGCCGAAGAGCTCGGCATCTCCCAGATGCACGTCTCACGCCTGATCAGCCGCTGCTGCAACCGGCTGCGCGAGCAGGTCATGCAGGACGCGGCATAGGGCCCAAGTCCGCGGCGTGTGCCGCCGGACAGGCCTCGCGCCTCACTCCGCTCGCGCCATCGCCAGCGCGATATGACGGGACATCATGTCCATCGCCTGCGCCTCGGCCATCGAGAACGCCAGCCGGGCCCCGCTCCGGAACAGCGTGAGCACCCCCCGGACGGGGCCCGACGGGACGGCCAGCGGCACACAGAGCAGGGACGTCACATTCGCGCGTACGAGGACCGGGGCGCCCGAGGCGTCACGGCCGAAGGCCTCCGGGTCCTCGGGGCGCACCTGAAGCGCCGTGGCCCCGCCGCGTGCCGCCTCCACGACGAGGGGGCACGCGGCGGGGGCCTGCGCGGCCAGGTCCCGTGCCGCCTCGGCGGAGTCGGGCGGGCCGAGGACTCTCGTACGGGTCAGCGGCAGCGCCCCCGAGTCCGCCACGACCCAGTCCGCGAACCGTTCGCACAGCACCCCGGACGCCCGCTCCAGCACCGCGGCCCGGTCCCGTGCGGGGCCGCTCAGCAGCGCGCTGGTCATCGCGTCCACCAGATCCATCAGCGTGGTGTGCCGCGTCGTCTCGGTGAGGCTCGGGATCGGGCCGGTTCCGCTGTCGCCGGACGGCACCCGGTTGTCCGACGGCGTCAGTACTACGACGACGGCGTTGCGCAGTTCGCCGCTGGGCCGCAGCGCGGCGAGCGTGGCCCCGACCGGCACGGAGGGCCGCTGCTGGAGGTGCACCGTGAGGCTGCGGTCGCCCTCCCCGCGCGCCACCGCCGCGGCCTGGGAACGGAACGCGGCCCGGTCGGCGTGCGCGAGGAACCCGGTCAGCGGGCGGCCCGTCGCATAACCGGCGCGGACTCCGGTGAACGAGGTCGCCGCGAAGTTCAGCCTGCGCACCACCGTCTCGCGGTCCACCAGCGCCACCGGCACCGGCAGCCGTTGGAAGAGCGCCTTCAACAGTTGCTGCTCCTGGCGGTCCGGGGAGCCGCCGCCCGGGGACCCGCCCGAGGAGAGCCGCTCGTACCACGGCCACAACTGGTCCGCCACATGGTCGAGTTCGAAGATCGCCGCGTCGAGCACGGTCGGGAGATCCTCGGCCGGTACGGACCGTGCGGCTTTGAGCTCTGCCACACGGCGCACGAAGTCCGCGAGTTCTTCACCGAATTCATCGGTCTGCGCCATGCGAGGAACGTATCCCGAGCAGGGCGTTCCGCGGGTGGCCGGAGGCGGATCTCGTCGAAGCCGTTTTCCGCGCAGGTGAGCGGGAAGGCGAACCGCAGAGGAGGGGTGAACCATGCCGGACACCGGACAACTCGGCTATGTGGGAACGGAATCACCGGAATCTTCACTTCCGGTCAGGAGGCTCTCGGAACTCGCCCGACAGGCCGTCCGCTGCACCGTCGACTGCTGCGGCGCCAGCAGCATGGTCGCGGGCAGCGAGCGCGCCGAGGACCGGCCCGCCGCGGTGACCCACCCCGATCTCGCCGGACTCGTCTCGGTCCAGCTCCGCTCCGGCGACGGACCGATCCCCGCCGCACTGGAACGCGGCGAGCCCGTCGACGCGACGGACCTGCTGCGGGACGACCGCTGGCCCGACTACCGCGCCGTCGCCCTCGACTCGGGTGTGCGCTCCAGCGTCACGATTCCCTTCCGGCGCTCCGGCCTCACCGTGACCCTCAGCCTGTACAGCTTCCGGCCCGGCGCCCTGGAGGACGCCCCGCACGGCCCGGCCCGCGCGCTGGGCGACCTCGCCGCGACCTGCCTGGTCCGCGACCGCTCCTACCGCGCCGCGCTCGTCGAGCTGGACCAGATGGAGGCCGCGCTGCGCTCACGGCCCGTCGTCGACCAGGCGTGCGGCATCGTCATGCACGTCCTCGGCTGCGACGCGGACACCGCCTTCGGTGTCCTGCGCCGGATCTCGCAGGGCACCAACCGCAAACTCTCCGACGTCGCCTCCGTCGTGGTGCAGCGGCGGGGCCGCGGCCTGGAGCAGGAACTGGTCTCCCTGCACAACTGACCCGGCCGACCCCCGGGCGATGTCACCCGCTCGGGCGTCTGTGTCCCGCGAATGGGGCCCGGCCGCGCGCGCCGCGGACTGGGGCGGGCTGTGATGGTCGGGGGTGTCCGAAGGCTTCCCGCCAGGGCCCCCGGGGCGCGAGTGCCGTGCCCCTTGGCAGCGCCCGGCCTAAGGAGCCCAGCCCATGCGCCGTACCGCCCGTGTCCTGTCCGCCACCGCCCTGGCCGGTGCCGTCCTCGGCGTCACCGCCCCGGCCGCGTCCGCGGATCCGGCCGCGGAGGTCAGCCCCAGCACCGTCGCGCCCGGCGGCACCGTCACGGTCTCCGTCTCCTGCGACGCGACCGGCGGTGCCCCGCCCGACTTCATCGACGCCACCTCGAAGGGCTTCGAGGACGGCAAGGTCCGGCTGACCAGGGTCGCGGGCGAGGACGGCACCGCGGCGGGTACCTCGTACAGCGGTACGGCGCGCATCCCGCCCGGCGGCGGGGAGGCAGGGGCGGGCGGCAGCCCGGACGACACGGGACCCGATGCGGTGGGGCCGGATGCCGTCGGGCCGGACGCGGTGGGACCCGATACGGTCCCGGACGCGGTGGGATCGGATGCCGTCGGGCCGGACGCGGTGGGTCCCGATGCGGTGGGCCCGGACACGGTAGGCCCGGATGCGGTGGGGCCCGATGCCGTCGGGTCCGACGCCGAGTGGGGTGTCGACGGTGCCTGTCCCGTGGCGCCCGGCGGGCAGCCGAAGCAGTGGACCGCTCCCTACACGATCGACCGCGGCTCCGGCCCGGCTCGCGCCTCGGTGGAGCCCCCCGTCGGCGTCCAGCGCGGTGTACGCGCCGGTGGGGGAGGCTCCTTCACACCGTCGCTCCCGGCGCTCATCAGCGGAAGTGTGCTGGTGGCGGGCGCGTGCGGCGCCGCCGTGTACCGGGTGCGGCGCAGGGGTTCCTCGGCCGACGGCTGACCGTGTGACCCGTGCAACCCGACCGGACGCCCATGACGCGGCGTTCCTCGGGATACTCGAAGCCCGAGGGCACACCCGACGACAGGGCACCACAAGGAAGACACCACCGACAACGACCACACTGCCGAACACGGATGACAGGGCACGGCACCACGGACCGCGCGGAGGCAGGGATGCGGACGACGGACACCCAGGGACACGGTCCGGTCCGCTACGGCCCGCCCTTTCCCGACCAGGGCCTGCCCGTCCTGCCCGACCTCGCCGCAGTGCTCGCCGCCTCCGCGGACCGCGCCGACACCGCGCCCACCGGCGGCGGCCCCGCACTCCTGGACGCCGCCTGCGGCTACTGGGCCCGGCGCGGCCTGGCCGCCGGACCCGACCGCGTGGCCGCCGCACCCGGCGCGCCCGCGCTGCTCCTCGCCCTGACCGGCGCCCTCGGCGGCGACGTCCTGCTGCCGCGCCCGTGCGCGGCGTGGTGGGCGCCCCAGGCACGCCTGTTGGGAAGATCCGTGTACCACGTGGGGACGCCCGCGGAGTCCGGCGGCGTCCCGGATCCGTACGCCCTCCTGGAGACCCTCCGCCGGGTCCGCGCCGAGGGCGGTGACCCGCGGCTGCTCGTGCTCTCCGTCGCCGACGACCCCACCGCCACGGTGGCGCCGCCCGAGGTGGTCCACGCGAGCGTGGAGGCCGCCGCGGCCGAGGGACTGCACGTGGTCAGCGACGAGACCTGGCGCGACACCCTGCACCGGCCGCACGACACCGTGCTGCTCAGCCCCGCCGAGATGCTCCCCGACCGGGTCACCGTCGTCACCGACCTCTCCGGCCCCTTCCTGCCGGCCGGCTGGCCCGCCGCTATCGCCCGCTTCCCCGACACCGCGGACGGCACCCGGCTGCGCGCCCGCGTCCTGGACGTCCTCACCGTGCTCGGCGCCCGGGTCGCCGAACCCGTCGCCGCGGCCGCGGCGTACGCCCTCGGCGAGCCCGACACGGTCACCGAGCGGCTCGCGGCCGCCGTGGGCCTGCACGCGCGCGTGGCCGTCGCCGCGCACCACGCGGTCGTCGCGGCGGGCGCCGTCGCCCGGCCCCCGCAGGCCGGGCGGCACCTGTACGTGGACCTCGGGCCGCTGCGCCCGGCGCTCGTCGCGCACGGCGTCGGTGACGCACAGGAGCTGGAGGAGTTCCTCACCGCCCGTCTGGGCATGCCCGCGCCCGGCGGCCACCGCTTCGGAGACGACCTCGAAGCGCTCCGGGTACGCCTGTCCACCCGCCCGCTGCTCGGCGCCACGGCCGGGGAGCGGGCCGAATGTCTCGATTCACCCGCACCGCTGGAACTGCCACATGCGCAACGCGCGTTGAACCTCCTGGGATCGGTCTTCGACGATCTCCGCGACGACGCTCGGTGATGGGAGCCTCCTCGATGACGCAGCAGTCCGAGTCGACCAAGACCACGAGCACGGGCAAGGGCACGAGCAGGAACACGACCTCGACGACGACCAGGGCCGAGGAGGACGCCGACGATTCGGCGTCCTCCTCGGTGCAGGCGGAGCCCCGGCCCCAGGCCGGCCGTCTGCCCGCCTTCGCCCCCCTCGGGCCTCTTGAACCCCTCGATCCCCTCGAACCACTTGAGCCTCTCGACCCCCTCGCTCCTGTCACCGAGCCGGCCGAGCTCCGGCCGCCCGGTGCGCCCCGGCTGTGGCCGCGGTCGTTCGCCTCACGGCTCACCGCGCCGCTGCCGGGGCTCAAGGCCTTCGCCCGGTTCGCCCGGGAGGGCGCGGTGCGGCCAGGGCCCGAGGGGCTCGCCGACATCCCGCGGCTGCCCTTCGAACCGGGGCCGCTGCCACGGGTGGACGCGCGCACGGTCGCCGTCTCCTGGGCGGGACACGCGAGCTGGGTGGTCCGCATCGGCGGGCTCACCGTCCTCACCGACCCGGTGTGGTCGCGCCGGATCCTCGGCACCCCGGCCCGGATCACCCCCGTAGGAGTGGCCTGGAGCGCGCTGCCGCGCGTCGACGCGGTCGTCATCAGCCACAACCACTACGACCACCTGGACGCGCCCACCCTGCGCCGACTCCCGCGCGACACCCCGGTGTTCGTGCCGGCCGGGCTCGCGCGCTGGTTCCGGCGCCGCCGGTTCACCCGCATCACCGAGCTGGACTGGTGGGAAGGGGTCGAACTGGGCGGCGTGCGCTTCGACTTCGTCCCCGCGCACCACTGGTCCAAGCGGGGCCTGCTCGACACCTGCCGCACGCTGTGGGGCGGCTGGGTGCTGACAGCGCGCGACGGGCAGCGGGTCTACTTCGCGGGCGACACGGGGTACGGCCACTGGTTCTCGCGCATCGGCCGCCGGTACCCCGGGATCGACCTGGCGCTGCTGCCGATCGGCGCGTACGACCCGCGCTGGTGGCTCAGCGACGTGCACTGCGACCCGGAGGAGGCGGTGCGCGCCGCCCAGGACCTCGGCGCCCACCGTATGGCGCCCATGCACTGGGGCACGTTCGTGCTCTCCGCCGAACCGGTGCTGGAACCGCTGACCCGGGTGCGGGCGGCCTGGCAGAAGGCGGGGCTCGCCCGGGAGGACCTGTGGGACCTGCCGGTCGGGGCGTCGCGGGTACTGGCGTGAGGCGCGGCGGTCCTGCGGGACCCGGCGGGTCCTACCGGGTCGTCGGCCGGCGCACCCGGCGCCACAGACTCGGCGCGACGCTGATCGCCAGGGTCAGGGCCACCGCCGCGACCACGCCCTCCCACGGCTCCTCGAAGAGGGAGCCGCCGAGGATGCCGATGAGCTGGTAGGTCACGGCCCAGGCCAGACAGGCGGGGACGTCGCCGCGGGCGAACGTGCGCAGCGGCATCCTCGCCATCAGGCAGGCCAGCATCACCGGGATACGGCCGGCCGGGACGAGCCGGGACAGGACGAGGACGGCCACGCCGTGGTCGTCCAGCCTCTCCTGCGCCTGGGCGAGCCGGTCCTCGGGAGCGCGGTCGCGCAACGTCTCCAGCCAGCGCGAGCCGTTCCTGGAGCGCATCCCGCGCCGTCCCAGCCAGTACAGGGTGACGTCCCCGAGGAACGCGGCGAGCGAGGCGGTCACGAAGACGAACAGCAGAGCGAGCGGCGCCGTCTGATGGAACGCCACCACCGCCGCCGAACTGACCAGCGCCCCCGTCGGCACCACCGGCACCAGTGCCCCGATCAGCACCAGCAGGAACAGCGACGGATACCCGATCGCCTGCTGAGTGGACTCCTGCGGCACGGCCCTCCCGGCAGCGGCCAGCACCTGTCCACCGACCGGTCCCACAGCAGCCAACAGCTCGGAGCCGACCGGCCGCGCCGCAGCCAGCACCTGTCCACCGACCGGCCCCGCCGCACCGGAGAGGAACATCACCGGGCGGCCTCCGGTCGTACGCTCTCGCCGTGGGCGAGGTGGTGCACGGTGACCTCCGGGGCACGTTCGGCGGCCAGGCGCACGAACTCCTCGCCCGGCGCATGGAATTCATGGGGGCGCACGGCGTCCATCCCGATCGGCCAGAACGTGCCGTAGTGCACCGGCACGGCGCTGGACGGCGCGAGCCGGGCGAGCGCCTGGGCGGCCCGGCCCGCGTCGAGGTGCCCCTCGCCGAGATACGGCCCCCACCCGCCCACCGGCAGCAGCGCCACGTCGACGGGCCCGACCTCCTCGGCCATCGACTCGAACAGCCCGGTGTCTCCGGCGAAGTAGGTGCGCGCGGCGCCCTCGATGACGTACCCGAGCGCGGGTGAACGCTGCGGCCCGACCGGCAGCCGCCGCCCGTCGTGCCGTGCCGAAACAGCACGTATGACCAGGTCACCGACGTGTGTCCGGTCCCCGGGCGCCACCTCGGTGAGCCGGAGATGGTCCAGCCGGCGCAGCCCCGGCACCGCGCGCGGCGCGCCTCGCGGCACCAGCAGCCGGGTGCCCGGCGCGAGCCGGGCCAGCGAGGGCAGATGCAGATGGTCGGCGTGCAGATGCGAGACGAGGGCGACGTCCGCGACCGCCGCCTCGGGCGGGGGCGGCGCCCCCCGGCGCCGGCGCAGATGCGCGAGCCGGCGCGCGAAGAGCGGGTCCGTCAGCACGCGCGTACCGGAGTCCTCGACCGTGCAGGTGGCGTGACCCCACCAGGTGATCTCCACCGGCACTTCTTTGCCTCCTTCGCGCGACTCCCCCCGAGCCTACGGGCAGGAGTAGGGTCGGCGGCGAAACCCGGAGGTGAGGGGGACGCCATGGGAAACGTGCGGAGTGCCTCCGGCATGCATACCGCGGGCTTCTCGGCCGCGATCGAAGCGGAGGGACCCCTACCGGTCCGCGTCACGGCGATCGCCAGCCTGACGCCCCTGGAGGAGCTGGACGCCGATCCCTTCCTCGTCGACTCCCGCAGCCAGCACGCCATGTGCGCGCGCTGGGCCGCCGAGCGCGGCTACGTGATCACCAGGGAACTTCTCGTCCGCGGCCTGCGCCCCGACCACTGCGCCCTGTGGGACGACGTCGAGGCGGGCCTCGTCGACCTGTTCGTCGCGCCCAGCCACCGGGTCCTGGAGCGCGCCCTCGCCTCCGTCGACGAGTTCACCGCCGAGTGCGCGCGCCGCGGCGTACGGATCGAGACGGTCGGCTCCGCGGAACCGTCGTACGACGCCCAGATGAAGGCCAGCGTCCACCGCCGCCTGTCGATGCCCACCGCGGGCTACGACGGCCGCTGACCAGCCCGCTGCCCCGGTGACGAACGGCCTCATCCACCTGTTGTGACAGGGTGGGAGCAGGCCGGACGGGTCGGGACGGGGAGGTGCACGGGGCGTGGGCGGTACGCGGTGGCGGACGATTCTGAGCGGCGTGTGGCGGAGCATCGCCGTGTGGGCGGTGTCCACGGTCACAATGCTCGTCCTCGCCGGTGCGCTGCCCGACTTCCAGATCCAGTCCGACAACGGTGACAGCGCCACCCGGATCGCCATCACCGCGGCGGCCGGCGCGGGCGTCTTCGGTCTGCTGTCCTCGCTGGTCTGGCCGCTCCTGGTCAGGGCGCTGCTTCTGGTGCCGGCCCTGGTGCTCGGCCTGCTGGTGTTCTTCCTCAACGGCTCCCTGCTGCTGATCGCCCTGCGCATCAACCCGTCCGGGCGCGGGGAGGCCGCCCCCGAGACCGCCGTGGTGGTCGCGGCCGTCATGTCCGCCGTCGCCTCGGCCACCGGCGCCGCCCTGGCCGTACGGGACGACGACGCGTACCGGCGCAGGCTGTACCGGCTCGCGGACCGCCGACGCAGACGTGCCGACGGACGGCCGGGCCCCTCGACGCCCGGCGCGGTCTTCCTTCAGCTCGACGGCGTAGGCCGCGACGTCCTGGAGGAGGCCGTGGCCAAGGGCCTGATGCCGACCGTGGCCGAATGGCTGGGCGGGGGGCAAGGTGTCCGCCAAGGGCCCACCCACCGGCTCACCCCCTGGCGCACCGACTGGTCCAGCCAGACCGGCGCCAGCCAGCTCGGCATCCTGCACGGCACCAACCACGACATCCCCGCCTTCCGCTGGTACGAGAAGGACAGCCGGGAGGTGATGGTCTGCAACCGCCCCACCAGCGCCGCCGAACTCCAGCGCCGGGCCATCGAGCACACCGGCGACGGCGGCCTGCTCACCGTCGACGGTGCCAGCCGCGGCAACCTCTTCAGCGGCGGCGCCGACCAGCTCGCCCTCGTGCTCTCCATGGCCGCGCGCCGGGGCAGGGAGAACCGCTCCCGGGCGGGCTACTTCGCGTACTTCTCCGACCCCGCCAACGCGGTGCGTACGGCCATGTCGTTCATCGCCGAGGTCTTCCGGGAGATCGGCCAGTCCACGCGCTCCCGCATACGCAGACAGCGGCCGCGCGTCAACCGCGGCGGCCTCTACCCGTTCATCCGCGCCTTCGCGACCGTCGTCGAGCGGGACGTCGTCGTCGCCGCGGTCATCGGGGACATGCTCGCCGGACGCAACGCCGTCTACGCGGACCTCGTGGCCTACGACGAGGTGGCGCACCACTCCGGGCCGCGCGGCCGGGACACCGAGAAGGTCCTCGAACGGCTCGACCGGTCGCTGGCGCTGATCGCGAAGGTCGCCGAGCACGCCCCGCGCGCGTACCGCATCGTGGTGCTCTCCGACCACGGGCAGAGCCCCGGCGAGACGTTCCTGACCCGCTACGGACTGACCCTCGGCAACCTGGTCCGCGCGGGCTGCGGGCTGCCCGTGCCGCGCAAGGCGCAGCGCACGCACAGCGGCGCCGAGGCCCGCGCCACCGTGCGAGCCGCGCTGCGCAGGCCCGTCGAGGAGGGCGGCGAACAGCACCGCCTGGCCCGCCGCAGCTCGGAGCCCATCGTGCTGGCCTCCGGCAACCTCGGGCTCGTCTCCTTCCCCGACGTGCCGCACCGGATGAGCCGTGAGGAGATCGACCGCCGCCACCCCGCCCTGCTGGCCACGCTCGCCAACCACCCCGGTGTCGGCTTCGTCCTGGTCCGCAGCGAGGAGTACGGCGGACTCGTCCTCGGCGCGATGGGCGCGGAGGTCCCGGTGGACGAGCTGAGCGACGAACACCCGGGCCCGCTCGCCGACTTCGGGCCGGGCGCCGCCGACGCCGTACGCCGCACGCACGGTTTTCCGCACACCGCCGACATCATGGTCAACTCCGCGTACGACCCGGCGGAGGGCGAAGTCCTCGCCTTCGAGGAGCAGATCGGCTCGCACGGCGGGCTCGGCGGGGCGCAAGGGCACCCCTTCCTGCTCTCGCCGATGGCCTTCTCCGCACCCGTCGAGGACGGCGCCGAACTGGCCGGAGCGGAGCAGGTGCACCGCGTGCTGCGGCGCTGGCTGCGCGAGTGCGACGGCCCCCAGGTGCCGCTGACGCCGGCGGAGCGCCCGGACGAGAGCGAACGCGCTTCCCAATCTGGAAGTCAAGCGGCGTGAGGGGTCGGAGGAGGCGTGACTTGGTAGCACCGCCGGTCACGGATCAGAGCCCAGAAGACGTTGACGCGGCGGCGAGCGAGGGCCATCACGGCCTGGATGTGGCGTTTGCCCTCAGCTCGCTTCCTGTCATAGAAGCGGCGCGAGTTGGGGTCACAGCGGATGCTGATGAGGGCGGAGGTATAGAAGACGCGTTGCTGCCGCCGGTGGTATCGCTGTGGTCGGCGCAGATTGCCGCTGACCTGCCCGGAGTCACGCGGGGCAGGAGCGACGCCGGCGAAGGCAGCGAGCCGGTCCGGGGTGGGGAAGGCGTCCAGGCTGCCGCCGATGCCGACCAGAAACTCAGCGCCCAGGATCGCTCCCACGCCGGGCACGGACAGGATCACCTCGGCGAGTTCGTGCTCGCGAAACTGGCCCTCGATGAGCTTGTCGGTCTCGGTGATCTTCTCGTTGAGGGCCATCACCTCCTTCGCCAGGGTGTGCACCATCTTGGCGATGGCCTGCTCACCCACGACGGCGGTGTGCTGGCGCTCGGCGGCCTCGACTGCCTTCGCTGCGAGCACCTCGGCATTGCGGACCCTCCGGTTGCGCAACCACGTCGCCAGGCGCCGGGTGCCTGTCCGGCGGATCACTGCGGGCGTCTGGTAGCCACTCAGCAAGATCAAAGGGCCGGTGCTTCCACCGATGTCGACAGCCCGCTCCAGAGCCGGGAACATGCCATTCAGCAGGGACCGGAGCCGGTTGATGGTGCGGGTGCGTTCTCCGACCAGGTCGATACGGCGGTCGGTCAGCAACCGCAGCTCGACGGTGGCATCGTCACCCGGCCGGATCGGCTCCAGGTCCCGCCGCATGCGGGCCTGATCAGCGATCACGCGTGCGTCGCGGGCGTCGGTCTTGCCGGCACCACGGTAGCTGTCCGTGGCGCGGTTGACGGCGATTCCGGGGACGTAGAGGAGCTCCTGGTCATGGTTGACCAGCAGGGCGATCAGCAGGGCGGGCTCACCGCCCGTCATGTCCAGGGCCCAGGTCACCTGGTCGCCTCCGGCCAGGTCCAGGACGTCATCAAGGAGCTTCAGCAGCTCCGGCTCGTCATTGGCCACTCGCCTCGACAGCAGCGTGCCGCCCTCGGCATCCATGACCAGGCAGTGGTGGTGAGTCTTGCCGCAGTCGGTCCCCGCCCATATCCGGCTCATCGTGCTCCAGTCGCTCGTACTCGTCGTGCGTACCACGGACGACCTCGCCGGCATTGCTCTACACAGCGACTTGTTCGCACTTCCCAATCGGCGGCCGAGTCGTCGTGGGGAGCCGGGCGGCGAAGCGCGCTGAGCCATGGTCGGCAGCCGCCTGAGAGCCACACCCAGCTCCCCTGGGCGCCCTCACCCTACGAATGGGAGGACCACCCCGTTCAAGAACGTAGAGCCACCTGACAAGGCCGGAAAGAAGCGGAAAGAGCCCGCGCGAGCGCGCCGTCCGAAAATCAGCTGCGCCCGCTGATCGCGACGCACACACTGTTCGTGCCGGGTCCGCACTTCTGCGAGGCCCTTTCGAACACTCCCAGGAGCCCTCGCCTTGCAGGCAGCCGTCACGGTCACCCCCGCCCGTATACCGGAGCTGCTGCTCGGTCTCGCGACCGTGCGGCCGGTCTTCCTCTGGGGCGCCCCCGGCATCGGAAAGTCCTCCCTGGTCAGGGAGTTCGCCGAGTCGCTGGGCCTGGAGTGCGTGAGCCTGCTCGGTACGCAGCTGGCGCCCGAGGACCTCATCGGCGTCCCGCAGATCCGTGACGGGCGCTCGGTGTTCTGCCCGCCCGAGGCGATCGCCCGCGACGAGCCGTACTGCCTGTTCCTGGACGAGCTGAACGCGGCGACGCCGGATGTGCAGAAGGCGTTCTACTCGCTGATCCTGGACCGCCGGATCGGCAACTACGAGCTGCCGCACGGCTCGATCGTGATCGGCGCCGGCAACCGCGCGACGGACAACGCGCTGGCCCGGCCGATCGCCTCGGCGCTGGTCAACCGCCTCGCCCACGTCCATCTGGAGGCCTCGCCGACCGACTGGCTCACCTGGGCGGCGGGCAACGGCATCCACTCCTGGATCACCGACTACCTCACCGACCGCCCCCACCACCTCTGGTCGAAGCCGCCCAAGACGGAGGAGCCCTTCTCCACGCCGCGCTCCTGGCACATGCTCTCGGACGCGCTGCACTCCTTCGGCCCGACCCTCGACGAGGCGACCCTGAAGGTGATCGCGCACGGCACGCTGACCCCGGCGCACGCCGTGGCCTTCTGCGGCTACGTCAAGATCGTCCGCAGCCAGTACGGCATCGAGGCCATCCTCAAGGGCGACGCCCGCTGGCCGCACCGCGTCCAGGACCGCGACCTGCTGTACTACCTCGCCGAGTCCTTCCGCGGCCGCCTGGTCAAGGAGCTGCCCGCCTCCAAGGAGCACGCCTCGTCGTCCGTGCGGCAGACCGCCTACCGCGCCAAGTCGCTGCTGGTGCAGCTCGCCGAGATCTCCGTGGAGGTCGCCCAGACCGTCATCGCGGACGACGCCGACGGCAACCCGGTGCTGCCCGCCTGGTTCCTGATCGAGGCCGCCCGCGACATGCCGCGCCTGGTGGAGGCCCGTCAGTGAGCGGGGAGTCCGCGGAGGGCCGCCGGTGAGCCGCACCGCGAAGAAGAAGCAGCAGGAGGACCGGCCGGACCCGGCAACCGAGGCCTACCTCAAGGGACTTGAGATGGTGCGCCGCAACCCGGCGCTGGACTCCCTCGACGCCACCTTCTGCCGCGGCAACTGCAAGGTGGCGCCCCCGAACGGCTGGGCACTCGTCGACTCCGACGGCTGGGTGCACATCCACCCCACCCGCCGGGCCGAACCCGCCGAGTGGGCCTGGGCGTTGACGCACTGCCTGCTCCACCTCGGCTTCGGGCACGTCCCGGCCGCGAAGGGGCGCCGCACCCAGCCCGACCGCTTCGAACTCGCCGCCCGCTGCGTCGTCGTCCACCGATTCCAGCAGACCTTCCCGGTCGGCCACCCGCCGGACACGCTGCCGGTCGTCTTCCCCGGCGGCGACGAGGAGCAACTGGCCGCGCGCTGGCGCCGCGACGGCATCCCGCCCGAGTACGAGCACTGCGGCGCCGGCGGCACCTCGCCCGACCAGGTCCTGGAGCCGTGGCACGAGTACCACGGGCCGGTCAAGGACTGGCAGACCGTCTTCGCGCACGCCCTCACCCGCACCGTCTCGGCCGCCATGGACGTCGCGGGCGGCCGGCGCGACGAACTCAAGGGCGCCCGCACGCAGTTGCGCCCCTGGGAGCGCGCGCTGAGCTGGTTCGTCTCCTCCTACCCGCTGCTCGGCGGTATCGCGGCGGGCATGACCCTGGTCGCCGACGCCGAACTCGCCCGCGCCCACGACATCTCCGTGGCCGCCGTCAACGCCGAGGCGGGCGAGATCTACGTCAACCCGCTGCTGCGCCACACCGACGAGGAATGGCGGTTCATCCTCGGCCACGAGATGCTGCACGCCGCGCTGCGGCACGGCGAGCGCCGCGGCCACCGCGACCCCTACCTCTTCAACGTCGCCGCCGACTACGTGATCAACGGCTGGCTGCGCGAGATGGGCGTCGGCGAGATGCCCGAAGGGCTGCTGTACGACCCGGAGTTGAGCGGCCTGTCCACCGAGGAGGTCTACGACCGCATCGCGGGCGACCTGCGCCACCGGCGCCGTCTCGCCACCCTGCGGGGCAAGGGCCGCGGCGACATCCTCGGTGAACCCCTGCCGCACAGCCGCGCCCCCGCCGGATACGTCGACCTCGACGAGTTCTACCGGCGCGGCCTGACCCAGGGACACGAACTGCACTCCCGGCAGGACCGCGGTCTGCTGCCCGCCGGGCTGATCGAGGAGATCCGCTCCCTGGCTCACCCGCCGGTGCCCTGGGACGCCCAACTCGCCCGCTGGTTCGACGAGTTCGTGCCCCGGCCCGAGCCCGTACGGACCTATGCGCGCCCCTCCCGCCGGCAGTCCTCCACCCCCGGCATCCCGCGTGCCGGACGGTACTTCCCGCCCGAGGAGATCGCCCGCTGCACCTTCGGCGTCGTCCTCGACACCTCTGGTTCCATGGGCCGGATCCTGCTCGGCAAGGCGCTGGGCGCCATCGCCTCGTACGCCGAGGCCCGCGACGTACCGGCCGCGCGCGTCGTCTTCTGCGACGCCGCCCCGCACGACGCGGGCTATCTGCCCGTCACCGAGATCGCCGGACGCGTGCGGGTGCACGGGCGTGGGGGCACGGTCCTGCAGCCCGGCATCGACCTGCTGCATCGCGCGGACGACTTCCCGCGGAGCGCGCCGGTCCTCGTCATCACGGACGGTTACTGCGATGTGCTGCGGGTGCGGCGCGAGCACGCGTATCTCGTCCCGCAGGGGGCACGGCTGCCGTTTACCCCACGTGGGCCGGTCTTCCGGGTGCGCTGAGCCGGATTGTGATCGGATGGGGACCACGGACCCGGTCAACGGGCTCACACCGAAGGGATTCATCGTGGCTACCACGCGCACTGCACACACGGTCTGGGAAGGCGAGCTCCTCAAGGGCAGCGGCACCGTCACCTTCGACTCCTCCGGCATCGCGTCGCAGCCGGTCTCGTGGCCCTCGCGCGCCGAGGCGGCGAACGGCAAGACCAGCCCCGAGGAGCTGATCGCGGGTGCCCACTCCAGCTGCTTCTCCATGGCGCTGTCGCACGGCCTGACCGGCGCGGGAAACCCGCCGACCAGGCTGGAGACGAAGGCCGACGTCACCTTCCAGCCCGGTGAGGGCATCACCGGCATCCACCTCACCGTGCGCGGCGAGGTCCCGGGTCTGGACGCGGCCGGCTTCCAGGCGGCCGCCGAGGACGCCAAGAAGAACTGCCCGGTCAGCCAGGCGCTCACGGGCACGACGATCACGCTCACGGCCGAACTGGCCTGACGCCCGTACGCGATCGGATGCCGCGCCCTGTCACAAGGGGCGCGGCATCGTCATGTTCCGGCCCGCCCGGGGCACTCGCCCCATTGACAAGCACGCACTCAAGTTTTGTGCTGGACAGCGGGAAGAGCCCTGGCGGAAGGGGACGGACATGGCGCGTGCGGTAGGGATCGATCTCGGGACCACGAACTCGGTGGTGGCCGTCCTGGAAGGCGGTGAACCCACCGTCGTCGCCAACGCCGAAGGCGCGCGCACCACGCCCTCCGTGGTCGCCTTCGCCAAGAACGGCGAGGTCCTGGTCGGTGAGGTCGCCAAACGGCAGGCCGTGACGAACGTCGAGCGCACCGCGCGCTCCGTGAAGCGCCACATGGGTGACGGGCACTGGCGCTTCCCCGACCAGGGCTCCGTCGACGGCACCCGCTACCGCGCGCAGGAACTGTCGGCGCGGGTGCTGCAGAAGCTGAAGCGGGACGCGGAGGCGTATCTCGGCGAGGACGTCACGGACGCCGTGATCACCGTGCCCGCCTACTTCGACGACGCCCAGCGCCAGGCCACCAAGGAGGCCGGCGACATCGCCGGGCTGAAGGTGCTGCGGATCATCAACGAGCCGACGGCGGCCGCCCTCGCCTACGGCCTCGACCGCGGCGAGGAGCAGACCGTCCTCGTCTTCGACCTGGGCGGCGGCACCTTCGACGTCTCGCTCCTGGAGATCGGCGACGGCGTCATCGAGGTCAAGGCCACCAACGGCGACACCCGACTCGGCGGCGACGACTGGGACCAGCGGATCGTCGACCACCTGGTGAAGGGCTTCAAGGGCTCGTACGGCATCGACCTCGCGGGCGACAAGATGGCGGTGCAGCGGCTGCGCGAGGGCGCCGAGAAGGCGAAGATCGAGCTGTCCAGCTCCTCCGAGACCACCGTCAACCTGCCCTACATCACCGCCACCGCCGAGGGTCCGCTGCACCTCGACGAGAAGCTGACGCGCGCTCAGTTCCAGGAGCTGACGGGCGACTTGCTCGACCGCTGCAAGACCCCCTTCCAGCAGGCCGTCAAGGACGCGGGCGTGAAGCTCTCGGACATCGACCATGTGATTCTGGTCGGCGGCTCGACCCGGATGCCCGCCGTCACCGAGCTGGTGAAGGAACTCACCGGCAAGGACCCGCACAAGGGCGTCAACCCGGACGAGGTCGTCGCCCTCGGAGCGGCCCTCCAGGCGGGCGTCATCCGCGGCGACGTGAAGGACGTCCTGCTGCTCGACGTCACCCCGCTGTCCCTGGGCATCGAGACCAAGGGCGGCATCATGACGAAGCTCATCGAGCGCAACACCACGATCCCGACCCGGCGTTCGGAGATCTTCACGACCGCCACCGACAACCAGCCGTCGGTCGGCATCCAGGTCTACCAGGGCGAACGCGAGATCGCCGCCTACAACAAGAAGCTCGGCGTCTTCGACCTCACCGGGCTGCCGCCCGCGCCGCGCGGGGTGCCGCAGATCGAGGTCGCCTTCGACATCGACGCCAACGGGATCATGCACGTCTCGGCGAAGGACCTCGCCACCGGGCGTGAGCAGAAGATGACCGTCACGGGCGGCTCGGCGCTGCCCAAGGACGACATCGACCGGATGATGCGGGAGGCCGAGCAGTACGCCGACGAGGACCGAAAGCGCCGGGAGGCCGCCGAGACCCGCAACCAGGCCGAGCAACTCGTCTACCAGACCGAGAAGTTCGTCCGGGAGAACGCCGACAAGGTTCCGCAGGAGACGAAGGGCGAGGTCGAGTCGGCCGTCGCCGAGCTGAAGACGCTCCTGGAGCAGAATGCCGAGACGCCCGCTTTGCGCACCGGCATCGACAAACTGCTCGCCGTCAGCCAGCAGATGGGCCAGGCGATGTACGCCCAGGCCCAGCAGACGCCCCCGCAGGACGCACCCCCGCAGGACGCACCCCCGCACGAGACGCCCACCGAGCAGGCGCCGGGCGAGGAGGAGGGTGTCGTGGACGCCGAGATCGTCGACGAGGACAAGGACCGGAAGGGCGGCGCGGCCTGAGAGTTCCCCGGGGCCCGGGGGCTCCCCGGCTCACACCTCCGTCTTCTCCCAGCCCCGCCGCTCCGGCCGCGGCCCGAGCTGCTTCGGGTCGCGGCTGCGGTACACGACGTACGGCCGGAAGAGGTACTGCACCGGCGCGCTGAACATGTGCACCAGCCGGGTGTACGGCACCAGCGCGATCAGCGCCATGCCGATCACCGCGTGCACCTGGTACAGCACGGGCACGCCGTCCATCAGCTCCGTCTGCGGATGGAGCCGGAACAGGCTGCGGGCCCAAGGGGCAATGGTCTCGCGGTAGTTGTAGCCGTCGCCGGAGGCGTGCGTGAGCTTGGCGACCATGCCCATCACGATGGCGCCGACCAGCACCACGTACATGAGCTTGTCATTGACCGTGGTCGCCCGGAACACCGGCGAGTTGGTGCGCCTGCGGTAGACCAGCAGCAGGATGCCGAGCACGGTGAGGACTCCTGCCGCCGTGCCGCCGTAGAGCGAGAACAGGTGGTACGTGTGCTCCTTCACGCCCAGCGAATCGGTCCACGACTGGGGGATGAACAGGCCGACCAGATGGCCGACGAGCACGAAGAGGATGCCGTAGTGGAAGGCCGGCGAGGCGATGTTCAGCAGCTTCGACTCGTAGACCTGCGAGGAGCGGGTGGTCCAGCCGAACCTGTCGTAGCGATGGCGCCAGACGAGGCCCGCGACGAGCAGGGCGCAGGCGACGTACGGCAGGGCGCCCCACAGCAGTGTGTTCACGGCCGGTCTCCCGTCAGGGCGAAGGGTTCGAGGCCCACGTCCTCGCGGGGCGGGCCGCTGCGGGCGAGCGCCAGTGCCTCGGCGCGGTCCCTCGGGGAGGGGCCGGGCAGCGCCGCGCACACGGCTTCCACGACACCGGCGTACGGCGTCTTGAAGTCCCTCAGCGCGAGCCGCAGCAGTTCGAGGCCGCCGCGGTGCTCCAGGAGGAGACCGTGGTCGCCGGTCCGGGCGCAGAACTCCAGGACCGCGGGCAGGAAGTCCGGCAGTTCCTCGCCGGTGAACTCCAGGCCGTGCGCCCGGTACACCTCCTTGAAGCGGACCAGCGCCATGCCGCGGCGCCGGGTGTCGCCATCGCTCCACCAGCTCAGATAGAGGCTGTGCCGGTTCTTGAAGTCGAAGACCTGGACGTAGTGCGCGGCGAGGTCCGAGGGCTGCTGCACGGCCGCGTGGTCGAGGAACTCCCGCAGTTCCGGGGCGGCCCCGCGCAGCAGGGGCAGGCGGGCGCGGAACTCCTCGTCCGGGTAGGCGAGGCAGTGTGCGGCGGCCTGGAAGAGGACGTCGGTGCGCATCAGCCGTTCTCCTTCGTCTGGCGGTCCCGCAGTGCGTGGAAGTTCTCGATGGACACCAGCGGCAGTTGTCTGCGCCCCGCCGCCGGTCCCGAGTCCTGGCCGAACGGCCCGTCGCCGCCCATGCCGGGCCCGCCCGCGTGGTCGAGGCTGCACTCGTCGGGCAGAGCCGACTCCTCCAGGCGCTTGGCGTCGCCGACGGCGGCCGTCGGAATCACGTACCGGTCCTCGTACTTGGCGATGGCCAGCAGCCGGTACATCGCCTCGATCTCCTCGCTCTTCATGCCGACCGAGGTGGCGATCGCCGTGTCGGGCTGGTCGCCGAGGTTGATCGCCCGCATGTGGGAGCGCATCGCGGCGAGCTTGGTGAGACAGGCGCGCACCGGTTCGACGTCGCCGGCCGTGAACAGCTCCGCCAGGTACTCCAGCGGAATGCGCAGGGTGTCGATCGCGCCGAACAGGTTCTCCGCGTCCTCACCGTCGAAGCCGGTCTCCGTCAGCGCGTCGACCACCGGTGACAGCGGCGGGATGTACCAGACCATCGGCATCGTGCGGTACTCGGGATGCAGCGGCAGCGCCACCTTGTACTTGCTGATCAGCGCGTGCACGGGGGAGCGGCGCGCCGCTTCCATCCAGTCCTGCGGGATCCCCGCCTCCTCGGCGGCCTGCCGCACGGCGGGGTCCTCGGGGTCGAGAAAGACCCCCAACTGCGCCTCGTACAGGTCCTGTTCGCCGGGTGTGGCCGCCGCCGCGGCCACCTTGTCGGCGTCGTAGAGGATGACACCGAGGTAGCGCAGCCGCCCCACGCAGGTCTCCGAGCAGACGGTGGGCAGGCCCACCTCCAGGCGCGGATAGCAGAGCGTGCACTTCTCGGCCTTGCCGGTGCGGTGGTTGAAGTAGACCTTCTTGTACGGGCATCCGGTGACGCACATCCGCCAGCCCCGGCACTGGTCCTGGTCGACCAGCACGATGCCGTCCTCGGCCCGCTTGTACATCGCGCCGGACGGACAGGACGCCACGCACGCCGGGTTCAGGCAGTGCTCGCAGATCCGCGGCAGATAGAACATGAAGGTCTGCTCGAACGCGAACTTCACCTTGTCGGCGGCCTGCCTGCGGGTCTTCTCGACCATGGGGTCGAGGTCGCCGTGCTCGGGGGCGCCCGCCAGGTTGTCGTCCCAGTTCGAGGACCACTCGATCTTCATGGGTTTGCCGGTGAGCTGCGAGACGGGCCGCGCCACCGGGAAGTCGTCGCCGAGCGGGGCGTCGGTGAGGTTCTTGTAGTCGTACGTCCAGGGCTCGTAGTAGTCCTTGGATCTCCGGCAGTCTGGGGTTGGAGAAGATCCCGGCGAGCTTGTGGAAGCGGCCGCCCGCCTTGAGCCGGAGCGCGCCCCGCTTGTTCAGCTCCCAGCCGCCGCGCCACTTCTCCTGGTCCTCGTAGCGGCGCGGATAACCCTGCCCGGGCCGCGTCTCGACGTTGTTGAACCAGACGTACTCCATGCCGCCGCGGTTGGTCCACGCCTGCTTGCAGGTCACCGAACAGGTATGGCAGCCGATGCACTTGTCGAGGTTCATGACCATGGCGATCTGGGCCATCGGGCGCATCAGTACTCCACCTCCTGCGAGCGGTGGCGGATGACCGTCACCTCGTCGCGCTGGTTGCCCGTCGGGCCCAGGTAGTTGAACGCCCACGACAACTGGGCGTAGCCGCCGATGAGATGGGACGGTTTGAGGATCAGCCGGGTCAGCGAGTTGTGGATGCCGCCGCGCATTCCGGTGGTCTCCGTCTTCGGGACGTTCACCGTGCGCTCCTGGGCGTGGTGCATGTAGACCGTGCCCGCGGGCATCCGGTGCGAGACGACCGCCCGAGCGACCACCACACCGTTGCGGTTGACCGCCTCGATCCAGTCGTTGTCCTTCACTCCGATCGCGTCCGCGTCCTTGGGCGACATCCAGATGTTCTGCCCGCCGCGGGAGAGCGACAGCATGAACAGGTTGTCCTGGTACTCGGAGTGGATGGACCACTTGTTGTGCGGAGTGAGGTAACGGACCGTCACTTCCTGTTGGCCGTCCGGGCCGAGGCGCGGTTCGCCGAAGAGCCGGTTCATGTCGAGCGGCGGCCGGTAGACGGGCAGCGCCTCGCCCAGTTCATGGATCCAGTCGTGGTCCAGGAAGAAGTGCTGGCGCCCGGTGAGCGTGTGCCAGGGCTTGAGGTGCTCGGTGTTGAGCGTGAACGCGGTGTAGCGGCGCCCGCCCGACTCGCTGCCCGACCACTCCGGCGAGGTGATCACCGGGACCGGCGCGGCCTGCGTGTCCGCGTACGTGATCAGCTTGCCCTCGTGCTCGGCGGCCAGCTGCGCCATCTCCTGCCCGGTGCGCACCTCCAGGGTGCGGAACCCCTGCGTCGCCAGGCGCCCGTTGGTGGTGCCCGACAGTGCGAGGATGGTGTTCGCGGCCTTCACGGCGGTGTCGAGCGCCGGGCGTCCGTCGGCGGGCCCGCCGTGCACCGTGCCGTTGCGCTCCTTGAGGTGCTCGACCTCCTCGTCCGGCCTCAGCGCGATTCCCTTGGCGGGCAGGCCCAGTTGCTCCACCAGCGGACCGAGCGCCGAGAACTTCGCCCCGATCGCCGTGTAGTCCCGCTCCACCACCGTCAGGTTCGGCAGCGTCCTGCCGGGCACGGGATCGCAGTCGCCCCGCTTCCAGTCCAGGACGACCCCGCCGGGCTGCGCCGTCTCGCCCGGGGTGTCGTGCTGGAGGGCCGTGGCGACGACGTCCTTGCGGACGCCGAGGTGGTCGACGGCGAGTTCGCTCAGCCGCTCCGCCAGCGCCTTGAAGGTGTCGAAGTCGGTGCGCGCCTGCCACGGCGGATCCACGGCCGGAGTGAAGGAGTGCACGTAGGGGTGCATGTCCGTGGTCGACAGGTCGTGCTTCTCGTACCAGGTGGCGGCCGGCAGTACGACGTCCGACAGCAGCGTCGAGGAGGTCTGCCGGAAGTCCAGCGAGAGCAGCAGGTCGAGCTTGCCCTCGGGTGCCTCTTCCCGCCAGGTCACATCGCGCGGGCGGACCTCGGGCTCCGCCTCCTCGGCGCGCAGCGACGAGTGGGTGCCGAGGAGGTGCTTGGTGAAGTACTCCGCGCCCTTCGCCGAGGAGCCGAGCAGGTTGGCCCGCCACAGGGTCAGCACCCGTGGCCAGTTCTCCGGGGCGTCCGGGTCCTCGCAGGCGAACTTCAGCGTCCCGGCCCGGAGTTCGGCCACCACATTGGCGACGGGGTCGCCGAACACCTCGCCCAGGTGCAGGGGATTGCGGTCGAACGTCGGATACGACGGCATCCACCCCGTACGCGCCGACAGGGCCAGGCAGTCCGCGCCGGTCATGCCCGCGAAGCGGCCCTCGCCCAGCGGTGAGGCCAGCACATCGGCGGCGAACCGGTCGTAGCGCCACTGGTCGGTGTTGAGGAACCAGTACGCGGCGCCGATCATCTGCCGCGGCGGACGGCTCCAGTCGCCCGCGCCCGCGAGGGTCGCCCAGCCGGTGACCGGGCGGCACTTCTCCTGCCCGACGTAGTGCGCCCAGCCGCCGCCGTTGCGGCCCTGGCAGCCGGTGAGCTGGAGCAGCGCCAGGAACGCCCGGTAGATCGTCTCGGAGTGGAACCAGTGGTTGGTCCCGGCGCCCATCAGGATCATGCAGCGGCCCTGCGACTTCTCCGCCGTCCGCGCGAACTCCCGTGCGAT
Source organism: Streptomyces sp. R21 (assembly GCF_041051975.1). Classification (GTDB taxonomy): domain Bacteria; phylum Actinomycetota; class Actinomycetes; order Streptomycetales; family Streptomycetaceae; genus Streptomyces. The sequence goes on along the minus strand of NZ_CP163435.1, from coordinate 2,111,016 downwards.
CTTGGTGCACTTGGCGGCGGGCACGGAGGTGTGCACCTCCTGCCAGGCGGGCGTGCCGGGCGTCTCGGCGTCGTCGTAGGAGGCGGGCCACTGCCCGGGCAGCCCGCCGCGCCCCACCCCGTACTGCGCGAGCAGCAGATCGAAGACCGTCGTCACGAGGGGTCCGTCCGCCCCGCCCAGCCGCGTCGCCGGAACGCCCCGGCGGACGACGTCCCCGCGCCCCTGCCCGTGCTCCCCGCCCTCGGTGTCGAAGCGGGGCAGCAGCACCTCGACCCCGGCGGCGACCGTGCTGCCGTACAGGCTCAACTGCGGTCGCACATCGCCGAGTTCGAGGTTCCACTTCCCCTTGCCCGACTCGGTCCAGCGAAAGCCCAGTGAGCCGTTCGGGACGACCGCGCGGCCGGTCACGGAGTCCAGCACGACCGTCTTCCAGTCCGCGCCCTCGCCGCCCTGGCCGAGGTCGGAGGCGCGCAGGAACTTCGACGGGACGTACGCGCCGTCCCGTTCGGTCAGGGTCACCAGGAACGGCAGATCGGTGAACTTCCGTACGTAGTCCGCGAAGAACGGCGTCTCGCGGTCGACGAAGAACTCCTTGAGGATCACATGCCCCATCGCGAGGGCGAGCGCGCCGTCCGTGCCCGGGTGCGGATGCAGCCATTCGTCGGCGAACTTGGCGTTGTCCGCGTAGTCGGGGGCGACGACCACGACCTTCTGGCCGCGGTAGCGCGCCTCGGCCATCCAGTGCGCGTCCGGCGTCCGGGTCACCGGGACGTTCGAGCCCCACATCATCAGATACGCGGCGTCCCACCAGTCGCCCGACTCCGGCACGTCGGTCTGGTCGCCGAAGACCTGCGGCGAGGCGACGGGAAGGTCCGCGTACCAGTCGTAGAAGGAGAGCATCGGGGCGCCGATGAGCGAGTGGAAGCGCGCCCCGGCGGCATGCGACACCATCGACATCGCCGGGATGGGGGAGAACCCGGCGATCCGGTCGGGGCCGTACGTCTTGATGGTGTGGACGTGCGCCGCCGCGACGATCTCGACCGCCTCGTCCCAGGTCGCGCGCACCAGGCCGCCCTTGCCGCGCGCCTGCTGGTAACGGCGGCGCCGTTCGGGGTCGCCCTGCAGGTCGGCCCAGGCGAGCACCGGGTCGCCCAGCCGGCCCCGGGCCTCCCGGTACATCTCCAGGAGCACGCCCCTGATGTACGGGTAGCGCACCCGCGTCGGCGAGTACGTGTACCAGGAGAAGGCCGCCCCGCGCGGGCAGCCGCGCGGCTCGTACTCGGGGCGGTCGGGGCCCACCGACGGGTAGTCCGTCGCTTGCGTCTCCCAGGTGATGATGCCGTCCTTGACGTACACCTTCCAGCGGCACGAGCCCGTGCAGTTCACGCCGTGCGTGGAGTTCACGACCTTGTCGTGACTCCAGCGGTCCCGGTAGAACGCGTCCGCCTCGCGGCCGCCGGTCAGGCCGATGCTGTGCAGGTCGGACGCCGGCGTGCCGGGCCGGAAGAACCTCCCGGCACGCAGCAGCGCCGCGCCCGGCTCGGTGGGGGGTGCCGGGGTGTCGGCCACGGTGCGCTCCCTTGCTTGCCCGTAGATCGAACCTAGGGGCGGGCGCGGGAGCGCACCCGTTCACGGCACCCGTCCGGGTCAGGCCTTGCGGGCCACGCCCGCGTACACGGGCACGATGCCCTCCAGCTGGGCCGCCACGTCCTCCGGCTCCGGCCGCCAGCCGAAGACGGGGATGACGCCGGGACCGAGCAGCTCCAGGCCGTCGAAGAAGTGTGTGAACTCCGTGATCGACCGGGGGTAGAAGGGCGTACCGCTGCGCCGGAAGTTCTCGGCCGCCTTCTCGATGGCCTCTGGGCTGAGGTCCGCGGTGACCTGCGACAGGATCAGGTAGCTGCCCGGCGCGAGCACCTCGACGTACTTCCGCAGCAGGTCGTACGCGCTGTCGTCGAGGTAGTGGGTCAGCGCCACCAGCGACAGGGCGACCGGCTCGGCGAAGTCCAGGGACTCGCCGGCCAGCCGCAGGATGGTGTCGGGGTCGCGGACGTCGGCGTGCACATAGTCGGTGCGGCCCTCGGCGGAGCCCTGCAGCAGCGCCTGGGCGTGCCGCAGGACGATCGGGTCGTTGTCCGCGTACACGACCTTGGACTCGGGCGCGACGTCCTGCGCCACCTGGTGCAGGTTGGGCTCGGTGGGGATGCCCGTGCCGATGTCCAGGAACTGGCGGATCCCGGCCTCGGCGACCGCGCGCACGGACCGGTGCATGAACCGGCGGTTGGCGCGCGCCCCGCGCAGCACGCTGCCGTCCACGGCGAGGATCTTCCGGGCGAGCTCCTCGTCGATCGGATAGTTGTCCTTGCCGCCCAGCCACCAGTCGTAGACCCGGGCAGGGTGGGGCCGACTGGTGTCGATGCTGGGCGCTGCTTCCCGTTCGGTCATGCACATGCTCCTAGACGTGGCAGTCCTCGCGGTACTTCCGGAGGATCTTCTTCGTTTCCTGCGCGGACGCCGCACGGGCCGTCATGTGGTCGAGCACCTCCAGGTGCATGGCCACCTCGGCACGCGAGTCGAGGTAGAGCGCGCCGGTCAGGTACTCGCTGACGACCATGTCGGGCAGCTCGGGCTCCGCGAAGCGGAAGAGACAGAAGGGCGCGTACGTCCCCGGGTGCGGGCCCTGCGCGTACTCGGCGACCTGGAGCGTGACATGGTCGCTCTCGGCGGCCTCCAGCAGCCGGTCCAGCTGGTCGCGCATGACCTCGCCGCGGATGCTCACCGGACGTCTGAGCACCGTCTCGTCCATCACCACCCACAGATGCGGCGGATGCTCGCGCGAGAGCAGCTTCTGCCGGGCCAACCGCAGCGACACATGCCCCTCGATGGCCTCGGGGCCCGACTGCCCGACCGTCCCGGCCTCCAGGACCGCCCGCGCGTACTCCTCGGTCTGCAGCAGCCCGGGCACGAAGTGCGGCTCGTACGACCGGATCATCCGGGCCGCACCCTCCAGGCTGACGTGCATGCTGAACCAGTCCGGCAGCACCTCGTGGAAGCGCTGCCACCAGCCGGGCCGGTTCGCCTCCTCGGCCAGCGCCACGAACGCCGACGCGTCGTCGTCGCATACGCCGTACGTCGTCAACAGCACCTGCACGTACGGGATCTTGAGCGCGACCTCGGCCGTCTCCATCCGCCGCACGGTCGCCGAGGCCACGCGCAGCACCCGTGCCGCCTCGTCCCGGCTCAGCCCGGCGGCCTCCCGCAACTCCTGCAGCCGCTTCCCGAGCACCACCTGCCCCACGGTGGGCGCGGCACGCCGCTCACTCACGCCACGCCTCCCCACGCGCCGAAGTCCCCGAGCAGTGTGACATGTTCCGGCGAAACGCTCAGGGGGTCGAGGGCGAGTGACCGAGGGGAATCAGGAAACCAGCCCCTGAAGGTACTTGACCGTCGCCGGGTCGGCCGGGAGGAACGTCTCGATGGCCAGCTCGGCGACCGTCACGTCCATGGGTGTGTTGAACGTGGAGATCGACGAGATGAAGGACAGCACCCGTCCGTCGTGCTCGACCTGCATCGGCAGCGCGAAGTACGGCACCGGCTCGCCGAGATCCCCGTCGTCCGGGTCCTGCTCCGGGAAGGGATAGGCCGCCACCTCCTCGTACAGCGCGCGCAGCGGCTCGGACCGGTGGAGGGCGATCTGCCGTTCCATCTGGGCGAGCAGATGGTGGCGCCACTCGCGGTGGTTGCGGATCCGCGGAGCCATGCCCTGCGGGTGCAGCGTGAGACGCATCGCGTTCAGCGGCGGTACGAGCAGGGACTCGGGAACGCCCTCCAGCAGCATGGTGATGCCCCGGTTGGCGGCGAGCACGTTGTACATGGCGTCCACCACGAGCGCCGGATAGGGCTCGTAGCCCTGGATCAGGCGCTCCATGCCCTGGCGGAGCGCGTCCATCGCCGGGTCGTCGAGCGGGGTCTCCGGGTAGTGCGGCGCGTAACCGGCCGCCAGGAGCAGCGCGTTGCGTTCGCGGACCGGCACGTCGAGGTGCTCGGCCAGGCGCAGCACCATCTCCTCGCTCGGGCGGGAGCGGCCCGTCTCGACGAAGCTGATGTGACGGGCGGACGAACCGGCGCGCAGGGCCAGCTCCAGCTGGCTGACCCGACGCTGCTCGCGCCAGCCGCGCAGCAGCGGGCCGACCCCCTTGCCGGGAGGGGCTGTTGGGAGCGTGGCGGCCTCGGAAGCGACAGTGCTCATACGACGACCGTAGTCGCTCGGCGCGGACGGCAGCCGGGCAACGGGTTCTTCCAGGAGTGACCGGCCCCCGAGGGCGTACAGCGCCGACATCGGGGGATTGTGGCAGTGTGAGACGCGTCCCCGTTGTGTGAGCCGTGTGAACCGTGGGAGAGGACGAGGTCATGCCGCTGCAACCACTGTCGCAGAAGGAGATCGAGGACCGGCTGGCGGAGCTGCCGGGCTGGTCGATGGACGGGGATCGGATCGCCCGTTCCTACCGCCTCGACTCCCACTTCGCGGCGACCGCGATGGTCGTGCACATCGCCCAGGTGCAGGAAGAGCTCGACCACCACTCCGACCTCACCCTCGGCTACAACACGATCGCCCTGACGGTGAACACTCACACCGTCGGCGGCATCACCGAGCGCGACTTCGAGCTGGCCCGCCGGGTGGAGGAACTGGCACCAGGGCACGGCGCCGGCTGAGCCGCATGCTCGACTACGACAAGGAAGCCGACGCCTACGACGTGACGCGCGGCGGTGAGCCCCGGGCCGCCGCGGCCGCGGACGCGGTGCTGAGCCTGGTGCCCCAGGAGACACAAAGTCTGCTCGACGTGGCGTGCGGCACGGGGATCGTCACCCGTCGGCTCGCGGCGGGACGGCCCGGACTGCGCGTGGTGGGCGCCGACGCCGCATACGGCATGGCGCGCCGGGCCGCGGCCCGGATACCGGGTGCCGTGCTCCTCGCCGATAGCCGCCGACTGCCGTTCGCCGACGGGGAGTTCGACGCCGTCACCAGCGTGTGGCTGCTCCATCTCGTGGACGGGCCCGACGACGTCCGGGCCGTCGTCGCCGAGTGCGCGCGGGTGCTGCGCCCCGGCGGGGTGTACGTGACCACCGTCGACAAGGCCGCCGCCCACGACGTCGGCAGCGACATCGACGCCGTCCTCGTGCCACGCCCGCGCCGCCCGGCCCAGGACCGGGCCGACCGTGTCGAGACGTATGCCGTCGAGCACGGACTGAGCCCGGCGGGGCAGGCCCGGTTCCGGGGGTACGGCCAGGGCCGCAGCCCCCGTGGCACGGCGGCGGACCTGCGCCGTGGCTGGTACACCCAGCTCCCCCCGGGCGAGCCCCTGACCGAGCACTTCGCGGTGCGCCTCGAAGAGCTGCCCGATCAGGAAGTCCCGCGCCCCGACCCGGAGTTCACGCTGAGGGCGTTCCGGAAGCCGGTCGCCGGGTGAAGTCCATGACCCAGTTGGTCAGCCACGTCCTCTCCCCGTCCACCGAGAACGCCTGCTCCCAGCGGGCCGTGGTGGCGGAGATCCCGGACCACACGAAGCGCACGCGCACGTCCTTGCCGTCGTGAGTGTCATCGCCGTAGAACTCGCCCCGCTCGCCCGCGAATCGGCCGATCACCGGGGGGAACAGCTTCCCGCTGCGGCTGGACGACCAGTTCAGCGACCACAGTTCGCTCTCCCGGTCGAAGAGCCGCAGCGTCAGCCCCGTCCAGCCCTGCACGTTCACGGGCATCTCGTCGATGTTCGCGGCCCCGTCGAACAGGCTCCAGCAGCGGCTGGTGGCCCCGAACTCCTCCCAGCCGCTGTCGGCGTCCAGGAAGTCGGTGCGACGGCGGTGGGCGACGTCCCACTCGCCGTGGAAGAAGTCGAAGTCGTGCGCGGTGCTCATGTGCGGTCTCCAGTCGTGCCCTCGGGGAGGGAGTCGGCGAGGTAGGCGTCGAGGTCGGGGACGTCGGGCGCGAGCATGTGCCGTACCCAGGCGTCGCGTTCGTGCAGGATCGGCGGCAGCTCCCAGACGCAGCCGATCCAGGGCAGGTCGGGGGCGATGAAGTGGGTGGGGTCGCGGTCCGGGCAGCCCAGCACCGGCTGGCCCGCCGAGGCGCCCCGGAAGTGCAGGACGTTGTCCCACACCCAGCTGTACGCGTTCAGATAGGCGCCGTCGTCGCCGCCCCGGTGCAGTACGACGAAGGTCGCCGGCGGGGTGCTGTCCGGCTCCGGGAGCAGCTGGGGCAGCATCGCGTACGCCGCCTTCTCCACGTCGGGCGCGATGCCCGCCGGGTCGGCGGTGACGTGGTACCGCTTGATGCGCCGGCCGGCCACCTCGATGGGTGGTGGCACCGTCAGCAGTTTCTCGGTGAAGGCCATGGGAGGAAGCTAGGCCCGCTTCACTGACACCTTCTGTCAGTGAAGTCGCGGAAGTCTGGGATTCTTGAGCGGTGAAATCAGCCCGGCTCGTCTCGATCCTGCTCCTGCTCCAGACCCGGGGCCGGATGACCGCCGCCCAGCTCGCCGAGGAGCTGGAGGTGTCGGTCCGCACGGTCTACCGGGACGTCGAGGCGCTGGGCGCGGCGGGCGTCCCGCTGTACGGCGACGCGGGGCACGCCGGCGGCTACCGGCTGCTCGACGGCTACCGCACCCGCCTCACCGGGCTCACCGCCGACGAGGCCGAGGCCCTCTTCCTGGCCGGCGCCCCCGGCCCCGCCGCCGAGCTCGGTCTCGGTTCCGTCCTCGCCGCCGCCCAGCTCAAGGTCCGTGCCGCACTCCCGGCCGAGCTGCGCGCCCACGCCGACCGGATCAGCGGTCGCTTCCACCTGGACACGCCCGGCTGGTACGCGGACGCCGACGAGGCGCCGTACCTCCCTGCGGTGGCCGACGCGGTCTGGAACAGCCGGGTGCTGAACATCCTGTACCGCCGCTGGGCCGTACCCACTGATGTGGAGCGCCGCCTGGAACCGTACGGACTGGTGCTGAAGGCGGGCCGCTGGTACGTCGTCGCGGGCCCCGGACCGCGCACGTTCCGCGTCGACCAGATCCTCGAACTCGCCGCCACCGACGAGGAGTTCACCCGGCCCGACGACTTCGACCTGGCCGCGTACTGGACCGGCTACCAGCGCGACTTCCACGACCGGCTCCACCGCGCGGAGGCGCTGATCCGGCTGGCGCCCGGGACGACGGTCCCCAGGGCGGCGCCGGCCGACGGACCCCCGGACGAGGAGGGGTGGACCCTCGCCAGGGTTCCCATCGAGTCCGTCGAGCGCGCCCACGGCGAGTTCCTCGGTCTGGGCACGGCGATCGAGGTCCTCGAACCGGCCGAGCTGCGGGACCGTCTGGCGCGGACGGTGGCGGAACTGGCCGAAAGGTACGGCAACTCCCGTGCGAGCGGCGGCGACTGAGGGAGCGGAACCCGTCCGTCCTCCCAGGAGGTACGTCACGTGCAGCACCCGCATCCGCACAAGCGCCGCAGACGCCGGGCCGTCCTCTCGGCGGTGACCGCCGCGGCCGCTCTCGTCGCCGCCGGACTCACCGCGCTCAGCACCGGCACGGCCGAGGCCGCGACCGCCCGGCAGGTCGAGAAGCTCGACCGGGGCGTCGTCAGCGTCCACACCGACAGCGGCAACCTGATCAGCTGGCGCTGGCTCGGCACCGATCCCAGCGACGTGTCCTTCAACGTCTACCGCGCCGGTACGAAGGTCAACTCGGCCCCGATCACCGGCTCCACCAACTACTTCCACTCCGGTGCGCCGAACTCGGCCGACTACACGGTCCGGGCGATCGTGAACGGCACCGAGCAGGGCGACTCGGTGCACGCGATCCAGTTCCGCAGCGGCTACAAGGACGTGCCGATCACCCCGCCCGCCGGCGGCACGACCCCCGACGGCGTCGCGTACACCTACGCGGCCAACGACGCCTCGGTCGGCGACCTCGACGGCGACGGACAGCTCGACTTCGTCCTCAAGTGGCAGCCCACCAACGCCAAGGACAACTCCCAGTCCGGGTACACCGGGAACACGATCATCGACGGCGTGAAGCTCGACGGCACCCGGCTGTGGCGCATCGACCTCGGCCGCAACATCCGCTCGGGCGCGCACTACACCCAGTTCCAGGTGTACGACTACGACGGCGACGGCAAGGCCGAGGTCGCCATGAAGACCGCCGACGGCACGACGGACGGCCAGGGCACGGTGATCGGCAACTCCTCGGCCGACTACCGCAATTCAAGCGGGTACGTCCTCTCCGGACCCGAATACCTGACCATGTTCAACGGCCAGACGGGCAAGGCGATGGGCACCGTCGACTATGTCCCGGCCCGTGGCACGGTCTCGTCCTGGGGCGACTCGTACGGCAACCGCGTGGACCGCTTCCTCGCCGGAACCGCCTACCTGGACGGCGCGCGGCCCTCGCTGATCATGGCGCGCGGCTACTACACCCGCACGGTGATCGCCGCCTGGGACTGGCGGGGCGGCGCCTTCACCCGGCGCTGGACCTTCGACACCAACTCCTCGACCAACAGCGGCAAGGGATACGACAGCCAGGGCAACCACCAGCTGTCGGTGGCCGACGTCGACGGGGACGGCAAGGACGAGATCGTGTACGGCTCGATGGCCGTGGACGACAACGGCTCCGGGCTGTGGACCACGAAGAACGGGCACGGCGACGCCATGCACGTCGGCGATCTCGACCCGTCCCGTCCGGGCCTCGAGGAGTTCAAGGTCGACGAGGACTCCTCGAAGCCGGCGTCCTGGATGGCGGACGCGAAGACCGGTCAGATCCTGTGGTCGACCGCCGCCAACGGCGACAACGGCCGGGGCGTGTCCGGGGACGTCTGGGCCGGCAGCGCCGGCGCCGAATCCTGGTCCTCGCACGCGGACGGCGTCCGCAATCCGCAGGGCACCGTGGTCGCGAGCCGCAAGCCGGGCAGCATCAACTTCCTTTCCTGGTGGGACGGCGACCCGGTCCGCGAACTCCTCGACGACACCCACATCGACAAGTACGGCACCTCCGGCGACACCCGCCTGCTGACGGGCTCCTCGGTCCACTCCAACAACAGCACCAAGGCCACCCCGTCCCTGTCCGGCGACATCCTCGGCGACTGGCGCGAGGAGGTCGTCTGGCCGACGACCGACAACACGGCGCTGAGGATCTACTCCACGCCGTACGAGACGAGCACGAAGATCACCACCCTGCTCCACGACACCCAGTACCGCACGGCCCTGGCCTGGCAGAACACGGCGTACAACCAGCCCCCGCACCCGAGCTTCTTCATCGGCGACGGGATGGCGACCGCGCCGCGACCGGCGGTGTACACGCCGTAGGCCGCGCTCCGGCGTCCTGAAGGGCATGGGGAGCGGCCAGGTGAGGCCGCTCCCCATCCCGAGGGGGCCGCAGAGAGCGACTACTCGTCGTCCGCGTCCGGCCGGTCCACCGCCGCGAGCTCGATGCCCCGCACCTGACGCAGCCAGCCGACCAGCAGACGCAGCGCGATGCCGCAGCCCGCGGCCCATCCGAGTCCGTCGGTGCACAGCACGTACAGACCGTCGTGCAGCTGGATCATGACGACCTGAACGCCGACACCGGAGGCGATGAAGAAGTTGGACCGCTGCCTGGTCGAGATGGTCCAGTCGACCGGTGTCCAGAATCCGCCGAGGAGGTCATGGAGGCGCATCCGTACGGCCGCGCACACGAACCCCAGTGCGTAGTACTGCCGCCTCAGCGGGGAGAGCGTCACGCCGTGTTCCGGGTCCCCGGCGAGGACGGAGGCCCACTCCTCGATGTAGTGGGTGCGCCGCCGGCCGGCGATCCTGCCGGCGAGGCCGGCCGTACGGGAGGGGGCGCGCAGCGCTTCCAGGAGACTTGTGGGTTCCTTTGCCTTGATCCCGATTGTCAGGAGCAGGAGACCGATGATCCCGGTGAGACCGTACTGCCACTGCACGAGCTGCTCGAATCCGACGACGAACACGGCCGACAGCAGGGCCAATACAGGCATGATCAGCCCCCCTGTGGAGCGACGCCGAAGATCCTGCTGTGCCGCGCGGCGCGTTCCGCCACCGCGGAGTTGGCCTGGCTCCGGCCCGCTCCGGTGAGGTCGTAGTAGGTGCGGGCGGGGCGGCCCGGGTGTTCGCCGTCCTCGCGTCGGCTGGTGATCCAGCCGGCCTTGAGGAGCCGTTCGAGGATGGGGTAGACGGTTCCCGAGCCGAGCCCCGCTTCCTGGCAGATGCGCAGGCCCCAGGCCGGGTTGTCGGGCGTGGACGCGAGCAGCACCTTGATCACGTCAAGTGTCGTGCTGGTCAAGCGAATTGAAGCCATATCGGCAGTGTCGCAGCGCACCGGGCGTATGTCGAGAACGACATACGCCCGGCGCTTGGCCCCTCAGGGGGAGGTGGTCAGCTCACCGTGCAGGTCTGGTCCCCCAGCTTGAACGACGTCGGTTTCGTGTTCGAGCCCGTCCAGCTGCCCGTGAAGCCGAAGCTCACCGAGGAGCCCGCTGCGACGTTGGCGTTCCAGGTCACGTTCTTCGCCGTCACCGCCGCACCGGATTGTGTGTAGTCGGCGTTCCAGAGTTGGGTGATCTTCTGGCCGTCCGCGAAGGACCAGCCCAGCGACCAGCCGGACCAGGCGCTCGTGCCCGTGTTGGCGAGGGACACGTCCGCCTGGAAGCCGCCGGACCACTGGTTGGTGATCTTGTACGTCACCGCGCAGGCACCCGTCGGTGTGGGCGTCGGGTCCCCGCCGCCCCCGCCCCCGCCGCCGGTGTCGGACGAGTCGCCGTAGATGATCCCGCGCCCGTTCGTCGAGACGTACACCCGCCCGTAGACCCGGGGGTCACCGGTGATCGCTTCGCCGGTGAAACCCCACTGGTGGGCGTCGTCGTTGATGCGGGTCCAGCTCGTGCCCTTGTCGGTGGAGCGGAAGATGCCGCGGACGCCGCCGATCTTCGCGCTGGTGTAGAGCGTCTGGTACGACGCGCCGGTCGCCGCCTTGCCGAAGCCGATGGTGTCGGCCTGCTCGACGTTGGACAGCTTGGTGAAGGTCGCGCCGCCGTCCGTCGAGTGCCACAGCCCGTACGCCCCGTCGGTGGCTCCACCGGCCAGCCAGACGTCCCCCTTCGCGCCGGACAACGCCTTGAAGCGCACCTTGTCGCCGCTCGGCAGACCGGTCGCCGCGGACGCCGCGAAGGTGGCCCCGCCGTCCGAACTGACGTAGAACTTCCCGGACTTGAAGCCGTAGAAGGTCTTCGGGTCGACCCGGTCCGACTCGACGATCGCCCCGGTCGGGATCCCGCTCGACGCCGACCACGACGTCCCGAACCCGGTCGCGTACTGCACGCCCGCGCCTGCCGGGCTCCACACGAAGCGGCTGCCGTCGGACGCCGCCGCGACCGTACCGCCACCGCTGACACCCGAAGGGTCCGTGCCCGCGAACCAGTTGGCGCCGTTGTCCGTCGAGAACGCGATGTGCGGGCCGGAGTCGAGGTTGCCGACCCGTACCACCGTGTTCGGGTTCGTCTCGGCGAAGTCCAGGCTCGTGGTCGTCGTGAAGTTTGGTGAAGTGAACATCATCGAGGGGACCTTGGTGAGGTCCGTGTGGCGGAAGCCGCCGACGTCACCGAGCGCGCTGAAGAGCGTCGCGCCGCCGGACGGGGGAGCGGCCAGGTCCTGCACGGCCGTCTCCTCCAGGCCCTGCACCATCGGCTTGATGGTGAACTTGCTCCCGCTGTCCCAGTTGGTGAGGTTCTCGGTGCCGTAGAGTGTCGCGCCCGTCCCGTACATCATCCGCGCGGAGTTGAACGGATCGATCTCCAACGCCTCGGTCATCCAGCCGAGTTTGGGAGTCTCCTCGGGCGGCGAGGGGTTCGCGCCCCAGGTCAGCCACGGCGAGGACGACACGTCCATGGTGTAGCGGTCCGCGCGGGTCGGATACGAGGTGTAGTCCCAGGCCTTCGTCCAGGTGGCACCGCTGTCCGTCGTGCGGAAGATCTGCGTGTCCGGCCACCAGGAGCTGTACGCCGTCGCCATCACCGTGCCCGGATGCTGCCGGTCGATCGTCAGCCCGCTGAAACCGTAGTAGGTGTCGGCCTCCGCGACCGGGCTGATGTTCGTCCAGGTGCCGGTCGCCGTCGCGTACCGCCACAGCTGTCCCTTGCCGCCGTCGTACGGGCCGCCCTTGTCGCTGTAGGCGAGATACAGGTAGCCGTTCTTGGCGTCCAGCACGCCCTTGTGGGCCAGGTAGCCGGTCGGCTGCCCGGCCAGCCGGGTCCAGGTCGCGCCCGCGTCCGTCGAACGGTAGACCGAGTTGTCCTTGTCGGCGACCCCGACGTAGACCGTCTTCGTGGCGCTGCCGGACGAGCCCGTCGACTCGTCGAAGGTGACCCAGACGATGCCCTGGTTGTCGGAGGCGTAGCCGCTCGTGTCGGTCGCATCCTGCACGTAGTTGCCGACGTTGGGGAAGTTCGTGACCTGGGACCAGCCGGCCCCCGAGTCCGTCGACCGCCACAGGCCCTTGCCGCTCGGCGCGCCGAGATACAGCACGCTGTTCTTGTTCGGGTCGACCGCGAGCCGCTCGCCCATACCGCGGCCGGGCATGTTCCCGCCCAGCTTGAACGGCAGGTCGGCCTTCTGCCAGCTGGCGCCCCGGTCGGCGGAGCGCAGCACGGCGCCGTTGCCCGGGTCCCAGCTGTTGGTGTACGTGCCGACCGCCGCGTACACCTTGTTCGGGTCGACGGAGTCGGAGGCGAGGCTGACGACGCCGGTGTGCCCCCAGTCGTCCCAGCCGACCGAGTCGAGCAGCGGTGTCCAGGTCTTGGTCGACTCCTGCCAGCGGTAGGCGCCGCCGATGTCGGTGCGGGCGTAGGCGAGGTTCTTCTCGGACCGGTTGAAGACGATGCCGGGGACGAAGCCACCGCCGTCGACACGCGCGTTCTTCCATGTGTACGTGTCGGCGGCGAGCGTCGTCTTCGGGGTGTTCGCGGCCAGCGCGGGCGGGCTGCCGGCCAGCAGTCCGGCCGCGAGTGCGAGCACGGCCGTGAGGATGCGGGTTCTTCGCACGGGGGGTCCTCTCCTGAAGGGGGGTGGAAAGGCACGACGGCCGGGCGGTCCCCCGTGCGGGTGGGGACCGACCGGCCCGAGCCCTGCCGCCACGAGGGCGACAGGGCCAGGTACACGGAGCCTTAGCGGGGACTTATTCGAGTAGCTCCGCGTACGAGCCCATGGCGAGGGCGATGTCCGCCTGGGCCCAGAACCGGTGGTACGTGAACGAGGGCGCGGCGCCGCCCGCGAGATAGCTCTCGATCTTCGACCAGGCCGGGTCGTTCTTGTAGAACGACCTGAGCGAGGTGAAGGTCGAGGAGGAGTTGATCGTGTCGCCGTTCGGCATCTTGCCGCTCCAGCCGCTCGGCACGTACACACTGTCGTCGAAGCGGTTGTAGTCGGCGCGGGTCTCCGGGACGGCGATGCCCAGGCCGTCCTGGTAGTTGCTCCACATGCCGTCGAGCAGTGCCTTCGCCGTCGTCTTCGCCTGGGTGTTGCCGGACTTGGCGGCGTAGTACGACAGGGTCTTGGCGTACGCGGCCGCCACGCCGACGTCGTTCGTGTAGTCGGCGACGGTCACGTGAAGTCCACTGTTGGCGCCGGGACTTGACGCGTTCCAGGTGTCGGGCTGGCCCGACCACTGGAGGGTGGACGGAATCTGGTAGGTGCCGTCCGGGTTGATGGTCGTCTTGGACAGCGCCCAGGAGACCCACTTGTCGAGGACCGCCTTGGCAGCTGCGTTCCCCGTCTGCTGGTAGTACTCGGCGACGCGTTCCATGGACCACGCCTGGAAGCCGAACCACTGGTTGGACGGCGGGTCGTGGTACACGGGCTGCTGGTCGTAGTACATGCCGTAGAAGGTCGGCGTCCCCGTGGGCGGGGTCGCGTACCGTCCTGCCCAGCTGTTGGTCGCACCGCCCGCGATGGCGCCCTCGTTCGACTGCAGCCAGCGGTAGAACTCCAGCTGCCGGGTGAGCGAGGTGCCCCAATCCGCCGCCCCGGTCGAGGACTTGGGCTTCAGATCGGCGTTCGTGCTGAGCGCGTAGGCCGCCAGGGGGTTCTGGTAGCCGCCGTGCACATGGCTGGATCCGATGCGCCAGGCCCAGCCCGCCGAGGTGTCGTTGGCGCCGCCCCACGCGTAGTACCAGGACAGCAGGTACGACGAGGAGTTCTTGCCGGTGCCGGCCGCGCAGGTCGACGGTCCGACGCAGTTGCCGATCTTCTTGAAGTACTTGTCGTACATCGCGTAGCGCAGGTAGTCGCCCATCTTCGCGGCCTTGCCGACGGTCGTGGAGACGTCACTGCCCTTGCCCTGCGCCTTGGCCCACAGATCGGCCCAGTAAGCGGCCTGTACGGCACGCGCGTCGGCGTCCGGCGCGTCGGTGTACTTCCACTGCTTGGAGTACGAGGAGTCGCCGGTGAAGAGGTCCAAGTAGCCGTTCGTGCCGCCGTACTTGAAGGCGTCACAGGTGGGCTGCGGGACCGTCTCCCAGACGGACTCCTGGGCGCCGCGCTGGAAGGTGTTGATGTACGACGGTCCGGTGGCGGTCGGTCCCGCCTCGCACTTGCCCGGCTCGTTGCCGTAGCCGTAGACGTTGTCCACGTCCTGGAGCCAGTGCATGCCGTACACGTCGTCGGTGCCGTACGCGCTCTTCAACTCGGAGGCGATCGGGTCCGAGCCGACCGGGACCGAGGAATCGAGCTTCGCCGGATACTCGTTCGGAGTGTCGAGTTCGGGCGCGTATGTCGCCGGTTTCGAGGCGTTGTAGAAGGAGTTCGTCGGCTGATCCGCGTGCGTGGGGATCATGTACGTCTCCATGGTCGTCCACGCGGCGTTGAACTTCGACCAGTCGCCGGTGACCTTCCCGTACATCGCCTGCAGCCAGATCAGATAGCTGTACGCCTCCGACGTCGTCTCATGGCCCTGGTCCGGCGCCTCGACGATCAGCGTCTCCACCGAGTGATAGGGAATGCCCTCGGGGGAGAAGTAACCGTTCGCCGGGTTGGTGATCTTGCCGTAGAGGTCCAGGAAACGGGCGTCGTACGCCTTCGACGCGGCCAGTTCGGTCACGGTGACGGCGGCTTTGGTGTAGCCGGTGGCCGAGGAGGTGAAGGTGGCCGCACCGGTGCCCGAGGCGTCGGCGGTGACGGTCACCGTCTGCGCCGTGTTCCAGTTGGACGGGGTGAAGGTCAGCGAGGAGCCGCCGCTGACGGACAGGCCCGTATTGCCGTCCGTACGCGCGGTGGCGACGGTGACGTTCGCGCTCGGCTGCGTCGACAGCTTCACGGTGTACGTGCCCGACTTGCCCTGCTGGACGCCCAGTTGGGTCGGTGTGGCGACCACGGCGGGACCGGAGGCGACCGTGATGCCGACCGGTGTGGAGTTCGCCGAGGCGCCCAGGCTGTCGTACGCCTTGGCGACCAGCGAGTGACTGCCCACGGCCAGAGCGGAGGCCGAGAACGTGTACGGCGAGCTGGTGTCGGTGCCCAGCAGCGTGGTGTCGTCGTAGAACTCGACCTTGCTGATGGTCGCGTTGTCGGCCGCGGCGGCGGTCGCGGCGAGCGGCACCGCGGTCCCTTGTGTGTAGATGGCGCCCGCGGTGGGGCTGGTCAGCACCGTGACCGGCGGCTGGTGCGCGCCCGCGCAGGTGGTGCCGTTGATCGCGAAGGACGTGGGGGCGGCGTTGCTGCCGCTGTACGTGAACTGTGCGCCGGTGGTGACGTTGGCCCCGGCGGCGATCGTCCCGTTCCAGCCGGCGTTGTTCACCGTGACCGTCTTGCCCGACTGGGACCAGGTGCCGTTCCAGCCGTTGGTGAGGGTCTGGTTGCCCGCGTAGGCGTACGTCAGGGTCCAGCCGTTGATGGCGTCCGTACCGCGGTTGGTGATGGTCAGGTCGGCGGTGAAGCCGGATCCCCAGTCGTTGGTCTTGTAGTCGACGCTGCACTGAACTGCCGCTGCCTGAGCGGGAGTCGATCCGGTGGCCAGGGTTGTCAGCGGAAGGGCGAGGGCCGCCACCACGGCGGTCCACAGCCGTCGCACCGTGCGGCGTCTCCGTCTGGAGTGCATGTGCTGGTTCCTCCTTGCGGCTCGGAGAATGGGGGAGGAGCAACAAGCCTTGAACCAGTGGGAGCGCTCCCATATTGAGGAGAGGGGTGCAGGGGGTCAAGGTGCTTGAAGAGTCGAAAAGATTCGACAAGGAGCGTTGAGGAAAAGTCAGTGACTCCTCTGTCCTTTGTCGTCACTTGGCGCTACCTTCCTTCGCACCAGTGGGAGCGATTCCATCAGTCGACGCGTCCGTCACGACGCGCCAGATCTGTGAGGAGTCGCTCATGCGACACCCCCCGCGTTTACTTTTCTTAACTGTCGGCGCTGCCGCGACCGCCCTGGTGGGCACCGCGGTCGCGCCGGTTGTCACGGCTTCAGGGGCCGCCCCCGCGTGCACGGTGGAGTACTCCGTCACCAGCCAGTGGGACGCCGGCTTCCAGGGCGCCGTGAAGATCGTCAACAACACGGCAGCGGTGAGCAGTTGGAGCCTCACCTTCGACTTCGCCGGTGGGCAGAAGGTCAACCAGGGCTGGAACGCCAAATGGTCCCAGTCCGCTACGACCGTGACCGCGACCAACGAGAGCTGGAACGGCTCGCTCGGCACGGGCTCAAGTGTCAGTGCCGGATTCGTCGCCTCCTGGTCGGGCGGCAACGCGGCACCGACCGCCTTCAAGCTCAACGGCACGACCTGCAACGTGGACGCGGACCCGTCGCCGACACCTCCGCCGACCGTTCCACCCGCGGACGGCAAGGCACCCGCCCTCCATGTCTCCGGGAACAAGCTGGTGGACGCGAACGGGGCGGGCCGGCGCCTGCTCGGCGTCAACCGCTCCGGCGGCGAGTTCATGTGCGTCCAGGGCCGGGGCATCTGGGACGGTCCGGTCGACGACGCGGCCATCAAGGCGATCGCCGACTGGAAGGCCAACACGGTCCGCATCCCGCTGAACGAGGAGTGCTGGCTCGGCCTGACCGACATCAAGCCCGAGTACGCGGGCGCCAACTACATCGCCGCCGTCAAGGACCTGGTGACGAAGGTCGAGGCGCACGGCATGACGCCGATCGTCGAACTCCACTGGACGTACGGCCAGTACACCGGCAACTCGGCGGGCTGCTCCGACGTGCACGCCACCTGCCAGAAGCCGATGCCGGACGCGCAGTACAGCCCGGCGTTCTGGTCCTCGGTCGCGAGCACCTTCAAGAGCGACCCGTCCGTCGCCTTCGACCTGTTCAACGAGCCCTACCCGGACCGCGCGACCTCCACGACCACCCAGGCGTGGCAGTGCTGGCGGGACGGTGGCAACTGCCCCGGCATCTCCTACGAGGTCGCTGGAATGCAGGACCTGGTCGACGCGGTGCGCGGCGCCGGTGCCAAGAACGTGGTCCTGGCCGGCGGGCTCGCGTACTCCAACGACCTGAGCCAGTGGCTGACGTACAAGCCCAGTGATCCCACGGGCAATCTCGTCGCCGCCTACCACGTCTACAACTTCAACACCTGCTCCAGCGCGAGCTGCTGGAACTCGACGCTTTCCCCGGTGGCCGCTCAAGTACCGCTCGTGGCCGGGGAGATCGGGGAGAACACCTGCTCCCACGCCTTCGTCGACACCGTCATGAAGTGGTTCGACGACCGGGGCCTCTCCTACCTCGGCTGGACGTGGAACACCTGGGACTGCTCCACCGGGCCGTCCCTGATCTCCAACTACGACGGCACTCCCACGTCGTACGGCATCGGGCTGCGTGACCATCTGCGCGCCCTGAACGGATAGCGCCAGCAACGGACAACACCCGCAACGGACAAGGGAACCCGCACTCATGAGTCGTACCAGAACAGCGTTACTCGCCTCCTTGGCGCTGGTCGCCGGGGCCTCCGGGACGGCATTCGCCGTCGTCGCACCCTCCAATGTCGCCGCCGCGGCCGCCTGTACCGTGGACTACAAGGTGCAGAACCAGTGGGACACCGGCTTCACGGCCGCCGTCACCGTCACCAACAACAGCGCCGCCAAGAGCAGTTGGGCGGTGAAATGGTCCTACGCCGGAAACCAGAAGGTCACCCAGGGCTGGAACGCGAAGATCACCCAGAGCGGCGCGGCCGTCACCGCCGCCAACGAGAGCTACAACGGCACGCTGGCGAGCGGGGGTTCGGTCAGCTTCGGCTTCAACGGCTCCTACAGCGGCACCAACGCGGTGCCGACGTCCTTCACGCTGGACGGCGTGAGCTGTAACGGCGACAGCGGTCCCACCGACCCTCCGACCACGGATCCGCCCGCCGGCACCAAGGTCGACAACCCGTACGCCGGTGCCAAGGTGTACGTGAACCCCGAGTGGAAGGCGAAGGCCGACGCCGAGACCGGCGGCAGCCGCATCTCCAACCAGCCCACCGGTGTCTGGCTCGACCGCATCGCCGCCATCAACGGCGCGAACGGCAGCATGGGCCTGCGTGCGCACTTGGACGCGGCGCTCGCCCAGAAGGGCGCCAACGAAGAAGTCGTCCAACTCGTCGTCTACGACCTGCCCGGACGCGACTGCGCGGCCCTCGCCTCCAACGGTGAACTCGGCCCGACGGAGATCGACAAGTACAAGACGCAGTTCATCGACCCGATCGCGGCGATCCTCGCCGACTCCAAGTACGCGAGCCTGCGCATCGTCACCACCATCGAGATCGACTCGCTGCCGAACCTCGTGACCAACACCGGCGGCAAGGCAACCGCCACCCCCGCGTGCGACACCATGCTCGCCAACGGCAACTACGTGAAGGGCGTCGGCTACGCGCTGCACAAGCTCGGCGCGATCCCCAACGTCTACAACTACATCGACGCCGGACACCACGGCTGGCTCGGCTGGGACGACAACTTCGGCCCCTCCGCCACCCTGTTCAAGCAGGCGGCCACCGCCGAGGGCGCGACCGTGAACGACGTGCACGGGTTCATCACCAACACGGCCAACTACAGCGCCCTGAAGGAGAACAACTTCACCATCAACGACTCGGTGAACGGTGTCTCCGTCCGCCAGTCCAAGTGGGTCGACTGGAACCGCTATGTCGATGAGCTGTCGTACGCCCAGGCCTTCCGCAACCAGCTCGTCTCGGTCGGCTTCAACTCCGGCATCGGCATGCTGATCGACACCTCCCGCAACGGCTGGGGCGGCACCGCCCGGCCCACCGGCCCCGGCGCCACGACCAGCGTGGACACCTACGTCAACGGCGGCCGCTACGACCGCCGTATCCACGTCGGCAACTGGTGCAACCAGTCCGGGGCGGGCCTCGGCGAGCGTCCGCAGGCAGCGCCCGCGGCCGGGATCGACGCCTACGTGTGGATGAAGCCTCCGGGCGAGTCCGACGGCTCCAGCTCGGCGATCGCGAACGACGAGGGCAAGGGCTTCGACCGGATGTGCGACCCGACGTACACCGGCAACGCCCGCAACGGCAACAGCATGTCCGGCGCGCTGCCCAATGCACCGCTGTCCGGGCACTGGTTCTCCGCCCAGTTCCAGGAGCTCATGAAGAACGCCTACCCGGCGCTGTAGTGCGCTGACCCGCCCGTCGGGGTCAGGCCTCCCCGGCCAGACCCCGGCGGATCGCGAACTCCACCGCCGAGTAGTCCCCGTCCGGCCGCTCCAGCTCGTAGGGCGCGGCCGGACCCAGCGGCGGCTGCGCCATGAAACGCGGGCGCGTCCCGTGGTGCGGCTGGGCCGCGTGCACCAGGAACGGATGGCACAGGTACACGTCGCCGGGGCGGCCGGTGGCGTACGCGAGCGGGCGGTGGGCCGAGGCCTCGACCAGCTTCGGGGCGATGTCCAGCCCCGAGACGCCTTCCTCGCCGTACGGCTCCAGCAGCGGCGGCACGTCCAGATGCGAGCCCACCCGGATGCGGGTCGGGGCGTCCTCGGGGCCCACCTCACTGAAGAGGAAGAGCATCAGCAGCGCGCGGTCCCGTGACCGGAGGTTCGTGAAGTACCAGTTCGCGCCCTCGGGGAGATAGCTTCCCTCGATGTGCCAGCCCGCGTCGTCCGGCTCCTCCTCGTGCGGGAAGCGCAGCGGAAAGCTGCCGAGCGAATAGCGCGGCTCCCAGCGGCCCTCGCCGACCAGCAGGTCGAACGCCTCATGCAGCACAGGGGAGTTGACGGCCGCGGCGAACGGGCCCTGCGCCATGCCGGACACCCAGTGCACCGGGTCCTTCCAGGTGCCGGGGTCCTCGGGGTCGTACCCCGTCTCCTTCCACAGCAGCCGGGCGCAGTCCTGGGCGACGCGCGGCGGGAAGGCGCCCTCGATCTTCACGAAGCCGTCCTCCAGGAACCGCTCCACCATCTCGTCGTGCGTCGAGTCGCTGTGGGAGACATCCATCGGGCCATCGTGGGACACGCCCTGCCGGGGCGCATCTCAATTTCCTGCCGCTTGCTGCCGCTTGCTGCGGCCGGGATCGCCGCCCGGTTCGCGCCCGGTTTGCCGCCCGGTTCGGCGTCCGTTTTGCTGTCCTGGCAAGAGAAGTGGCCGTCGGCCGGTGCGGCGGCGCACTCTGTCAGCGACCCGGACGAGAGGCTCGTAGACATGGCACATCATCACGATCAGCAGCACAACGACCAGCACAGCCACCGGCACGGTCATGATCACGCCGATCTGGACTGGGCCGAGATGGCTCCCCTCCTGGAGGCGCAGGCGGAGCTGTTCGCGCCGATGCACGCGCAGGTTGCCGCCTGGCTGGGGACGCACCAGTCGGAGCCGGGCCTCATCGTCGACGCCGGCAGCGGCCCCGGCGTCGTGTCCTGCGTCCTCGCCGACGCGTTCCCCGGCGCACGGGTCGTCGCCGCCGACGCCTCGGGGCCCCTCCTGGAGCGTGCCCGCGAGCGCGCGGACCGGCTCGGGGTGGCCGACCGCTTCAGCACCCTGGAGGCCGAACTCCCCGGTGGGCTGGCCGACTTGGACTACCCCGTCGACCTGCTCTGGGCGAGTAAGAGCCTGCACCACATCGGCGACCAGCGAGCGGCCCTCATCGCCTTCGCGGAGCGGCTCGCCCCGGGCGGAACGCTCGCCCTGCTGGAGGGCGGCCTGCCCACGCGCTTCCTCCCGCGTGACATCGGCATCGGGCGCCCGGGGCTCCAGTCCCGTATCGACGCCGTGGAGGACTCCTGGTTCTCCGGGATGCGGGCCGGGCTGCCCGGGGCGGTCACGGAGATCGAGGACTGGCCGGCGCTGCTGACTGCGGCGGGCCTGCGCCACACCGGGACCCGCTCCTTCCTGCTCGACCTGCCGGCGCCCCTGTCGGACGAGGCCCGCGCCTACCTGGTGTCGTACCTCGGCCGCCGCCGCGAGTCCCTCGCCGACGCCCTCGACGCCGACGACGTCGCCACCCTCGACCGGCTGCTCGACCCCGACGACAAGGCGAGCCTGCACCACCGCCCCGACGTGTTCGTCCTCACGGCGGACACGGTGTACGCGGCGGAGAAGCCGGCCTGACCGGCTGCTCAGCAGCGAGCGGGTCGCGCGAACACGGCGCCGACCGGCTCGCGAAGTCCATCGTCTGGGCGATCCGCCAGCCGGCCGGCGTCGGCATCAACAGCGTGACCGTACGGCCGATCGGACAGCCCAACTGACCTGACCGGCCGCGGAGTTCGGTGCGCCGTCGGGCGAGTGTCGCGCCGGACTCCCGCCCGCGCTCAGTTGTTCTGCAGGAACTGCTTGGCCAGCGAGTCGCCCAGCGACACGGCCTTGCTGTGGCTCTCGATCGGCGACGCCTGCGAGTTCTTGAACAGGATGTACGTCACTCCGGAGTCCGCGCCGCCGTTCTCCGGGTCGGGATTGATGCCGAGGGCGTTGGCGGTGGCGTACGAGGCCTCGCCGATGATCTTCGTGGGGCCGGTGTCGCCGACGACCGCGTACTCGACCTTGTTGTTGTAGATGACGGCGACCACGCCGCCGCCCTTGATGCCGGAGCTCGAGTACTTCCAGATGCTGCTGGAGCTGGGCACGACGACGTACGGCAGCGAGTCGGCGCGCAGTGGCTTGCCGTCGGACTGGTGGAAGGCGGTGTCGTCCTGGAACCAGGGGTCGGTGTCGCCGTTGCACTTGGCTGTGACCTGGCCGTCGCAGTCGACATCCATGTCGGCCTTCCAGAACACCGCGCCGTTCTTGCCGCACACGGGGATGGTGGCCGAGGTCTCGTCATCGGTCTTGTACTTGCCGTTCGATATCTGCGAACAGGACGTCACCTTGGCGAGCAGGTCGGCCGCGCTGACCGAACCCTCCTGTGCGGAACGAGGATCGGCCGTGCCCGAAGCCGTGCCCGACGCGCTGGCCGGGAGCGCCGCGGTGGCGAGGAGGGCGGCTCCGGCGGCCGCCGCGAGGGTCAGTGTTCGAGTGCGCACTGTGGGGGACCCTTCTGTTAGGAAACTTTCCTTACCGGGTTGCCGCATAATGTGGCCCTCCTTGCATGGCCGCGTCAACCCCTCAAGGGCCTTGGTCCGGACCGGACATGCAAACGCCGGGGCCCGGACACCTCGTGGGTGTCCGGGCCCCGGCGGGCGTTTGTGCGGGTCAGCCCATGTCGAAGGTCGCCGGGTCGGGACCCAGGCGGCGGTCCTCGTTCAGAGCGCTGATCGCCGCGATGTCCTCGGCGTCCAGGCTGAAGTCGAAGACGTCGATGTTCTCCTTGATCCGCGACGGGGTCACGGACTTGGGGATCACCACGTTGCCGAGCTGGAGGTGCCAGCGCAGCACGATCTGGGCCGGCGTACGGCCGTGCTTCTGGGCGATGGCGACGATCGCCGGGACCTCCAGGAGGCCCTTGCCCGAGCCGAGCGGGGACCAGGCCTCGGTGGCGATGCCCCGCTCCGCGTGGAACTCCCGCGCGGCGTGCTGCTGGAGGTGCGGGTGCAGCTCGATCTGGTTCACCGCCGGGATGACGGACGTCGCGTCGAGCAGCGTCCGCAGGTGCTCCGGAAGGAAGTTGGAGACACCGATGGCCTTGGCGCGACCGTCCGCGTACAGCTTCTCGAAGGCCTTGTACGAGTCGACGAACGTGCCACGCGAGGGCAGCGGCCAGTGGATCAGATACAGATCCACGTAGTCCAGGCCGAGCTTCTCCAGCGATGTGTCGAAGGCGCGCAGTGTGGTGTCGTACCCCTGGTCGCCGTTCCAGAGCTTGGTGGTGACGAAGAGATCCTCGCGGGCCACGCCGGAGGCGGCGATCGCCTTTCCGGTGCCCTCTTCGTTGCCGTAGATCGCCGCAGTGTCGATACTGCGGTACCCGGCCTCCAGTGCGGTGGCGACGGCCCGCTCCGCCTCGTTGTCCGGCACCTGCCAGACACCGAAGCCCAGCTGGGGCATCTCGACGCCGTTGTTCAGGATGATCGGGGGGACCTTGCTCACGAGCTCTCGATCCTTCAGTCGTCGGGTGGTACTCCCATCGTCAACGATCACGGGCCGTGATGCATTCCTGGCATGGCTTTCGGCGACGGAATCACAGCACCCTCACAGGTTGGCCAGAAATGGATCCGACCTTATTCGGTCCGGACCATTGACCGGCTCCCGTCATGCAGCGACTCTGTATCGCGGCATCGAACGTGTCACTGAACTCGATGCATGCATGTGAACACCGGCGCCTGCCTGGGCTTCTCAACCCCCACCCCTCAGGAAAGCGGGTACGCACACATGAACGAAAAGACCCCCGAGGCCCCCTACATGGAACGGCCCATTCGGGAAACATCGGAGGAAAGGGTCTGGGAGACCCCGGGGTATCTCGTCATCGAGACCGCCCTGGAGGTCACCGCCTACGCCCTCGGCGACCGCACCTAGCCCCTCCGGGCACGAACCGTGACCGTGACATCCGTGCACGGCGGCGGTACCGCGGCCCCTTGGGGAACCGACGAGTTCACCGAGCGGCTGCGCGCCGTCGCCGAGGAGCGCTACCACGACCGACATCCCTTCAACATCCGTATGCACCAGGGCGAGTTGACGCCCGGCGAGCTGCGCCGCTGGATCGCCAACCGCTTCCACTACCAGCGCCACATCCCCGTCAAGGACGCCCTGATCCTCGCCAAGTTCGACGACCCCGCGCTGCGCAGGGCCTGGTTGCGGCGCATCCGGGACCACGACGGAACGCGGGAGGGGGAGGGTGGCATCGAACGCTGGCTGCGGCTCGGTGAGGCGGCCGGCCTCGGCCGTGCCGAACTGCGGGACGCCTCCCGGGTGCTGCCCGGGGTGCGGCTCGCCGTCGAGGGCTACGTCAACTTCTGCCGCCTGCGCCCGGCGCTCGACGCCGTCGCCGCATCCCTGACCGAGCTGTCGGCGCCGGGCCTGATGCGCACCCGCATCGCCGCCTTCGAACACCACTACCCGTGGATCGAGGCCGAGGGGCTCGCCTACTTCCGGACCCGGATCGGGCAGGGAGGCCGCGACAGCGAGGAAGCCCTCGCGCTCGTACGGAGCTGGGCCCGCACCCGCGAGCAGCAGGAGCGAGCGGTGGCGGCACTCACCTTCAAGTGCGACGTGCTCTGGTCCCTGCTGGACGCGGTGGAGCGAGGTGCGCCGCGCGCGGTGGGGCAGGGCGCGTCATGACCTGGCGGCCTGCCCTCGCCCGATCCGTGATGCTCCGTCACGACCGGGTCCGTGGCGCCGACTTGCTGCTTCTGCCCGAGCGGGTCGTCGTCCTGCGGGGCAACGCGGGCAGTGTGCTCCGGCTCTGCGACGGCCGTCACGAGGTGCCCGAGATCGTCACGGAGCTGGGTGAACGATTCCCCGGGGCTCCGGTCGCCCGCGAAGTCCCCGCGTTTCTCACGGCGTTGCGAAAGGAGGGCTGGCTCCGGTGAACGTCGATCCTCCCTGGGCACTGCTCGCCGAACTCACCCACGGCTGTCCGCTGCGCTGCGCGTACTGCTCCAACCCCGTCGAACTGGTCGGTCGGTCAGAAGAGTTGAACACTGAACAATGGGTCGACGTTCTCCGTCAGGCCGCTGACCTGGGCGTCGTGCAGACCCATGTCTCCGGCGGCGAGCCGCTTCTCAGACGTGACCTCGCCGACATCGTCACGGCCGCCGACTCGGCCGGCCTCTACACCCAGCTGGTCACCAGCGGCGTCGGCCTGCACGAACGGCGGCTGGGCGGCCTCGTCGACGCAGGACTGCGCAGCGTCCAGCTCTCCGTGCAGCACGCCGACCCGGCGGCCGCCGAACTCATCGCGGGCGCCCGCTCGTTCCGGGCGAAGGAGCGCGCCGCCCGGCTGGTGCGCGAGGCGGGGCTCCCGCTCGGGCTGAACGCCGTGCTGCACCGCGCCAACATCGACGCGCTCGACGACCTGATCGTCCTCGCCCTCGCCTGGGGCGCCGACCGCATCGAGCTCGCCAACACCCAGTTCTACGGCTGGGCGCTGCGCAACCGCGCCGCCCTGCTCCCGACCCGCGACCAGACCGAACGGGCCCGCTCCTCACTCGCCCGGTGGCGTGAACGCCTCGCCGGAGAGCTGGAGTTGGTCTGGGTCGCCCCCGACTACCTCGACGGCACCGCGAAACCGTGCATGGGCGGCTGGGGCGCAGTCTCTCTCACGGTCGCCCCGGACGGCACGGTCCTGCCGTGCCCGGCCGCGGCCTCCCTGCCCGGCCTCGACGCACCGAACGTACGCGATCACCCGCTGGCCTGGATCTGGCACACCTCGGGCGCCTTCAACGCCTACCGCGGCGAGGCCTGGATGCACGACCCCTGCCGCACCTGCGCCCTGCGCACCACCGACTTCGGCGGCTGCCGCTGCCAGGCGCACGCGCTCACCGGCGACGCGACCCGCCCCGACCCGGCCTGCCGCCACGCCCCCGACCACCCGCTGGTCCGAGCGCTCGTGGATGCGCCCGGCACGCCGGCCAGCACTCCCGGCCCCGCCCCTGCCTACGCCTATCGCGAATACCGCGGAGGAGAAACATGAGACGTCTACGTGTCCTGCTGACGGCGGGCGCGCTCGCCGCCGGCAGCCTGACCGCCGTCCCCACGGCCGCCACTGCTGCGGTCACCCCTCACCTCGCCACCGCCTCGTACGAGGCCGAGAACGCCACGATCAGCCACGGCACGGTCGCCGCGGACCACCCCGGCTTCACCGGCACCGGCTTCGTCGACTACGACAACACCCCCGGCAGCTACGTCGAGTTCACGGTCACCGCGGACCAGCAGGGCACCCAGCCCCTGGCCCTCCGGTTCGCCAACGGCACCACCACCGACCGCCCGATGGACATCACCGTCAACGGCGTCCCGGTCGGAGAACACCTCTCCTTCGCGGGCAACGGCTCCTGGACCGGCTGGCAGACGCGAACCGTCGATGCCGCGCTCCGGCAGGGCGCCAACACCGTCCGGGCCACCGCCGTCACCACCAACGGCGGACCCAACCTCGACTCGCTCACCGTGGGGCAGCCTGCGGCCACCGAGGACTGGTCGGTGTCGATGGTCGAGTCGACGATGGCGCGCTACTCACCGACCACGATCGGCGGCTGGTCGTACCCGGTCGGCCTGTATCTCTACGGCCAGTACCTCACATACCAGCGCACCCATGAGCCGCGCTATCTCTCGTACATCAAGAGCTATGTCGACCGCTTCGTGGCGAGCGACGGATCGATCGGCCAGAGCTTCAACAACCTGGACAGCATGCAGGCCGGACGGCTGCTGACGATCCTGCACCACGAGACCGGACAGGACCGCTACCGCATCGCCGCCAAGAAGATCCGCGACCGCCTCGACACCTACCCGCGCACCTCGGACGGCGGCTTCTGGCACGCCGACTCCGACAGCCGCGCCCATCAACTCTGGGCGGACGGCGTCTACATGGTGAACCCGTTCCTCGTCGAGTACGGCAAGGAGTTCAATGACTCGGCGTACACGAACAACGAGGCCGCCAAGCAGCTCTACGTCTACGGCAGTCATCTCCAGGTGACGGGCGGCCTGTTGAAGCACGCCTACGACGAGTCGCGGACCGCGAGCTGGTCCGATGCCGGCACGGGCCTGGCCCCCGAGCACTGGTGCCGGGCCGTCGGCTGGTACTCCATGGCGATCGTCAACGTCCTTGACGCGATCCCGAGTTCGCACCCGCGCCGGGCCGCCCTGCTGACCATCCTCCAGAAGCTGGCCGCGGGCCTGGAGCACTACCAGGATCCGACCACCGGACGCTGGTTCCAGGTCATGGACAAGGGCGACCGCAGCGACAACTGGACCGAGACGTCGTGCTCCAGCATGTTCACGTACGCCCTCTCGCGCGGGGCCCAGAAGGGCTACCTGGACGCGCACTACGCGACCGTCGCCCAGCGCGGCTACCAGGGCGTCCTCGCCAAGGTCTCCCTCGGTTCCGACGGCCGGACCAACCTCACCGACATCTCCATCGGCACCAACGTCGGCGACTACGCCTACTACGTGGGCCGCACCCGGGCGACCAACGACTTCCACGGTCTCGGCGCCTTCCTGATCATGAACGAACAACTCCGGTCGAGGTGAAGGAAG
Source organism: Streptomyces sp. R21 (assembly GCF_041051975.1). GTDB lineage: Bacteria > Actinomycetota > Actinomycetes > Streptomycetales > Streptomycetaceae > Streptomyces. Next base: position 2,083,467 of record NZ_CP163435.1, on the reverse strand, counting down.
ATGGCCGCACCGCACGAGCCGTACGACATCCACGGGCCGAACGGAAAGCCCTCCCGCCGGAAGGTGATCGGAGCCGCCCTCGGCTCAGCCGCTGTCGCCGCCGGGCTGCAGAGCCCCGCGAGCGCGGCGAGCTGGCAGCTGAAGTGGTCGCCGACCGCGAGCGGCAACGGGCTCGGCGCCTTCGAGACGATCGAGGACGACCGCGCCGACTCGCACCCCGCCGGGCATCCGCACATCTACCCCGAGGGCGACAACTGGCGGTTCAACATGCACACGGTGGACCGCGACACCATGACCGACCGGCAACGCCAGGAGGTCACCGGCCTGCGCACGAGCAGCTCTAACTACCTGAAGTGGCTGCCGGGCCAGACCTGGCGGGTGACGTACTCGATGTACATCCCCAGCTCGCTCAAGGCGACCACCAGTTTCACCCACATCATGCAGATGAAGCAGCCGGGCACCGGCAGTTCGCCGATCGTCGTCCAGTCGCTGCGCCGCGTGAACGGCGCCCAGACCATCGAGTTGAAGCTCGCCCTCACCGACACCCTGATCGGCCGCACCAGTCTGGACCCGCTGCACGACAAATGGACCGACGTCGACTTCCAGATCAAGGTCGGCGACGGCACGTCGGGTTCCGTGCGCTGGATCCTCAAGAGCGGCGGCACGACCGTGATCGACAAGTCGAAGTCCGGCGTGGACACCTTCCTCGACGACCGGGTGCGGCCCAAGTGGGGCATCTACCGCTCCCTCGGCGACACCTCGGGCTCCCTGCAGAACTGCTATCTGCTCCTCACCAACCTCCGTGGCTACCAACTGGTGTGAGACGAGGCCGACATGAGACGCACGGCACGCAGAGCACTCTCCCTGACCCTTCTCGGATTCCTCGTCGTTCTGGGCCTGTCCCAGCCCCCGGCCGTCGCCCGTACCCAGACCCCCGCGGGCGTGGCGGCCGTCTTCGACGTGCGCGACTACGGCGCCAAGGGCGACGGTTCCACCAATGACACCCCCGCCGTCCAGAAGGCGGTCGACGCAGCGAACGCGGCCGGCGGCGGCACCGTCCAACTCCCCTCACCCGGGACGTACAAGTCCAAGAACACGCTGCACATGAAGAGCAACGTGACGCTCCAGGTCGACACGGGCGCCACGCTCCAGGGGTCAAGCGCGGACACGTACGACCCGCCCGAGTCCAACCCCTACGACCAGTACCAGGACTACGGGCACAGCCACTTCCACAACGCGATGATCTACGGCGACCGGCTGACCAACATCGCCTTCGTGGGCGGCGGCGTCATCGACGGCCAGGGCAACCTGATCACCGGGAACCCGTCCTCCGGCGAGGCCGACAAGATCATCTCGCTGACCCGCTGCAACGGCCTGCGCATCGGCGACGGCCTGACCCTGCGCCGTGGCGGCCACTTCGCGGCCCTCATCAACGGCTGTTCGAACGTCACTTCGGACCACCTGAGCATCGACACCGCATCCGACCGCGACGGCTGGAACATCATCAGCACGACCAACGTCACCGTCACCAACGCGAACATCAAGGCCAACGACGACGCACTGGTCTTCAAGAGCGACTACGCGCTGGGCGCCAAACTGCCCAACGGCCCCGGCCGGGTGAGTGACTCGTACCTCTCGGCGGTGTGCTGCAACGCGCTCATGTTCGGCTCGGAGACCTGCGGCGACTTCACGGACTACCGGTTCGAGCACATCAGGATCGAGGGCTCCGACAAGTCGGGGCTGGGCATGGTCTCCATGGACGGCGCCAAGATCTCCGACGTCCACTACCGCGACATCACGATGAAAGACGTCCACTCGCCGATCATGCAGAAGATCGGCACCCGCAAACGCTGCGGCAACAACCCGGGCGTCGGCTCCATCAGCAACGTCACCTACGACGACATCACCGCCACCGGCTCCAGCCCCTCCTTCAGCCCGACCCTGTGGGGCGAGTCGAGCCCGAACCACATCAGTGGCGTCACCTTCACCAACGTCAACCTCACCGTCCCCGGCGGCAACGGCACCATGTCCACCGCCGTGCCGAGCAACGACCCCACCAACTACAACCCGAACAGCATCGGCACCCGGCCCGCGTACGGCTGGTACCTGCACAACGCCGACCACGTCACCTTCACCGACAGCTCGGTGCGGTTCGCGGCGAACGACGGCCGCCCGGCGGTCATCGCGGGCGCGGGCAGCTCGGTGAAGTTCACCCGGTTCACCGCGCAGAAGGGCAGCGCGAGCCCCTTCGACATCGGCTTCCAGACCGTGTCGGGCTACTGCGTCGCCGACAGCCACAACACGACCGGCGGAGCCCTGCGGCTGTCCGCGTCGGGGTCGAGCCAGGACTGCGGCACCACACCGCCGCCCGGTACGCGGTACGAGGCCGAGAGCGCCATGTACTCGACGGGCAGCACCGTCGACACCGACCACGCGGGCTACTCCGGCACCGGCTTCGTGAACACCGCCAACGCGGCCGGCGCATACGTGGAGTGGAACGTGAACGCGGCGAGCGCGGGAACGAAGACCGTCGCGATCGCCTACGCCAACGGCACCACCGCGGACCGGCCGATGGACATCACGGTCAATGGCCAGGTCGTGGCATCCGGCGTCTCCTTCCCGCCGACGCCCGACTGGACGACCTGGCGCACGATCGGCGTCGCCGTCCCGCTCACGGCCGGCGCGAACACCGTACGCGCGACGGCGACCTCCGCGAACGGCTGCCCCAACCTCGACTATCTGGAGGTGCCGGCATGACCAGAACCGGCAGACGACTGTCCGGCAGACGACCGACCGCCCGCCTGATCGCGGTGGTGGCGCTCCTCCTCGGCGCGCTGCTGCTTCCCTCGCCCGCACACGCGGACCTGCAGAACCCGCGCCAGGACTTCCTGCGCGCCTCGACCGGCGGCCTCTTCCTGCACTGGGGAGAGCGCACCGCACCCCAGCACACCAGCTGCTCCGCCTGGGAGAACGACGTCACCAACGGCGGCTGGACCCCCGACTACTGGGTGCAGGAGGCCCAGAAACTGCACGTCCAGTACCTCGTTCTCGCCACCTTCCACAGCCGCCTCGGCTACGCCCGCCCCTGGCCCTCAGCGATCCCCGGCAGTTGCGCGACCAAGCGCGACTTCCTCGGCGAACTCATCACCGCGGCCTCCGCCAAGGGTCTGAAGGTCATCCTCTACATGACCGACGACCCCCAGTGGCACGCCGAGGGCGGCCACGAGTGGCTGGACTCCGCCGCGTACTCCGCCTACGAGGGCACGAACGTCGACCTCACCACCCGCGACGGCTTCGGCCGGTTCTCGTACGACAACTTCTTCGAGGTGATGGACCGCTATCCGACGCTCGGCGGCTTCTGGATCGACAACGACAACGCGTACTGGGAGAGCCACGACCTCTACGCGCAGATCTACCAGAAGCGACCCAACTACACGATCAGCAACAACAACGAAGACACGCCGATCATGGACATGATCAGCAATGAGCAGAAGACGGGAATGACCCCGTCGTACGACTACCCCCAAGCGGTCTACACGGCCGGGCCCCGGCTCACCGAGGCCGACTTCAAACTGCCGTCCACTGGCGCCTGGTGGTACGACGGCTCGAACCCGAGCGTCGACCGCATGCTCACCCTCGGCCGGCTCGTCACCAACGCGGGCTCGTCCGTGAAGGCGCTGATGGCCGAAACCGCCCAGGTCAACGGGAAGTTCCCGGCCAACCAGGAGTCCTTCAACAACTTCGCGAACTCCTACCTCGGCCCCATCTGGGAGTCCCTGCACGGAGTCGAGGGCGGCGGCTACATGTACGGCGGCCTCAAGCCCGGCTTCTGGAACGACGGCGCCCACGGGGTCACCACGATCAGCAAGACCGACGCCGACCGGCAGTACGTCCATGTCCTGACCCCGCCGTCCACCAGCACCCTGCGCATCCGCGACAACGGCTACCGGATCACGTCCGTGGCCAACTTGCGTACAGGGGCGGCCATTTCGTGGTCCCAGTCCGGCGGCGTCCTCACTCTGAACGGGCTGGGCGGCTGGGACCCGTACGACACCGTCTTCAAGGTGACCACGGCCGGACGCCAGGGAATCCTGCCCGCCTCCTCGTACACGATGAGTGCGAGCGCGTCGGCAAGCGGGCATGGCGCGTCGGCCGCCGCGGACGGCAGCTACCTCAGCTACTGGGACAGCAACAAGACGCTGCCGGTCACGCTCACCTTCGACCTCGGCGGCTCGAAGCGAGTGCAGTACATCGGCCTCAACCAGCGTGAGGACTCGGTCGCCTACGCCCGCTCCGACACCGAGCAGTCCGCCCGTATCAAGGACTACAAGGTGTTCCTCAGCAACGACGGATCCAACTGGGGGAGTGCGGTCAAGACCGGTCAGCTCCCCAGTGCCCGCGGCATGAAGGGCATCGACATCACCGCGGCGAACGCCCGCTACGTACGTCTCGAAGTCGACTCGACCTGGGCGGCGTCCACCGACACCACCCGCTACAAGCGGCTGCGGATCGACGAGGCGTGGATCGGCACGTCGTACGCGACACCGGCTCCGGAGGTGGCGCCGTGATGAGACACCTCAGAGCCGTACTCCTCGCCCTCGCGGGCGTGTTGATCGCCGGAGCCATCCCGCTGCTGACCGCCCCGCCCGCCGCCGCGTCCGGCAACGGTCAGTCCATCCGGCCCGCGATGGGCTGGAGCAGCTGGAGCTTCGTGCGGCGCTGGCCGACCGAGGACAAGATCAAGGCGCAGGCGGACGCCCTGGTGTCCAGCGGCCTCGACCGGCACGGCTTCGTGTACGTCAACCTCGACGACTTCTACCAGAAGTGCGACTCGAACGGCTTCGTCGTCGACTCCTACGGCCGCTGGACCGTCGACTCCGCCAAATTCCCCTCCGGAATCAAGGCGTTGGCGGACTACGTCCACTCCAAGGGCCTGAAGTTCGGCTTCTACGTCACCCCGGGCATCGCCAAGAACGCCGTCCTGAAGAACACCCCGATCGAGGGCACGTCGTACCACGCGGCGGACATCGCGGACACCTCGACCCTGGAGAAGAACTACAACTGCAAGAACATGTACTACATCGACTACACGAAGCCGGGCGCCCAGGAATTCGTCAACTCCTGGGCCAGGCAGTTCGCTTCGTGGGGCGTCGACTACCTCAAGATCGACGGCGTCGGCAGCCAGGACATCCCCGACGTACGGGCCTGGGACAAGGCGCTGCGGGCCACGGGCCGCCCGATCAACTACGCCCTCTCCAACAACCTCGCCATCGCCGACGCCCCCACCTGGCGTTCCCTGGCGAACAGTTGGCGCACCCAGGGCGACGTCGAGTGCTACTGCGGGTCGGGCCCCAACGGCAGCGGCTATCCGCTCACCGACTGGTCGCACGTCACGACCCGCTTCACGTCGGCCGCCAACTGGCAGCAGTACGCGGGACCCGGCGGCTGGAACGACCTGGACTCGCTGGAGATCGGCAACGGCGACCAGGCCGGACTCACCGCCGACCAGCGGCGCTCGCAGTTCACCCTCTGGTCGATGGCCGGCGCGCCCCTGCTGCTCGGTACCGACCTGACCCAGCTCGACCCGGTCGACGCGGCGATGCTCACCAACGACCGGCTGATCGCCGTCGACCAGGACGGATACGCGGCGAAGCGCATCGTCTCCAGCGGCGTCAACCAGGTCTGGAGCAAGCGCGAGGACAGCGGCGACTACGTGGTGGCGCTCTTCAACACCGGTACGACGGGCTCCTCGACGGCCACCGTGGACTGGTCCCAGGTCGGCTTCACCGGCTCCGGTCAGGTCACGGACCTCTGGTCGGGGGCCGACAAGGGCACGGTCGCCGACACCTACAGCGCCACCCTGCGGCCGGGCGAGGCCCGGCTGATCAGGGTGGCCCCGCTCGGCACCAGGACCGTGCGCTACCAGGCGGAGCAGGCGGGCATCACGTCCGGCTCGACCGTCGACACCGACCACCCCGGCTTCACGGGCACCGGCTTCGTGAACACGGCCAACGCGGCGGGCGCGTACGTCGAGTGGACCGTGGACTCGGCCGCCGCCCGCAACGCCTCGGTGGCCATCAGGTACGCCAACGGGTCCACCGTGGGCCGCCCGATGGACGTCACCGTGAACGGCACCGTCGTCTCCGCGAACCGCGCCTTCAACGGCACGGGGAGCTGGGACACCTGGGCGGCCTCGACGCTCACGGTGCCGCTCAAGGCGGGCGCGAACACGATCCGGGTGACGGCCACGACCGCGAACGGCGCGCCCAACGTGGACGCGCTCGACCGGAGTTGAGGCCCGCCACCGACATCCCCCGCACGTCCCCGCCCGCGCTCTCGCAGGCGGGGACGTGTGCCCACCAAAAGTTAGGAACCCTTCCTAACACCCCACCCCACCCCACCCCATCGCACCGCTTCCCCGTCCCTCTCACCGCTCCTGGAGGTAGATCCACGTGCACCCCCTCGTACCCCCACGCCGTCTCGGCGTGGTCCTCGCCGCCCTGTTCGGGCTGCTGCTCTCCCTGCTGTTCGCCTCGCCCCCATCGGCCCGCGCGGAGGCCGCGGCCACCGACTACCAGGCCGAGAGCGCCACCATCTCCCAGGGCGCGGTGGCCACCAACCACACGGGCTTCACGGGCACGGGCTTCGTCGACTACACCAACATCACCGGCTCGTACGTCGAGTTCACGGCGGACGCGGCGGCTGCCGGTCAGACGACCCTGACCTTCCGTTACGCCAACGGCACGACCGCCGACCGCCCCATGAACATCTCCGTGAACGGCACGGTCGTCGCCTCGAGCGTGTCCTTCGCGCCCACCGCGAACTGGGACACCTGGGCCACCAGGTCGGTCACCGTCTCGCTGGCCGCGGGCGCCAACAAGGTCCGCGCCACCGCGACCACCGCCAACGGCGGACCCAACCTCGACAGACTGACGCTCGGCAGCGCCCCCGTCGGCACCCCGGGCCTGGCGGTCGCGCCGTACGAGTACTTCGGCTGGGGCAACCCGCAGAGCCCGACCTCCGTGATGTCGGCGACCGGCGTCAAGTGGTTCACCCTCGCCTTCATCCTGTCCGACGGCTCCTGCAACCCTGCCTGGGACGGCTCGCGCCCGCTGACCGGCGGCGACGACCAGTCGAAGATCAACTCGATCCGGTCGGCCGGCGGTGACGTGATCGTCTCCTTCGGCGGCTGGAGCGGCGCGAAGCTCGGCGAGAAGTGCAGCAGTGCCTCTTCGCTCGCGGGCGCCTACCAGAAGGTCATCAACGCCTACGGCCTCAAGGTCATCGACATCGACATCGAGAACACCGAGTGGGGCAACGCCACCGTCCGCCAGCGTGTGATCGACGCGCTGAAGATCGTGAAGGCCAACAACTCCGGCCTGAAGACCGTCATCACCTTCGGCACCACGACCAGCGGCCCCGACTCCACCGGCGTCGACATGATCAACCGTGGCGCCAACTCCGGTCTGGCCAACGACATCTGGTGCATCATGCCGTTCGACTTCGGCGGCGGCACCACCAACATGGGCACGCTGACCACCCAGGCCATGGAAGGCCTGAAGGGGCGCGTCAAGTCCGCGTACGGCTACAGCGACACGACGGCGTACGCGCACATCGGGCTCTCGTCGATGAACGGCAAGACCGACGACTCCGGCGAGCTCGTCCGCATCTCCGACTTCCAGACCATGCTCGTCTACGCCCAACAGCACCACATCGCACGCCTCACCTACTGGGCCGTCAACCGAGACCGGGCCTGCGGCTCCGGCTCCGACGGCGACGCGTGCAGCGGCGTCTCGCAGCAGCCGTACGACTACCTCAAAGTCTTCGCCCAGTACACGGGCTGAGAAAGGGCGATCATGAAACTGACTCATCGCAGACGCGCCCTGACCTGGGGTACCGCCCTGGCCCTCGCGCTGCCCCTGCTCGGCCTGACGGCGGCCGGGACGGCAGCGGCGGCCACCGACTACCAGGCCGAGGACGCCACGATCTCGCAGGGTGCGGTGGCCACCAACCACACCGGCTTCACGGGCACAGGCTTCGTCGACTACACCAACATCGCCGGTTCGTATGTGGAGTTCACGGTGAACGCCGCCTCGGCGGGCAGTACCGCGATCGACCTGCGGTACGCCAACGGCACGACGACCGACCGCCCGATGGACATCTCCGTCAACGGCACGGTCGTCGCCTCGAACGTGTCCTTCGCGCCGACCGGCAACTGGGACACCTGGGCCACCAAGTCGGTCACTGTCTCGCTGGCCGCGGGCGCCAACAAGGTCCGCGCCACCGCGACCACCGCCAACGGCGGACCCAACCTCGACAGGACCACCGTCGGTGCGCCCAGCACGAGCGGGCCCGCCGTCCCGTTCGGCAGCCATCAATTCCCGTACACCACAGGCACGTTGAAGCCGTCCGGCAGTCAGACGGCCCTCGACCAGGCCGTCGTCAGCAAGTACACCGCCTGGAAGTCCGCCTTCGTACGGCAGAACTGCGGCAACGGCTGGTACGAGGTCATCTCGCCCGACGCCGACCACCCCTACGTCGCCGAGGGCCAGGGATACGGCATGGTCGTCACCGCGTTCATGGCGGGCGCCGACCCCGACGCGAAGAAGATCTTCGACGGCATGGTCAAGTACATGCTGGCGCACCCCTCGGTGCACAACTCGCACCTGCTCGCTGCCGAGCAGGACTCCTCCTGCAAGTCCGTCGACGGCTCGGACTCGGCGACCGACGGCGACCTCGACGTGGCGTACGGGCTGCTGCTCGCCGACAAGCAGTGGGGGAGCGCGGGAACGTACAACTACAAGGACCTCGCGACCCAGCACATCAACGCCATCAAGGCGAGCGAGGTCAACCCGAGCACGCATCTGATGAAGCTCGGCGACTGGTCCTCGTCCGGCGATCAGTACTACTACATCACGCGGTCCTCCGACTGGATGGTCGACCACTTCCGGGCCTTCCGCCGCGCCACCGGCGACACCGCCTGGGACACCATCCGCACCGCTCACCAGAACCTGATCGCCTCGCAGCAGGCCAACTACGCCTCCGGCACGGGTCTGTTGGCGGACTTCGTCGTGAACACCAACGGCACCCCGAAGCCTGCGAGCGGCGAGGTCCTGGAGAGCCCCAACGACGGCGACTACGGCTGGAACGCCTGCCGTGACCCTTGGCGGATCGGCGTCGACGCCGTCACCAGCGGCGACGCGGCCTCCCTCGCCTCGGCGCACAAGCTCAACTCCTGGATCAAGGCGAAGACCGGCGGCAACCCCGACAGCATCGTCACCGGCTACCACCTGAACGGCTCGGCGTTCGACAGCGGGCACGACATGGCGTTCACGGCGCCCTTCGTCGTCACGGCCATGACCGACTCCGGTTCGCAAGTCTGGCTGGACGCCCTCTGGAACAAGCTCACCGGCACGGCGATCAACTCCTCGCTCTACTACGGCGGCAGCGTCCAGCTCCAGTCGATGATCGTGGCGTCCGGCAACTACTGGGTGCCCTGATGTCCCACTGCACGTGTGTCCCCCTTCTCCTTCGGATCTGACGGAGGTTCAGATGCGTAGCACCACCCCATCCAGAGGCCGGCTGAGGAGGATCGCCATCGGTGCGGTCGTGCTCCTGTGTGCCGGACTCGTCCAGGTCGTACCGCAGTCGGCCTCGGCGGCGCCCACCCGCTATGAAGCGGAGAGCGCCGCCTACACGTCCGGCTCCACCGTGGACAGCAACTACGCCGGATACTCCGGCAGCGGCTTCCTCAACACCCCCAACGCGGCGGGCAGTTACGTCGAGTTCACCGTAAACGCCGCGTCCGCGGGAACGGCCACCGTGGCCCTGCGCTACGCGAACGGCACCACCGCCGACCGCCCGGCGGACATCGCGGTCAACGGCACGGTGGTGAAGGCCGGGTACTCGTTCCCGTCCACCAGCACCTGGGACGCCTGGACCACCTCGACGCTGACCGTCCCGGTGAACGCGGGCAGCAACAAGATCCGCCTCACCGCCACGGGTTCGGGCGGCCTCGCCAACACCGACTACCTCGACTTCGAGCTCGCCGCGGCAGCCACCGACCACCAGGCCGAGGACGCCACGATCTCCCAGGGCACGGTGGCCACCAACCACACCGGTTACACGGGCACCGGGTTCGTCGACTACACCAACATCACCGGTTCGTATGTGGAGTTCACGGTGAGCGCCGCCTCGGCGGGCAGCGCCTCGCTCGCCCTGCGGTACGCCAACGGCACCACGACGGACCGCCCGATGGACATCTCCGTGAACGGCACGGTCGTCGCCTCGGGCGTCTCCTTCCCGGCCACCACCGACTGGGACACCTGGGCTACCAAGACCCTCAACGCCTCGCTCACCGCGGGCTCCAACAAGATCCGTGCCACCGCCACGACCGCGGCCGGCGGCCCCAACCTCGACAAACTGAGCGTCGGCGCGGCGGCCGACACCCAGGCGCCGACCCGTCCCGGCCAGCCCAGCTGCTCGGACATCGGCGAGGACACGCTCACCCTGGCATGGGGCGCCTCGACGGACAACGTCGGCGTGACGGCGTACGACCTCTACGAGCACGGCAACAAGATCGGCGAGGCCGCGGGAGACGCGACCTCGAAGAACCTCACCGGTCTGACGCCGAACACCACCTACAACCTCACCGTCATCGCCCGGGACGCGTCCGGCAACACCTCACCGGCCAGCCCCGCCGTCGACTGCACGACCAAGCCCAGCTCCGACACCACCCCGCCCACCAAGCCCGGCACACTGACCGCCTCCAACGTCACCGCCACCAGCGCCGACCTCAGCTGGGGTGCCTCGACGGACGACAAGGCGGTCGTCGGCTACGACGTGCGCAGCGGCACCACCGTCTACAAGTCCGTCACCGGCACGTCGACCACGCTGACCGGCCTCGCCTGCAACAGCCCGTACACCCTGAACGTGGTGGCGCGCGACGCCGCCGGCAACGTCTCCCCGGAGACCAACACGGTCACCTTCACCACGCAGACCTGCTCCACCGACGGTGGCGTCCCGTCGTCCATCAGCACCGTCTCCTCCGGCTGGACCATTCCGTGGGGCACCTACTGGATGCCCGACGGCCAGACCGCCCTGGTCACCGAGCGGGACGACTTCCGCGTGTGGAAGGTCGCCAAGGACGGCACGAAGACGCAGGTCGGAACCGTGCCCAACGCCGTCACGACCGACGGCGAGGGCGGCCTGCTGGGCGTGGCCGTCGACCCCAACTGGTCGACGAACCACTACGTCTACTTCATGCACACCGCCGCCGAGGGCAACCGCGTCGTCCGCATGACCTACAACGGCACCTCCCTCAGCGGCTACACCGTCCTCCTCCAGGGCATCAAGAAGAACCGCTACCACAACGGCGGGCGCCTCGCCTTCGGCCCCGACGGCTACCTGTACGTCTCCACCGGCGAGGCCCAGACGCCCGATCTGGCCCAGGACAAGAACTCTCTCAACGGCAAGATCCTTCGCATGACCACCGACGGAAAGGCCGCCCCGGGCAACCCGTTCGGCAACTACGTCTACAGCTACGGCCACCGCAACCCGCAGGGCCTCGCCTTCGACCGCAACGGCCGCCTGTGGGAAGCCGAGTTCGGCAACAGCTCCAAGGACGAACTCAACCTCATCAAGCCCGGCGCCAACTACGGCTGGCCGACCTGCGAAGGCACCTGCAGCGTCGCCGGGATGACCAACCCCAAGAAGACCTGGAACGTCTCCGAGGCCTCACCCAGCGGCATCGCCATCGTCCGCAACGTCATCTATATGGCATCCCTGCGCGGCGAACGCCTGTGGCGCATCCCGATCACCGGCGACACGGAGAACGTCGGCACACCGACGGCGTACTACGTCGGCACGTACGGCCGCCTGCGCACGGTCACCAAGGTCCCCGGCGCCGACCAGCTCTGGCTGTCGACGACCAACTGCGACAACAACGGGGGTGCGGCGGACGGTTCGGACAAGATCTTCAAGCTGAGCATCAGCTGAGCATCGACTGGTGGAGGGCGGCGGGCCGGGCGGTGGGACGCCCGGCCCGCGCCCGCGGGTGCCGAGCGTCATGAGGGCCGAACGGCGATCGGCCTGGCTTCGCGGCGGACCGAGGCCGAGCTGTCCAGAACCGGGTCGGACGTATGGATGCGCCGCCACAACTCCTGCAGGCCGGGACTCGGTTCAACTCCGAGATGCTGGAGGAGCAGGCCCCGGATGCGGTCGTACTCCGCCAGTGCCTGTGCCCGGCGCCCGCTCCGGTACAGGGCGCGCATGAGGAGTTCGCGCAGGCGCTCGTCCAGGGGATGGGTGCGGGTCAGCGCGTTCAGCTCCGGGATGACCTCGTAGTGACGGCCCAGTTGCACGTCCAGATCCAGTCGGGCTTCGGTCAGTTGAAGCCGCCACTCCTCCAGCCTCCGGCGCTGTTCGGCGGCGTACGGGCCCCGGGCATTTTCCAGGGACTCACCGTGCCAGAGTGCCAGGGCCTGGCTGAGCGCGGTGCGCGCCTGCTCCGGGTCACCGGCCGCACGGAACCGCTCGGCCTCCGCCGCATGCTTCTCGGCGATGGTCAGGTCGAGGGATCCCGGGGCGAGGCGCAGAGCGTAGCCGTGGGGCTCTCTGAGGAGTGCTTCGGGGCCGAGTACTCTGCGCAGCCGGTACACGTACACACTGAGCGCCCTGGGACCGGACGCCGGCAACGTGTTCCAGATCATGTCTGCCAGTTCGCCGGGGCTGACAGTGGCTCCCTCTCGCAGCAGGAGAGCGGCGAGCAGGGCCGCTGACGTCGAAGGCCCGATGTCCAGGGGTTCGCCCTCCTGCCAGACCTGGACCGGACCGAGCACACTGAAGCGCAGCGTCGGCGTGTCCTCGTCGGTCCCGTCTCGTGGGCTGTCCCGGCGGGACGCGGCGGGACCAGGCCGTGGCGCGGGCTGAGCCGCCATGGCGTGGCGAGCGCGCGAACTCCTGGGTTCGGGCGCGGAGGCCGGACCTCGGGGTACCCGGGCCGCACCGTGCCGCATCACATCCGCACGTCGCGCGGTCGCCGTGACCAGGGCCCTGACGCCGTCCAGGCGGCGGCCGTCCGGCTCGTCCAGGGCCGCCTCCCCCTCCGCGGCGGCAAGGCTCAGCAGCGCGGCGACCGTCTGCGGATGCTGGGTGCCCACCGTCGCGGCGGCCTTCTGGGAGGCGACGGCCAGCACGTCCACGGCGCGTTCCATCCGGTCGAGGGCACCGGCGGCCCGCGCGGACTCGAACTCCGCGGTGGCGAGGGCCACCAGCGCCGACAGGGACTGCGGATGCTCGCCGCCGAGAACACCCACCAGGCGGCGGACGGCGCCTTCCAGGTCGGCCAGCAACCGGTCAGCGTCTTCATGGAGCCCACGGCGGCGCGCCGCCGTGGTCAGGACGGTGGTCACCAGGAGGTGTACATCCAGGTCTTCCGCGGCGTCCTCGGTCAGCCGCTCCCGTGCCTGGCCCGCCGATTCCTCGGCCCCTGTGACGTCGCCCAGCCGCAGTTTGAGTGCCGCGAGATTGGCCAGCGTCCGCGCGGCCGACGCTCCGCCGTCCGGGTCGAAGTGCAGGGCGGTGGACAGTACGTTCGCGGCGGCGGCCAGATGCCAGCGGTCGGCCAGCGTCACCGCCAGTCGGTTGCGGGCGGAGCTGTCGAGGTTCAGCGCGCCCGTGTCCCAGGCGAGGCGGGATGCCACATGTCGGAGGAGCGTGTGCGACAGACGCTGCAGACCGAGGCTGTCGAGCAGCGACGTGAGACGCGCCAGATCGCGGCTGAGGGCCCGGTCCTGCAGTACATGCTCGTCGGCGCACAGCAGCTCGACGGCTTGGGTGGTACGCAGGCGCGCCGTGCTGCCACCTCGCAGCGCCCGCTCGGCGTGGGAGATCGCGTCCTGCCAGGCGTCGGTCATGGGCCGCCCCCGCCGGCCTGGCCGTCGATGAGCCTCTTCACGGCGATGAACTTCAACTCGGCGATCTGCGAAGGGTCGATGAGGTCGCGCTGCGCCCACGCGTCGAGCTGGACGAGGAGTTCCTCGGTGCCCGCGAAACGTGCCGGTGTGCCGCCGTCCGGGGCGGTGGGCCCGTCTCCCGGGGCAGCCGTGGCCGGTGCGAGGTCCGGACCCGGCGGTCGCAGTACATCGATGAGGTGGACGACATCCAGGTGGTCGAAGCGGCGCATCGCCTCCCGGATGGTGGCGGCGAAGAGGACGTTGGCGGCGCGGGCCTCCGAGGCCCGGTCCGGGGCCTGCTCGATCAGGATGCCGACGACCGAGGGCCCTCGGGTGCCGTCGTCCCCGACTCCCTCGACCGGTCCTCCCGAGTAGCCGGAGTAGTCGCCCAGATGCTGGTCCGCCGTGAGCTGCAGGGCCTCGATGGTCGCGCCCCCGACGCACAGGTGCTGCGCGGCCCCCGCGCTGACCCGACCGCTGAGGTGCACGTCGTGTGCCGCGGGCCGGTAGGGGCCGCGCCAGCGGTCCCCGTCGCGGGCGACGTCGGCCGCGGGGATCGGCAGCGTCACCTGGTGCCCGGCGCCGATCTCGACGAGGGCGAGGTCCGCTTCCTTGTCCTGGCGGCAGACGCGGCCCTCGACCCTTGCCCCGTCGGCGAGTTGGATGCCGACGTGCTCGTCGAGCGACAGCCCGCGCAGACAGTGCAGGGCGGTGAGCACGAACCGCCGGGTGAGCAGGAAGCCGCCGCCCAGGCGCTGCTCGGCTTGGTAGAGGTCGACCCAGTAGCCCGTGCCCGTCACGGAGTCCCCGGGGTCCGCTCCACCGTGAGGGTGACCTCGAACGAGGCCTCCGCCGAGGCCTTGGAGAGGATGACCCCGGCCTCGGCCGCGAGGGTCAGACCGAAGGTGACGTCCAGGCTGGTGATCTGCCAGCCGTCGCGCTCGGGGACCTGCGCCAGGGACTGCTGGGCGAGGGAGGAGGCCTGGACGATGGCCTCCTCGATCTCGGCGGCCCGTTCACCGAGGGACGACGTCGCCCGCGTTCTCGTGGCGATCTGCCGGTTCCCCGCTCCGTCGAGCGCGACCGTCTCGACCCTGACATCCGCCATGACCGTACTTCCCCCGTGTGCCCGGCATCTTTGTCGGTGGTACGTGTGTGTCGGTGGTACGTGATCTCGGGCGAGAGCCTAGCCGCGCGGCTCCGGCGGTGCGACCGCTTCTCGGACAACTCGCCTGCCACACAGCCGACTTGGGTGCGTGCCACCCCTGTTCAGGTGGCTGTCGTGCCGAGATACGCCTCGCGTACCCGCGGGTCGGCGTGCACCACGGCGGCCGTCCCCTCGGCGAGGATCCGGCCGAGGTCGAGGACGACGACGCGGGTGCACAACTGCATGACGAAGGCGACGTTGTGCTCGACGAGGAGGACGGCGCAGCCCTCTTCGTCCACCAGCCGGCGGACCACGGATGACAGACAGCGACTCTCGTCCTCCGTCATTCCGGAGGTGGGCTCGTCCAGGAGCAGCACCCTGGGCGGGTCGGCCACCGCGCGGGCCAGTTCCACCATCCGCGCCCGGCCGATGGGAAGCGTTCCGGCGTACGCGTCGGTGAACCCGTCGAGGCCGCAGTCGTGCAGCACGGCCTCAGCGCGTTCACGCCGTTTCTTCTCGTACGGGCGTCGGGTGGGCGCCGCCAGCAGGTCACCGGCGAGCCCGCCACCGCCGCCGCGCCACTCCTGGGCGACCACCAGCTGTTCGGCCACGGTGAGCTGGCCGAACAGCTGCTGCCGTTGGAAGGTGCGGCGCATTCCGTGCCGGGCACGCCAGACGGGGGAGCGGCGCGTGATGTCCGTACCGTCGAGCAGCACCCGGCCCTCGTCGGGGCGGCGGATGCCCGAGAGGACATCGAACAGGGTGGTCTTTCCTGCCCCGTTGGGGCCGATGAGTCCGCAGACCTCGCCGGGGCGCAGGGTGAGACCGACTCCGTCGAGGGCGCGGATGCCGCCGAAGCGGACGCCGACACCGACGGCCTCCAGCACGGGTGAGCCGCTCGTGGAAGAACCACTCGTGGGTGAGCTCATGGCCGCCCCGTCCGCTGCGTCGGCCCGCCCGCGATCCCCAAGTACGCCTCCGTCAGCCGGTCGGCGTCCACCTCGGCGCGCGGGCCGCACCAGGTCACCCGGCCCTGCGCGAGATACGCGACGGTGTCCGCGACCCCGAGGACCTCCGTCGCCTTCTCCTCGACCAGGAGGAGTGCCGTCCCGGCCTCCTTGAGCTCGACCAGCAGCCGGAACACCTCTTCGACCACGCGCGGAGCGAGCCCGAGGGACGGTTCGTCGACGACGAGGACCCGCGGCGGGCGCTGGAGGAGCGGTGCGAGCGCGAGCATCTGCTGCTCCCCGCCGGAGAGCGACCCGGCGGCGACGGTGCGCCGCGCGGCGAGCCCGGGGAAGCGCTCGTACACGGCCTCGTGCGAGGCCCGCTCTCGCAGATACAGCGCGAGGTTCTCGTCGATCGTGAGCGCGGGGAAGATGCCCCGGCCCTCGGGCGCCAGCACCACTCCGCTGCGGGACCGGCCGACGGCGCGTTCGCGGGTGGCATCGCGTCCGGCGACGTGGACCCGGCCGTCGAGCGGGCGCAGCAGCCCGCCGGCGACCCTGCAAGTGGTGGACTTGCCCGCCCCGTTGGGACCGAGGAGGGCGAGGATCTCGCCGGGGCGCACGGTGAGGTCGACGCCGTGCAGGACGGGGGCGCCGTCGTAACCGGCACAGACGCCGAGGAGTTGGAGGGCGGCATCGGGGGACGGCCGGACAACGGCGGGTGTCTGCGTCGTACGCGGTGCGGTCGTCGCCCGCCTGCGGTGCCGGCGCGTGGGTACGGCGGCGCAGTACCCGTCCGGGTCGTTCGCCAGGGCCAGTCCCGCCAGGCCGAAGAGGATCACCGGGAGATGGACGGAGCCGGTCACGTAGTCGGAGACCAGGTGCGGTACGACGGCGTAGACGAGCCCGGCGACCACGGCGAACTGGGGGCGCCGTACGCCCGCCGCCACCACCACCGCGAGCCATACCAGGCCGGTCATCGCGGTGAAGTCCGTCGCCGTGATGCGGGTGCTGTAGGAGGCGTACATGACGCCGCCGAAGCCCGCGATCCCGGCGGAGAGCGTGAACAGGGTCAGCTTGGTGCGGACGACGGAGACACCCGAGGCCATCGCCGCGGCGGGCGCCGAACGGACGGCCAGCATCGCCCGTCCGGACGGCGAGTTCCGCAAGGCGCTGAGCGACGCGACCGCCAGTGCGGCCAGCACGATCATCGCCACGCCCATCGCCCGGTCGTCGTTCAGGTCCACCGGGCCGAAGACGGGACGCGGGATCGCCCAGCCCGTGTCGCCGTTCCTCAACCAGCCCATTTGGAACAGGACTTGGTCGGCGAGGAAGGCCAGTGCGAGGGTGGCGAGCGCCAGCGAGCGGCCGCCGAGCCGCAGCGCCGGGAGCGCGACCAGGGCGCCGAGCACCGCGGCCGCGCACGTTCCGACCGCCGCGGCCGCCACGAACGGCCAGCCGTGGCTCATCAGCAACCCGGCCACCAGCGCCGCACCTGTCACGAACGTCGCCTGGGCCAGCGACACCATCGCCCCGAGCCCCGTCACCACCGTGAAGGACACGAACACCAGGGAAAGGGCCAGGCCTTGGGCGATCAGGCCGCTCCAGAACGGGGTCGTGACCGTGTAGAGGGCGAGAGCGAGGAGCAGTGCGGCGGCCGTCCAGGGGCCCCAGCGCCGTACCCACGAACGGCCCGCCAGATAGTCGGCCGGCGGCGCGTCCGTGGCCGCCGTCCCGGCCGTCCGCTGCCGCCGCGTCAGGACGAGCAGCCCGGCGAAGAGGATCAGGAACGGAACCGCCGTACGGAATCCCGTGACGCGGTCGGCGAACGAGGCGTACCCGGCGACCAGGTTCTGCAGCACTCCGAGTGCCAGCCCGCCCGCGAAGGCGAGCGGGACCGACGCGAAGCGGCCGAGCACGGCGGCCGTCGCCGAGACGAAGAGGAAGAGGGTGAAGTCGTGGGCCGACAGACCGAGCAGCGGGGTGGCCAGTACGCCCGCGAGTCCTGCGAGCCCCGACGAGAGCATCCAGGCGATCGACGACAGCCGGTCCGCGCTCATGCCGCGCAGCTCCACGAGCGACCGATTGTCCACCGCGGCGCGGAGCTTGAGGCCCAGCCGGGTGTGCCGCATCAGGATCCACAGCCCGACGGCCACCACCGCCGTGGCCACCCAGGTGATCAGCTGGTCGGAGTCGACGCCCACGCCGTCCATGAGCTGCCAGGACTTCGCCGGACTCGGCCCGACACCTGGCAGCCCGAACTGGTTCTCGGCGGGCCGGACGGACACGCCCGCGTCCTCCAGCAGCTCCACCACCCACAGGCCGAGTGCGGGCAGCGCGACCAACAGGCCGATGGTGGCGACGATCTGGGCGGTCTCGCCGACCCGCGCCAGCTTGCGGAACATCAGCCGGTCCAGGCCCCATCCCAGCGCGGGCGCCGCCCCGCACACGAGCAGCACGGCCGTCGGCACGGCGGGCCAGCCGAGGCCGGAGTGCAGCTCGTAGAAGGCGAGCGCGCACAGGTAAGCGGTGGCGCCGTGCGCGAAGTTGAACAGGCCCGAGGCCGAGTAGGAGAGCACAAGGCCGGTCGCCAACAGCGCGTACAACGCACCCGAGACGAGTCCGCTCAGCACGAATCCCAGCAGGTCCGACATGCCAAGTCCCTTTGCGGTCGGGCTACTTGAAGGGGATCGGCGGATAGCAGGTGAAGGGCGCCGAGACGACGTACTTGCCGGCTTTGAGCTGCACCAGGGCTCCGCAGCCGAACGACTCCTTCTGCCCCTTGGGCTCGGCGCGGTCGCCCACCATCGTGCCCGTGTCGGAGAATCCCTTCGCCGCCTTCTGGAAGGAGGCCACGGTCAGGTCCTTGCCCGCCTTCTCGGCGATGGCGAGGAAAAGGTCGGCCGACATGTACCCGGTCATCATGTGCATGTTCAACGGCACCTCCTTCCCGGCCGCCTTCCTGATGTCCGCCCTGAACTGCTTCATCGCCGCGTTGTCCTGCTCGAACGGCTGGAAGGACAGCAGGACGTGCACCCCGTCGAGCGCCTGCTTCGTCGCGCTCTTGGCGAGCAGCGAGGGGTCGTAGTCCGTCGGATCGGTCAGCACTCCCTTGTAGCCGCTGCGCTTGAGCGCCGTGAACAGACCGATGTTGTACGGCGTCTGCATCACCGAGACCACCGCATCGGGTGCCTTTCCGCCGTTGCTGCGAAGAATCTCCTTCGTGTACGCCGACCAGTCGCTCGGCATCGACGTCCCGGGCACGGATGGCTTCGCGTACGTCACCTTGTAGCCCGCCGTCGCGAAGCTCTGCTTGTACGTGCGGATGGCGAAGGTTCCCGCGTCGCTGTCGTTGGCGAGGATCGCCACGGACTTGCCCTGCGCGCCGCCGGTGACCCGCTTGAGCCCCTCGGGCCAGGTCTGTGAGATCGTGCCGCCCGGCATCGGCACCATGCAGCCGCCGAATCCGTAGATGTACGTCGGCCCGCAGAAGGACGGCAGGGTTCCCCAGCCGAACGTCGGCACCTTCTGCTGCTGGAGGAAGTCCGCCCCGGAGAAGGTCGTCGAGCTCATCGGTGCGATCGCGAACACCTTGTCCTGCTGCACGAGTTTGCGCGCGGCGGCCAGGTTCCTCGCCGGGTCCTGCCCGTCGTCCTCCGCCCCCAGGTAGTCGATCTTCCGGCCGTTGACCCCGCCTTCGGCATTGGCCCGGTCGAACCGCGCCTTCGCCCCGAGATCGGTGTCCTTCTTCGAGTACCCGGTGGCCGTCGTCATCGAGACGATGCCCCCGACCTTGATGGAGTCACCGGTGACCCCACGCACGGAGCCCCCGGCTCCCTTGTCCGAACTCCCGTTACTGGCAGCGGAGTTGCAGGCGGTGGCGAGCAGCAGCGCGGCCACGACGCCGGCGATGGTGCGGATCGGTCGCGACACGGTCGGTCCCCCTCCGTCGGGTGACCGAAAGTGTCGGTTGGAACTGATGGATCGTCAATATCTGACGCACCATTACATGACGGACCGTCAGGGACTCGCTCGGCGAGCCCCGTTGCGAGGTCACATCTCTATGCCTGGTACAAGGCTTCCACCTCGGAGGAGTAGGCCTTCTCGATGGCCTTCCGCTTCAGCTTCAGCGAAGGCGTGAGCAACCCGTGCTCCTCCGTGAACTGATGGGCCAGTATCCGGAACGTACGGATCGACTCGGCCTTCGAGACCAGCGTGTTCGCGGCGACGACGGCGCGCCGCACCTCGGTCTCCAGGTCGGGGTCGCGCACCAGCTCCGCCGCGGACAGCTGCGGCTTGCCGCGCATCTGCAGCCAGTGCTCGACGGCCTCCGAGTCCAGGGTGACGAGCGCCGCGATGTAGGGCCGGTCGTTGCCGACGACGATGCACTGGGCGACCAGGGGATGGTCGCGCACCCGTTCCTCCAGGATTCCCGGCGAGACGCTCTTGCCGCCGGAGGTCACCAGGATCTCCTTCTTGCGCCCGGTGATGGTGAGGTAGCCGTCCTCGTCGAGCGAGCCCAGGTCACCGGTGGCGAGCCAGCCGTCGTGCAGGGTGGCGTCGGTGGCCTTGACGTTGTTGAGGTAGCCCTGGAACACGTTGTCGCCGTGCAGCCAGATCTCGCCGTCGTCCGCGATGTGCACGGTGGTGCCGGGCAGCGCCTGGCCGACCGTGCCGAACCGGGTGCGCTCGGGAGGGTTGGCGGTCGCGGCGGCCGTGGACTCCGTGAGGCCGTACCCCTCGAAGATGGTGACGCCGGCGCCCGCGAAGAAGAGGCCGAGCCGCCGGTCCATGGCCGAGCCGCCGGACATGGCGTGCTTCATCCGGCCGCCCAGTGCGGCGCGCACCTTGGAGTAGACGACCTTGTCGAAGAACTGGTGCTGCATCCTGAGGCCCGCCGAGGGGCCGGGGCCGATGCCCCAGGCCTTCGACTCCATGGCGTCGGCGTAGCGCACCGCGACCTCGACGGCCTTCTCGAAGGGGCCCGAGCGGCCCTCCTTCTCGGCCTTGCGGCGCGCGGCGTTGAAGACCTTCTCGAAGATGTACGGCACGGCGAGGATGAACGTCGGCCGGAACGCGGCGAGGTCGGGCAGCAGGGCCGCCGCGTTGAGCTGCGGCTGGTGGCCGAATTTGACCCTGCCGCGGATCGCCGCGACCTGCACCATCCGCCCGAAGACGTGCGCGAGCGGCAGGAACAGCAAGGTGGCCGCCTCGTCGCCGCGCTTGGAGTGGAAGACGGGTTCCCAGCGGTCGATGGCGGTGCTCGTCTCGAACATGAAGTTCGCGTGGGAGAGCATGCAGCCCTTGGGGCGCCCGGTGGTGCCGGAGGTGTAGATGATCGTCGCGATCGACTCCGGAGTGACGGCGCGCCGGTGCCGGTGCACCACCTCGTCGTCGATGCCGCCACCCGCCTCGTACAGCTCCTGCACGGCGCCCGCGTCGAGCTGCCACAGCTTGTGCAGGTGCGGGAGCCGGTCGACGACCGTGGCGATGGTCATCGCGTGGTCCTCGTGCTCGACCATGACCGCCGACACCTGCGCGTCGTGCAGCGTCCAGAAGACCTGCTCGGCGGAGGAGGTGGGGTAGATCGGCACGACCTGGACGCCGATCGTCCAGAGCGCGTAGTCGAAGAGGGTCCACTCGTAGCGCGTACGGCACATGATCGCGACCCGGTCCCCGAACCGGATCCCCTGGGCGAGCAGGCCCTTGGCGAGGGCGAGGACCTCGTCGCGGAACTCGGCGGACGTGACATCGCGCCACTGCCCCTGCTCGTCCTTGCGGCCGAGGGCGACGTACAGGGGGTCTTCGAGGGCATGGTCGAACACGACGTCGGCCAGGCCGCCCACCGGCGGCGGCGACGCCAGTGGAGGGTTGGTGAACTCGCGCAAACCCGCTCCTTGTGGCGCTCAGCACAGCGCCGTGAAAGCTACCCCAACGAGCTGGAGTGCGGGAGGGGTGACGGAACGCCCGAAGGTCCGGAATAGGTACAGGTCAACCGAGAAAATGCGCTCACATGGGGAAGGGCCGGACAGAATTACTTACGGTTGGGTAAGTTTCCCTGCCGTAATCTCCACCGAATCTGCGCGACCCGATTACGGTGCGCGGCGCCCCGAATACCGGACGTGGAGGTTCCACTTCCGGCCATCGAGGCGCCGACCCATCAGGGCGTAAAAGCGGTCAAGCCGTCAATCCGCCCGTGTCATCCGCGAGCTGCCGCCGCCTTCTCCGCCGACGCGGCCCCGGTGGTCGCCGAGCCCGTCGCGGGACGCGGTGTCCGCACCAACATCAGTACCAGCGCGCCGGCGATCATTCCCGTCACACCCGCGGCCACCGACGCCGTGTCGAGCCCCGAGGCGAAGGCGGCCCGCAGGGTGTGCTCGGAGAACGTGCCGCTCAGGGCCCCGGCGCCGCCGCCCGCGAGGGTGTGCGCCGCGTCGTGCGGGAGGGTGTCCTGCATGCGCGAGGTCAGCACGGTGCCGAAGACGGCGACCCCGAGCGCGTACCCCAGCTGCCGGACCGTGTTGACCGCGCCGCCCGCCATGCCCGACCGCTCCTGCGGTACGGCGGCCAGTGCCGCGCCGGCGATCGACGGGGAGACGAACCCGGTGCCGGTCCCCACCAGGACCAGGCCGGGGATCAGCATCGTCCAGCTCGTGTCCGCGTCCAGTACGGCCTGGCAGAAGGCGCCGGACCCGATCAGGAGCAGTCCGCCGCCGATGGTCAGCCGGGCCGGAACCCCGTGCAGCAGCTTGCCCGCGAGGATGGCGACCACGACCGACGCGCCGGTCAGCGGAAGCAGTGTGAGTCCGCCGCGCACCGGGCTCATGCCGAGGACCGTCTGCATCCAGATCGAGAGGTACGGGATCACGCCGAACGCCACCCCGTTGAAGGCGAGCGCGCCGACCATCACGCCCACGAACGCGGGCTTGCGCAGCAGCGACAGGTCGAGCAGCGGATGGGCCACCCGGCGCTCGACGAGCACGAAGCCCGCCAGCGCCAGCGCGGCGAGCACGAACGAGGCCGTCGGAGCCGTCGACGTCCAGCCGTCGGACCCGGCCCGCACCACCCCGTACGTCAGCGCCCCCGCGAAGCCCGCGAACGTCGCCGTCCCCGCCCAGTCGATCCGCATCCCGCGCGGACCGCGCGACTCCGGCACCACGCGCAGCGTCAGCCAGATCGACGCCACGCTCACCGGCAGGTTCACGAAGAAGATCCACCGCCAGCCGGGCCCCTCGGTGAGCAGGCCGCCCAGGACCGGCCCGACCGCGGCCGCGCCGCCGCTGACCGCTCCCCAGATGCCGAGCGCCGTCGACCGCTGCCGCCCGTGGTAGACCGAGCCGAGCAGCGGGAGCGTCGTCGCGAACATCGCCGCCGCGCCCACGCCCTGCAGTGCGCGCGCGGCCACCAGCATCCCGGGCCCCGACGCCAGCCCGCACAGCAGCGACGCCGCCGCGAACAGCGCCACGCCCGCCACATGCACCTTGCGGCGTCCCAGAATGTCGGCCGCGGCGCCTATCCCCAGCAGCAGTGCGGCGAGCGCGAGCGCGTACCCGTCGACCACCCACTGCAAGTCACTCAGCGACGCGTGCAGCGACCGTGCCATGTCCGGCAGCGCGACGACCACGATCGTCACGTCCAGCAACAACATGAACGTCCCCAGGCACACCGCCGTGAGCGGCCCCCATGTGCGCATGTCCCCAACTCCTTGTGCGATGAATGCGTATGCCTCCGTACGATGGGCGGAGCGCGGCCGATCGCAGGGGAGTAGGGCGCTGGGCCGAACGAATCCGACACGGGAAGGTGTGAGGGTGACGGAATCCCACGCCGTCGACAAGGTCGACCTCCAGCTGCTGTCGGCGCTGGAGGTGAACGGCCGGGCCTCCTTCAGTCGGATCGGGTCGGTGCTCGGTGTCTCCGACCAGACCGTCGCGCGCCGCTACCGCAGGCTGTGCGCCGAGAGCGGGCTGCGGGTCGTGGCGATGCGGGACGCCTCCCGGCTCGGTCAGGACCAGTGGATGCTGCGGGTGCGCTGCGCGCCGGACAGCGCCGTGGCCATCGGGGACGCGCTCGCCAAGCGCCCCGACACGTACTGGATCGGACTCGCCTCCGGCGGCACCGAGCTCCTCTGCCTGACCCGGCCGCGCAGCGCGGGCGACCACGACGACCTGCTGCTCGGCAAGCTGCCGCGCACCCCCAGCGTGGTGGAGATCCGTGCCCACCAGCTGCTCCACCGGTTCTACGGCGGTGTCAACGGCTGGGTGCGCAAGCTCGGCGCGCTCACGGACGACCAGATCGCCGCCCTCGGCCCCGATCCGGAGTGCGGCCCGGAGTCCGGCGTGGTGACCATCGACCCGGAGGACGAACCCCTGCTCGCCGTCCTGGAACGGGACGGGCGTGCCACCTACCCCGAACTGCAGCGCGCCACCGGCCGTTCCGAGTCCGCGGTCAAGCGCCGCCTGGCGGCGTTGCTCGCCTCCGGCGTCGTCTACATCGATGTGGAGTACAACCCGGCGATCTTCGACCGCCGTGTCGCCGCGGTGCTGTGGATCACCGCCGCCCCGGCCGCCCTGCACTCCGTCGGCGAGGCGCTGGCCGCGCACGACGAGATCGCGCACGCCTCCGCCACCGCGGGCCCCTCGAACATCGTGGCGACCGCGCTGGCGCGAAGCACGGCGGACCTGTACGCCTACCTCAGCGGCCCGCTCGGCCGGCTGGAGGGCGTTCAGCACGTGGAGACGACACCGTTCCTGCGCAGGGTCAAGCAGCTGACGTACCCGCTGCCGTCCCGCTAAGGCCTGTCTGACAATTCCCGTCTGCCCCGCGACGGCATGCACGCCCTCTGGCGGTCACCCGCGATGCAACCGGTCCCCGCCCGCCAGGATCGCCGTCGCCAGCGCGTCCGCGGCGTCCTGGGCGGAGGCGCGGCGCCGGCCGTGCACCAGGACGAAGTCGACCGCGCCCAGCTCCGGCAGCCCCGCGCGGTCGGGGACGCGGACCAGCCCCGGCGGGACGAGTCCGCGTGAGTGCGCCATCACACCGAGGCCCGCTCGGGCCGCCGCGATCAGGCCGTTGAGGCTGCCGCTGGTGCAGGCGATGCGCCACGGCCGGCCCTGGCGTTCCAGGGCTTCCAGGGCCAGCGCGCGGGTGATGCCCGGCGGCGGGTAGACGATCAGCGGGACGGGGCGGTCGGGGTCGAGGCGGAGCCGCTCCGCGCCGATCCACACCAGCCGGTCGTGCCAGACGAGTTCGCCCTGTGGGTCCTGCGGCCGCCGCTTCGCGAGCACCAGGTCCAGCTTCCCGGCGGCCAGTTGTTCGTGCAGGGTGCCGGAGAGCTCGACCGTCAGCTCCAGATCCACTTCGGGGTGGTCGGAGCGGAAGCCCTCCAGGATCTCCGGGAGCCGGGTCAGCACGAAGTCCTCGGAGGCGCCGAAGCGCAGCCGCCCGCGCAGCCTGGTGCCCGTGAAGAACGCCGCCGCCTGCTCCTGCACCTCCAGGATCCGCCGGGCGAAGCCGAGCATCGCCTCGCCGTCCTCCGTCAGCTCCACGGAGTGGGTGTCGCGGGAGAAGAGCTGGCGCCCGGTGGCGTCCTCCAGGCGGCGCACATGCTGGCTCACCGTGGACTGACGCAGCCCGAGCCGGCGGGCGGCCCGGGTGAAGCTCAGGGTCTGGGCCACCGCCAGAAACGTACGCAACTGGGAAGGGTCGTACATACCCCCACGTTATCGCGAACCGTGATGACAGTCAGAGCGGTATGACGGATTCCCGATCGCGCGGTGGAGGAGGACGATGGAGAGGGCACGACCCGCCTCTGGACGACGACGTACCAGGGATGACCGTGAGCACATAGCGAACCGAGCAGTGGAGCACCGTGAAACGCCTGCAGTGGCCGAGTTGGATGCCGATCGACCCGTACATACTGCTGTTGCTCGGGACAGTGGGCCTCGCGGC
Source organism: Streptomyces sp. R21 (assembly GCF_041051975.1). Lineage (GTDB taxonomy): Bacteria > Actinomycetota > Actinomycetes > Streptomycetales > Streptomycetaceae > Streptomyces. The sequence continues at coordinate 2,057,470 of NZ_CP163435.1, read as the reverse complement.
CCTCTTCCCGGCGCGGGGCACGGGTGCCGACATCGCCTCGGGCGCGTCCACGGCCGCGATCGCCTTCCTCTTCTTCCTCTACGGGGCGCGCCTGTCGACCCGTGAGGCGCTCGACGGCCTGCGCCACTGGCGACTGCACGGCACGGTCCTCGCCTGCACCTTCGTCGTCTTCCCGCTGCTCGGCCTCGCCGCCCGCGGCCTGGTGCCGGTGCTCCTCACGCACCCCCTCTACCAGGGCCTGCTGTTCCTCACCCTCGTGCCGTCGACCATCCAGTCGTCGATCGCCTTCACCTCCATCGCGCGCGGCAACGTGCCGGCCGCGATCTGCGCGGGCTCCTTCTCCTCGCTCGCCGGCATCGTCATCACCCCGCTGCTGGCGGCGGCGCTGCTCGGCAACAGCGGCGGCGGCTTCTCCGCGGACTCCCTCGTCAAGATCGTGCTGCAACTCCTCGTGCCGTTCCTGGCCGGGCAGTTGCTGAGGCGTTGGATCGGCGGGTTCATCACCCGGCACAAGAAGATCCTCGGACTCGTCGACCGCGGATCGATCCTGCTCGTCGTCTACACCGCGTTCAGCGAGGGCATGGTGCAGGGCATCTGGCACCAGGTCAGCGCCGTCCGCCTCGCCGGGCTGCTCGTCGTCGAGGCGGTGATCCTCGCCGTGATGCTGGCCCTCACCTGGTACGGCGGGAAGGCGCTGCGCTTCAACCGGGAGGACCGGATCGCCATCCAGTTCGCCGGGTCGAAGAAGTCCCTCGCCTCCGGACTCCCTATGGCGAGCGTCCTGTTCGGCGCGCACGCCTCGCTCGCCGTGCTGCCGCTGATGCTCTTCCACCAGATGCAGTTGATGGTGTGCGCGGTCATCGCCAAGCGCCGGGCCCGCGACCCGGAGGCGGCTACGAACCCGACCCCAGCCGCAGCGTCACGAATCGCGGTCGGTACAGGGACACGTTCCGACTGAGGTTGGCCTGCGCCGAAGCGCCCGTCGCGTCCAGCCAGTTGACGTCGTAGCTCAGCACCAGCCGTCCGTCGCCGCTCAGTGCCGGATGCGCCTGCGGGTTGTACGCCGCCACCTCGCCCTCGGGCAGCGACGGGCTGAAGCTGCGGGTGGGCCCCTGCCAGGGGCCCGTCGGCGAGCACGCCCAGTACGAGGTGATCGTCGTCAGCCCCTCGGTGCCGGCGGCCATCGTGAACAGCACGTACGTGCCGCCGTCGCGCACCACCGTGAAGGCGCTGCCCACGCCCCTGCGCTGCCCGTCCCCGAGTACCGGCTTCGCCCGCGCCCGGACCGCCCACTGCTTGCCGTCCCAGTACTCCCAGGCGCCCGGCTCGCCGAGCCTGCCGCGCGGCACGCGGGCCACGTACGCCTGCGAAGCCGGACGGGAGGCCGCCTGGAGATCGTCGCCGCCGAAGACGTACGTCCACTCGCCCGCGTCGACCGCCGAGGTGCCGTACAGCACGCGCTGCGAGGCGTCCGCGACGGAGCGCTGGTCGAGGATCGTCCGGATGCCTTCGAGCCGGAGATCGGGCAGTGAGAGCGTGGCGACCTCGGTCGCCGTGGGCACGCCGTAGATCCACGGTGCCTGGCCCGTCGTACGGGTCCACAGCAGGACGCGGACGACCTGGTCCGAGGAGCCGGGGGAGCGCGGTTCGACCCGCGCGGCCACCGGCCAGCGCCACTGCTGCGGCCCCGGGTCGGGGAACACGGGCGTGGGGAGCGTGCTCTCCAGGCGGCCCGACGCGGACATCACCACCGCCGAGTTGCGCACCAGCGGTGCCGAGGTGTCGCGCCAGGCGAACGACTCGCCGACCGGGTTCGGCGGCGCGTGCACCGGGCCGAGATAGGTGTCGGAGAACAGCCACAGCATCCGCCCGTCCGGCAGCCGCACCGAGTGGGTGCCGTCGCCGCCGGTCCAGTCGTCCATGCGCGTGGCGTCGTCCCCGTACCGGGCGAACTCGCCCGTCAGCCTCGTGTCCGCGGACCAGGACCGCACCGTACGCGCGGCGCATGTGCCGCCGCCCTCCCGGTCGTCCGGGAGGGCGGTGAGCAGCACGGCCGCGCAGACCAGGGCCAGGATGATCCCCAGCCCGGTCCCGGCCTGCCGTCGTGCTCGTGCGTCGTCGGGCACGGACGGGACGTTAGTGGCTGCCGCTCACATGGTCCATGGGCAGCCACAGAACGGTGTCCCGCGTCGCCGGCACCTTTCCGGTGCGCACGCCCGTCAGCTCCTCGTCGCTCAACGCCCGGTCCCAGACCCGTACTTCGTCGATGGCGCCGGTGAAGTACGCCCGGCTGTCCATCCGCTGGCCGATGTGCACCCCGAACGGCGAGTTGCGGCTGACCGAGCCGGGCACGTCCGCCGTGCTGATCGCCGTGCCGTCCACGAACAGCGTGAGCAGGCCGCCGCCGCGGCGCAGCACCAACTGGTGCCACTGGCCGTCGTTGTACGCGCCGGCGGTGCGCACGAAGGCCGAGGCCGGAGCCGCCGCGCCGTTCCTGGTCGTGATCAGCCCGGTGATCCGGTTCGACGCGGGCTCACCTCGCAGCCACACCTGCGGCTGCGAGGTGCCGATCCCGCCCATCCACAGCAGCGGCTGCTCACCGGTCGTGGCGGTGTAGCGGAACCACAGCGATGCCGTGAAGTCCTTCGCTCCGAGAGGGAGTTGGTCGCGATACGGCAGTCGTACGGCGTCGTCGGCGCCGTCGAAGGACAGGGCGCCGCCGAACACGCCGTCCGTCTCGGTGGCGCCGCCGAGGACCGCCGCACGCCGGGCGCCCGGCGCGAGGTCCGCGGTCGTCGGGTCCGGGCCGCGGCGCGGCTTCAGCCAGTCCTCGGTGAACCGCGCGAAGCGGATCTCGTCGCGGGCGTCGACGGCGCCGCCCTCGTACATCAGCCCCACGGTGCTGCCGTCGACCCGCACCATGTCCGAGTAGCCGGACCAGTCCGTGGTCACGACCGTGCCGCGGTCCACGCTGTCCCAGGTGCGGCCGCCGTCGTAGGAGGAGCGGATCATCATCGTGCGGCGGCGGTCCGGGTCGCCGGGGCAGGACAGCAGGATGCGGTCGCCCAGCCGCAGGGTGGAGCCCTGGACCTGGGGCGCGTAGAGGTCGGGGATGTCGCGGAAGGGCGCGACGAAACTGTCGCCGCCGTCGCGGCTCACCGTCTGGGTGCGGTGGCCGAGGTCGGTGCCGTCCTGCTCGCGCCCGCTGATGAGAACGGAACCGTCGACGCGCTCGGTGATCGTCACCTCGGACGGCTTCTGGCGGAAGGTGCCGTCGTCGGCGATCGGCCACGAGTCCGTCGCGCCGACCTCCCAGTGGTCGCCGCCGTCGTCGCTGGTGATGAGCGCCGCGTTGTTGGCGGTGACCCGACTGCCGTTCCACGTCTCGGTGTTGACCCCGAAGACGAGCCGGCCCGCATGCCGGCCGCGGGTGAGCTGGATGCCGTGCACGGGTCCGGTGGCGTACCAGGAGTTCCAGTTCGCCGGGAGGATCTCGTCACTCAGGTCGCGCGGCTGCGACCAGGTCAGCCCGTCGTCGTCGCTGTACTGGAGATGCGGGGTGCGGTCGCAGGGGGTCGAGCAACTGGCGCTGTCCGTACGGCCCGTGTTGTAGGTCTCCGCCAGCACGATCCGGCCGGTCTCGCGGTCCACCATGGGGGCGGGGTTGCCGTGCGTGTCACCCGCGCCCTCGTTGACGACCTGGAGCGGGCCCCAGGTGCGCCCGCCGTCGTCCGACCGCTTGAGGACGATGTCGATGTCGCCCGCGTCCCCGCAGTTGTCGACCCGGCCTTCGGAGAAGGCGAGCAGGGTGCCGTCGGTGGTCTTCACGACGGCGGGAATGCGGAAGCAGGCGTAGCCGGGATCCTGCGAGGCCTTGAAGAGCACCTGCTGTTCGAACTCTCCGGTGGCGCCTGCCGGTTGGGCGCCCGCCGGGCTCGGTGAGGCGAGCAGCGCAGCGGTGGTGAGCCCGGCGGTCAGGGCTGCTACGAGCGTGGATCTGAGACGTGCGCGGAGGCTTGACGGCATGGTGAGGCCTGCCCTTCATACGTCTGCGTACGTGGGGACACCTTGTCCGTGTGTGGGGGCGATGGAGACATCCGGACATCCCACGTCCGACGTCCAACGTGTGTGCCACAGACGCTACTTGGGCGCTCAGGCACCCCACAAGAAGCGTGCACCGGCCACGTGCGGGCGCCGCTGCGGACGGGCGACGGCTCCACGGGCGGGCGGTGGCCGGACGTCAGGGGACCAGAACCACCTTGCCGAGGTTGCCCCGCGACTCGATCACCGCGTGGGCCTTCGCGGCATCCTCCAGTGTGAACTGCCCGTGCACGGCAGGGCGCAGGGCGCCGTCCGCGAACAGCCGCCACAGTTCCTGGCGCCACCGCTCGTACAACTCCGGCCGGCCGCGGGCGATCAGCGCCATCTGGAAGCCGATCACCGACTTGGCGCCCACCAGCAGGTCGTACGCCTGGATCGTCCCGCCGCCCGAGCTGTACGCGACGAGCCGTCCGCCCGGCGCGAGGGCGGCGACGGCCGGGGTGAGCAGGTCGCCGCCGACCGCGTCGAGCACGTAGTCGACGGGCTCGCCCCAGCCCGTGGCGTCGTACAGGACCACCTCGTCGGCTCCGAGTCCGCGCACGAAGCCGGCCTTGCCGGGCGCGGACACGGCGCCGACGACGCGTGACGCCCCGCGCAGCCGGGCGAGCTGGACGGCCAGCTGTCCGACGCCGCTCGCCGCCCCGGTCACCAGCGCCGCCTCGCCGGGCGCGGGGCGCGCGGCCTCCAGTGCGCCGAACGCGACCAGGCCGCTGCGGACGAGGGCGACGGCGTCGACCGCGCTTGCACCCGAGGGAACGGGTGAAGCCATGACCTCGTTGAGCAGCGCGAAGTCGGCGTACCCGTGCCCGAAGCAGAGGCCGGTGACGCGATCGCCCACCCTGCAGCGGGTGACGCCCTCGCCCACGGCGACGACCTCCCCGGCTATCTCGCCCCCGAGCGCGATCGGCTCGGCCGCCTCGGTCACCTTGCGCACGACGGGCAGGGTCACACCGATCGCCTCGGTGCGCACGAGCAGCTCTCCGGGTCCTGCGGCGGGGACGGGCACCTCCTCCATGAACAGCGGGCCACCCGTGTGCTCGTACCGGACGCGACGCATCGCACCTCCAAGAATCGTTGGGAGTCCCAACGGTAACGGAAGATTCGTTGGGAAGTCCAACGGTTTCTTCGTTAAGCTGGCCGCATGCCCGCCGCACCCGCTCCGCGTCCCGAACCCGCCTCTCCTTCCGCGCAGGCTTCTCTCTCCGCGCCCCGCGCGATCCGTACGCTCCCGAGCTGGCTCCTCGGCCGGGCCGCCGCCCGCGGCCGAGGTCTGGTCGCAGAGGCGCTGGCCGCCGAGGGCATCAAGATGTGGCATCACGTGGTGCTCAGTGCCGTCTGCGACCTCGGACCCGTCGCCCAGGCCGCACTCGGCCGCAGCATCCAGCTCGACCCCAAGGACCTGGTCGGTGTCCTCAACGACCTCCAGACCGCGGGCCTCGTCGTCCGCGAACCGGATCCGAAGGACCGCCGGAAGAACGCGGTGTCACTCACAGAGGAGGGCGGGCGGCTGCTGAAGCGCTGCGAGAAGGCGGCGCGCGCGGCGAACGAGGCGCTTCTGTCCTCCCTCTCCACCGCCGAACGGGAGCAGTTCATGGACCTGTTGATCCGGATTTCCGGTACGGACGGCTGACGCGGGCTAACGTTCCGTCATGACCGCACCCGGAACCGAACCCAGACTCGCCCTCGACCCGGCCCGTACGGCCCTTGTCCTCGTCGACCTGATGGACCGCATCGTCGCGCTGCCCCTGGAACCCCACAAGGGCACTGAAGTCCTCACCAGGGCCGAGGAGTTGGCGACATCGTTCCGCTCCGCGGGAGCACCCGTCGTGCTCATCCGCGTCGAGCGCCCCGGGATCGCCGAGCAGCCGCCCGGCAGCTCGCTCGCCGCCGGACTCGCGGCCGAGGGCGACATCGAGATCGTGAAACGGACCATCGGCGGGTTCCAGGACACCGGCCTGCACGAGCGGCTGCGCGAACGCGGCGTCACCACCCTCGTGTTCGGCGGGATCGCCACCAATCTCGGCGTCGAGTCCACCGCCCGCGCCGGCGGGGACCTCGGCTACGACCTGGTCTTCGTCGAGGACGCGATGGCCGCCTTCACTGCCGCCGAACACGAGGCGTCGGTGCGGCTGGACTTCCCGAGGCTGGGGACGGTGGGGCGCGCACAGGACGTGAGATTCGCGAAGGGCTGAGTGCGGGGCGCACACGGGCAAACGGCAAGGGCCGTGCAAGGGCGCATTCCCCAACGCGTCGGCCGCGAAAGAGCCGAAGGGGCGCGCCGGTGTCGAGAGGCCGCGCGCGCGGAGGCCCGAAGGGTTGAGCACGGGCGGCCTCTCGACACCGGCTTGAGGCGCCCCGTAGGCGAAAGAGCAAACAGCGGGGCCCCTCCGGCGCAGGGGGCGCTCCCCGCCGTTCGGGGCCCCGCCGTCGTGTCGCGGGGAGCCGGTCAGCCCTGGGCGGCCGCGGCCCGCAGAGCGATACGGTGCTCGCCCGCGTACACGTTCATGGAGGCTCCACGCAGGAAGCCGACCAGCGTCAGGCCCGTCTCCGCGGCCAGGTCGACCGCCAGGGACGACGGCGCCGAGACCGCCGCCAGGACCGGGATGCCCGCCATGACCGCCTTCTGCGCCAGCTCGAAGGAGGCGCGGCCCGAGACCAGCAGGACGGTGCGGGAGAGCGGCAGCTGCCCGTTCTGCAGGGCCCGGCCGACGAGCTTGTCGACCGCGTTGTGCCGGCCCACGTCCTCCCGGATGTCGAGGAGCTCGCCGTCCTCCGTGAACAGAGCCGCCGCGTGCAGGCCCCCGGTCCGGTCGAAGACCCGCTGGGCCGCCCGCAGCCGGTCGGGGAGGCTCGCGAGCAGTTCGGGTTCGAGCCGCACCGGGGGAGTGGTGCCGCCGTGCGTGTCGTCGATCGCCCAGCGGGCCGTCGTACGGACCGCGTCCAGGCTCGCCTTGCCGCACAGCCCGCAGGACGACGTGGTGTACACGTTCCGCTCCAGCGTGATGTCCGGTATGACGACGCCCGGCGCCGTCCGCACGTCCACCACGTTGTACGTGTTCGAACCGTCCACGGTGGCGCCCGCGCAGTACACGATGCTCTGCAGCTCGTCCGCCGCGCCCAGCACGCCCTCGCTGACCAGGAAGCCCGCGGCGAGCGGGAAGTCGTCGCCCGGCGTGCGCATGGTGATCGCGAGCGCGTTGCCGTTGAGCCGGATCTCCAGAGGTTCCTCGGCGACGAGCGTGTCCGGGCGGGTGGAGACCGCCCCGTCCCGGATACGGATCACCTTGCGTCGTTCCGTGACTCGTCCCATGTCCTGATCAGCCCCGGTTCTGTACGTGCTGGTAGCCGAAACGGCCCTTGATGCAGAGGTTGCCGTGGGTCACCGGGTTGTCGTGCGGCGAGGTGACCTTCACGATCTCATTGTCCTGCACGTGCAGAGTGAGGTTGCAGCCCACTCCGCAGTACGCGCACACCGTCGTCGTCTCCGTCTGCGCCGACTCGTCCCACGTGCCCGCCGCCCGCATGTCGAACTCCGACTTGAAGGACAGCGCTCCGGTCGGACAGACCTCGATGCAGTTCCCGCAGTACACGCACGCCGAGTCGGTCAGCGGGGCGTCGTGCTCGACGGCGATCCGGGCGTCGAAGCCGCGGCCGGAGACCGAGATCGCGAACGTGTTCTGCCACTGGTCGCCGCAGGCGTCGACGCACTTGTAGCAGAGGATGCACTTGTCGTAGTCGCGCACGTACAGGTCGTTGTCGACCCTCGGCTCCTCGTCGACACGGGCCGCGTCCGGGCCGAACCGGTCCGGCTTCGCCTCATATTCCTTGATCCACTCGGCGACCTGAGGCGTGGCCGACAAGTCGACCGAGGAAGCGAGCAGCTCGAGCACGACCTTGCGGCTGTGCCGGGCACGCTCGGAGTCGGTGCGCACCTCCATGCCCGCCTCCGCCTTGCGGGAACAGGCGGGGACGAGGGTCCTGGCCCCCTCGACCTCGACGACACAGACACGGCAGGCGTTCTTGGGGGTGAGGGTGTCACCCTGGCAGAGGGTCGGCACGTCCTTTCCGGCGGAGCGGCAGGCGTCGAGGATGGTCGAGCCCTCCGGGGCCCGGACGGGCTCCCCGTCGAGCGTGAACTCCAGCAGGCGGCGGGGGATCCCCAGCGGTGTCACGGTCATTCGTACGCCCCCAGGCGGTCGATTGCGGATTCCACGGCGTTCCACGCGGTCTGGCCGAGGCCGCAGATCGAGGCGTCCCGCATGGCCCGGCCGACCTCCCTGAGCAGGGCGATGTCGCCGGCTGCCGCCGCGCCCGTCCGCTCGGCGATCCGGTGCAGCGCCTCCTCCTGTCGTACGGTCCCGACCCGGCACGGCACGCACTGCCCGCACGACTCGTCACGGAAGAACTCCGCGATCCGCAGCAGCAGCCGGGGAAGCGGCACCGTGTCGTCGAAGGCCATCACCACCCCCGAGCCGAGCGTGGTGCCCGCCTCCCGCGTGCCCTCGAAGGTGAGCGGGATGTCCAGCTCGTCGGGCCGTACGAAACCGCCGGCCGCGCCTCCGAGCAGAACCGCGCGCAAACGCTTACGCACCCCGGCCAGCGTGAGCAGCTCACCGAGCGTCGCCCCGAACGGCAGCTCGTAGACGCCCGGCCGCTCGACGCTTCCCGACACGCAGAACAGCTTCGGCCCGGTGGATTTCTCGGTGCCGATCGCCGCGTAGGCCTCCGCGCCCCTCGTCAGGATCGGCAGCACATTGACGAGCGTCTCCACATTGTTCTCGGCAGTGGGTTTGCCGAACAGACCCTTCTCTACGGGGAAGGGCGGTTTCGAACGGGGCTCTCCTCGGTAGCCCTCGATCGAGTTGAACAGCGCCGTCTCCTCCCCGCAGATGTAGGCGCCCGCCCCTCGCCGTACCTCGATGTCGAAGGCGTACCCCTGCCCGAGCACGTCGTCCCCGAGCAGTCCACGCGCGCGTGCCTGCCCGATCGCGTGCGTCAGACGGGCGAGGGCGCGCGGGTACTCGCCGCGCAGGTACAGATAGCCCTTGCGCGCCCCGACCGCGTACCCCGCGATGGTCATCGCCTCGACGAGCGCGTACGGATCGCCCTCCATGACCACCCGGTCCTTGAAGGTCCCCGGCTCCGACTCGTCCGCGTTGCACACGAGATAGTGCGGGTGGTCGGGCTGCGACGCCGTCGCCTGCCATTTGCGGCCCGTGGGGAACGCGGCTCCACCGCGACCGACCAGACCGGCGTCGGTGACCTCGCGGATGACGCCGGCGGGGCCGAGGTCGAAGGCGCGGCGCAGGGCTGTGTATCCGCCGTGGGCGCGATAGTCGTCGAGGGAGGCGGGATCGACGACGCCGACGCGGGACAGCAGGACCAGGCCCTCGTGACCTGCTTGGGGGACCGCCGCGGCGGCGGACGGCTCGGCGGGGGCGGTCTCGGGGGCGGTGGCGGCGAGGACGACGGTGTCGACGGTGGCGGGGGCGACGACGGCGGTGGCGGCTTTCAGCCCGTCCGGCGTTTGAGGACGAGGCCGTCCAGGCCGATGCAGGGGGAGAGGGGGCGCAGCCCCCAGGTCTACGGGACGGGTAGGGGCGGAGGGGGCGAGAGAGGGCTCTGTGGGTGCCCCCGCCCGCACCACCAACGCCGCAGGCGCCCGCTCGCACAGCCCCAGGCACGGGCTCCGCTCGACGGAAACACCGCTGCCGAGCCCGAGGCGTGCCTCGGCACCGGTGCACAGCTCCGCGGCCCCGGCGCCCGCGCACGCGAGGTCCGTGCACACGTGCAGCACCGTCGCAGGCCGGGGCTTCACGGAGAACATCGAGTAGAACGTGGCGACCCCGTACGCCTCGGCGGGCGGCACGGTGAGCCGCCGGCACAGATAGTCGAGCGCGCCCTCACTGATCCAGCCGACGCGGTCGTTGACGGCGTGCAGCCCCGGCAACAGCAGATCACGGCGCTCGCGGGCCGCACGCCCGCCCCGCGCCCACCGCAGGTCGGCGTCGGAGCGGTCCGCCCCCTCCCAGGAAGACTCCGGAGGACCGAGCAGCGCGTCGACCGCCGCCCGTTCCTCGTCCGTCGGCTTGCTGTCACCGAAACGCAGGTCCACCACATCACCTCACTTGCGTCGCATGTGCCGCAGCGGGCAGCTTCTCGATCCGGATGGCCGACGCCTTGAACTCCGCCGTGCCCGCGATCGGGCAGTTGGCCTCGATCGTCAGCTGGTTGGTGTCCACCTCGTCGGGAAAGTGCATGGTCATGAACGCGAGCCCGGGCCGCAGCGCCGTGTCGACCCACACCGGCGCCACCACGGCCCCGCGCCGCGACGAGACCCGTACCTCCTCGCCCACCACGACCCCGTAGCGCTCGGCGTCCTCCGGACACAGCTCGACGTACTCGCCGCGCCGCAGCGGAGAGGCGAAACCGCCGCTCTGCACACCGGTGTTGTACGAGTCGAGGCGGCGCCCGGTGGTGAGCCGGATCGGATACTCCTCGTCCGTCAGGTCGACGGGCGGATCGTGCTCGACGAGCCCGAAGGGCGCGAGGAGCCCCCGCTTCGCGGGGTCCGCCTCCCACAACCGGCCGTGCAGATAGGTCGGTTCGATCCGGTCCGTCGCCGGGCAGGGCCACTGGATGCCCTGCTGCTCCTCAAGGAGCTCGTACGTCATCCCGTAGTGGTCCGGCGACACCGACCGCAGCTCGTTCCAGACGGCCTCGGAGTCCGCGTACTTCCACTCGTGCCCGAGGCGCGCGGCCAGGTCGCAGATGATGTCGATGTCCTCACGCGCCTCGCCGGGCGGTGTGACGGCCCGGCGGACCCGCTGAACCCGCCGTTCGCTGTTGGTCGTCGTGCCCTCCGTCTCGGCCCACCCGGCGGTCGCGGGCAGCACGATGTCGGCCAACTCGGCGGTCTTCGTGAGGAAGATGTCCTGGACGACGAGGAAGTCGAGGTTGCGCAGCCGCCGCATCGCCTGCTCGCTGTCGGCCTCCGACTGGGCGGGGTTCTCGCCGATGCAGTAGACCGCCTTGAGGGCGCCCTCCTCCATGGACTCGAACATCTCGGTCAGGTTCAGCCCGTAGCGGGGCTGGATGACGGTGTCCCAGGCGGACTCGAACCTCAGCCGGGCGGCGGGGTCGAGGATGTCGTGAAAGCCGGGGAGCCGGTTGGGGATGGCGCCCATGTCGCCGCCGCCCTGCACGTTGTTCTGGCCGCGCAGGGGCTGGAGCCCGGAGCCGTAGCGGCCCACGTGCCCGGTCAGCAGGGACAGGTTGATGAGCGCGCGGACGTTGTCGGTGCCGTTGTGGTGCTCTGTGATGCCGAGCGTCCAGCACAGCTGCGCCCGCTCGGCCCGCGCGAAGGCGTGCGCCAACTCCCTTATGGCGGCGGCCGGTACGCCTGTCACTTTCTCGGCGAGCGACAGCGTCCACGGCTCGACGAGCGCCCGGAACTCCTCGAAATGGGACGTCGCCCGCTCGACGAACGCCCGGTTGGCGAGGCCCGCGTGGATGATCTCGCGGCCGATCGCGTGCGCCATCGGGATGTCGGTGCCGACGTTCAGCCCGAGCCAGCTTTCCGCCCACTCGGCCGTCGACGTACGGCGCGGGTCGACGGCGTACATGCGGGCCCCGTTGCGGATCCCCTTCAGGACGTGCTGGAAGAAGATCGGGTGTGCGAAGCGGGCGTTGGAGCCCCACATCACGATGAGGTCGGTGTGCTCGACCTCGGCGTAGGAGGAGGTGCCACCGCCCGAGCCGAAGGCTGCCGAGAGACCGGCGACGCTCGGCGCGTGACAGGTGCGGTTGCAGGAGTCGACGTTGTTCGTGCCCATCACGACCCGCGCGAACTTCTGTGCCACGTAGTTCATTTCGTTGGTCGCGCGGGCGCAGGAGAACATTCCGAACGCGCCGCGTGCGGCGCCGAGGCCGACGGCCGCGCGGGTCAGCGCCTCGTCCCAGCCGGCCTGCCGGAAGGGTTCGTCGCGCGAGTCCCTGACGAGTGGGTGCGTGAGACGGGTATAGGTCTTGGGCTGGCGTTTCCTCATACGGGAATCCTCAAAGTGCTCATGCGGCTGTCCTGAGGGCGAGCAGGTCCGAGATGGCGTGGACGGTGCGGAGCGTCGGCACGGGGACGCCGGTGATGTCCGCCAGCTCGACGACGGCGGCGAGCAGGACGTCGAGTTCGAGCGGCTTTCCGCGCTCCAGGTCCTGGAGCGTGGAGGTGCGGTGGTCGCCGACGCGCTCGGCACCGGCCAGGCGCCGTTCGATGGAGACGCCGACCTCGCAGCCCAGCGCCTCGGCGACGGCGAGTGTCTCGGTCATCATGATCTCGATGACCTTGCGGGTGCCGCCGTGCAGGCACATCTGCCGCATCGTGGCGCGGGCCAGCGCGCTGATGGGGTTGAAGGAGATGTTCCCGAGCAGCTTGAGCCAGATGTCGTTGCGCAGGTCCTGCTCGACCGGGCACTTGAGCCCGCCCGCCCGCATGGCCTCGCTGAACGCCAGACAGCGCTGCGAGAGCGACCGGTCGGGCTCGCCGACGGAGAACCGGGTGCCTTCGAGATGACGTACGACCCCCGGTCCCGCCAGCTCGGTTGCGGCATACACCACACAGCCGACGGCCCGTTCGGGCGCGATCACCGCACTGACCGCGCCGTCCGGATCCACGCTCTCGACGCGGTGGCCGTCGTGCGGGCCGCCGTGCCGGTGGAAGTACCACCAGGGGATGCCGTTCTGGGCGGCGATCACGGCGGTGGTGCCGTGCAGCAGGGGCTCGATGAGCGGCCCGCACGCCGCGTACGAGTTGGCCTTCAGGCCCAGCAGGACGAAGTCGACCGGGCCGACCTCGGCCGGGTCGTCGGTGGCATGGGCCCGCGCAGTGAAGTCACCGCGCGGACTGAGGACTTGGACTCCGTCGCGCCTCATGGCCGCGAGATGCGGTCCACGGGCGATGAGATGCACATCGGCGCCCGCGCGGTGCAACGCGGCGCCGACATAGGCGCCGATCGCACCGGCGCCGAGAACTGCGACTTTCACGGTGGCTCGCTCCGTTCGGTCGAGGGTACCGAGAAACTGCCGAACACTGTCGACGAAATATTGTCTACAGTATGGAACTTGGGGCGGCAAGACTTCGGACGGCGGCCGTTCGGCGCACTCTGCATACCGCTCATCGCATACGGTCGACGCACCGTCTTCTCAACTCCCTTGTTCCTGCCTACCGTTCGGGATCATGAGCCCCCCACTCGCACCGACCGGCTGGAGCCGCTGGCTCGTCCCGCCTGCCGCGCTGTCGGTCCATCTCTCCATCGGCCAGGCCTACGCCTGGAGTGTGTTCAAGCCGCCGCTGGAATCCGCGCTCGGCCTCAGCGGCACCCAGAGCGCGCTGCCCTTCCAGCTCGGCATCGTCATGCTCGGCCTGTCCGCCGCGTTCGGCGGCACGCTCGTCGAGCGCAACGGGCCGCGCTGGGCGATGACCGTGGCCCTCGTCTGCTTCTCCTCCGGCTTCCTGATCGCCGCGCTCGGCGCCGCCACCGAACAGTTCTGGCTGATCGTGTTCGGCTACGGCTTCGTGGGAGGCGTCGGCCTCGGCATCGGCTACATCTCACCCGTCTCGACGCTGATCAAGTGGTTCCCGGACAGGCCCGGCATGGCCACCGGGATCGCGATCATGGGCTTCGGCGGCGGTGCGCTGATCGCCTCGCCGTGGTCCGCGCAGATGCTGAAGTCCTACGGCGCCGACTCCTCCGGGATCGCCCTCGCCTTCCTCGTGCACGGGCTGACGTACGCCGTGTTCATGACCCTCGGTGTGCTGCTGGTGCGCGTACCGCGCAGCGAGAAGCCCGTCGAGAGCGGGCCGAGCGCGGTCGAAGGCGTGCAGGTCTCCGCCCGCAACGCGGTCCGCACCCCGCAGTTCTGGTGCCTGTGGGTCGTGCTGTGCATGAACGTGACGGCGGGCATCGGCATCCTGGAGAAGGCCGCCCCGATGATCTCGGACTTCTTCGCCGACACCTCCACCCCGGTCTCGGCATCCGCGGCGGCCGGTTTCGTCGCGCTGCTCTCGGCGGCCAACATGGCGGGCCGTATCGGCTGGTCGTCGACGTCCGACCTGATCGGCCGCAAGAACATCTACCGCGTCTATCTCGGTGTGGGCGCCCTGATGTACCTGCTCATCGCCCGGTTCGGGGACTCCTCCAAGCCCCTGTTCGTCGTCTGCGCCCTGGTGATCCTCTCCTTCTACGGCGGCGGGTTCGCGACGGTCCCCGCATACCTGAAGGACCTCTTCGGCACCCACCAGGTCGGCGCGATCCACGGCCGGCTGCTCACCGCCTGGTCCACGGCGGGCGTCCTCGGCCCGCTGATCGTCAACTGGATCGCCGACCGCCAGGAGGAAGCGGGCAAGCACGGCTCGTCCCTCTACGGCCTCTCCTTCATGATCATGATCGGGCTGCTCGTCATCGGCTTCGTCGCCAACGAGCTCGTCCGGCCCGTCCACGCCCGTCACCACATCCCCGCACCGAGGGAGGCCGCCGATGTCGAGCGACAGCAGTCCGAGCCCGCCTAGCCGCCGGGGTCTGATCGCCTTCGCCTGGCTGTGGGTGGGGGTACCGCTCTGCTACGGGCTGTACGAGCTCGTACAGAAGGCCACGCAGCTCTTCACGGGCTGAGACGCACGCGCACGGAAGGTCATTCTGCTGTACAACGGAAGGTCATTCCGCTGTACAAGGGATGGCTGTTCGGACGTCTGACAGAAGCCGACAAGCCTGGCGCGTTAATCCTGTGGCCTTACCTGCCCTCGTACCCGTGGGTCACTGATCAGACTGGTGGATCCCGCTACCCAAGGCAACGAGGGGGACCACCCATGAACGGCACACGGATCGCCGCCGTCGGCCACTACCAGCCCGCCAAGGTACTCACCAACGAGGACCTGGCGGGTCTGGTCGACACCAGCGACGAGTGGATCAGGAGCCGGGTGGGCATCCGCACACGCCACATCGCCGGTCCCGACGAACCGGTCGACGAGCTGGCCGCGCACGCCGCGGCGAAGGCGCTCGCGGCGGCAGGCCTGGGCCCGGCCGACATCGACCTGGTCCTCGTCGCCACCTCCACGGCCGTCGACCGCTCCCCGAACATGGCCGCCCGGGTCGCCGCCCGTCTGGGCATCCCCTCCCCGGCCGCCATGGACGTCAACGTGGTCTGCGCGGGCTTCACGCACGCCCTCGCGACCGCCGACCACACCGTACGGGCGGGCGCTGCCACCCGGGCACTGGTCATCGGCGCCGACAAGATGTCCGAGGTCGCGGACTGGACCGACCGTACGACCTGCGTCCTGGTCGGCGACGGCGCGGGCGCCGCCGTGGTCGAGGCGGCCCCCGAGGGTGAGGCGCCCGGCATCGGGCCGGTGCTGTGGGGATCGGTGCCGGAGATGGGCAACGCGGTGCGCATCGAGGGCACGCCCGCGCGGTTCGCGCAGGAGGGACAGAGCGTCTACCGGTGGGCCACCACCAAGCTCCCGCCGCTCGCGCGGCAGGCCTGCGAGCGCGCCGGCCTCGTACCGGAAGACCTCGCCGGGGTCGTCCTGCACCAGGCGAACCTGCGCATCATCGAGCCCCTCGCCGAGAAGATCGGCGCGGTCAACGCCGTCGTCGCGCGCGATGTCACCGAGTCCGGGAACACCTCGGCCGCCAGCATCCCGCTCGCCTTCTCCAAGCTCGTCGAGCGCGGCGAGATCAGCAGCGGCGACCCTGTGCTGCTCTTCGGCTTCGGCGGAAACCTGTCGTACGCGGGTCAGGTCGTCCGCTGCCCCTGATGTGCGCGTACGCCCCGGTGTGACAAGGCGGACTCCCCCTCCCCTGGCCATTGTGCGCCGTAGACTGTAGACGAAAGACAATTCATACTGGCTTTCCGGATGCGGCGCCGCCGCCACGGCCGTCGGCGCCAGCGCTGTCGACGGAGCTCCAGGCGCCGCTGCCCAGGAGGGGGACCGCGATGTTGTCGACAGGACTGCCGCAGGGGGCGGTACCCAAGCTCGAACGGCCCGGCCCGCTGCGCGACCGCGTCTACGAGGCGCTGCTCGAACTGATCACCACCCGCGCCCTCCAGCCCGGCCAGCACCTCGTGGAGAGTGAGCTCGCCGGGCACCTCGGTGTCTCCCGGCAGCCCGTGCGCGAGGCGTTGCAGCGGCTGAACACCGAGGGCTGGGTCGATCTGCGGCCCGCCCAGGGCGCGTTCGTGCACGAGCCGACGGAGGCCGAGGCAGACCAACTCCTCACGGTGCGTACGCTGTTGGAGGCCGAGGCGGCCCGGCTCGCCGCGGCCAACACCGGCACCGCCGGCATCGCCGTCCTTGAGGAACTGTGCGCCGAGGGCGAGCGGGCGGTCGCCGCCGACGACGTGGACGGCGCGGTCGCCATGAACGCCCGCTTCCACGCGAAGGTCATGGAACTCGCCGGCAACACGGTTCTCGCCGAACTGGCCGCGCAGGTCGACCGCCGGGTCCGCTGGTACTACACCCCGGTCGCCCGACAGCGCGGCCACCAGTCCTGGATCGAGCACCGCGACCTCATCGCGGCCATCGCCGACCGCGACGAGTCCCGCGCCACGCAGGTCATGCGCACGCACACGGAACACACGCGCAAGACGTATCACGAGCGCGAGAAGTAGCCGGAGGGCCGGCGCGAGAGTGGGCGGCCCGGTTCAGCGGGCCGGTTCGCTGGGGGTTTCGCACACCGCCCAGCGCTCCTCCGCTGCCAGCATGGCGACCAATAGGGCGACCAGGGCGACGAGTTGGGTGATCGCGGCCAGATGGATGCCGAGCAGAGCGGTGGCCAGAGCGGCGGGCACCGTCGCGGCACGGTAGGCCAGCGGTGTGAGCCGCATCACGGCCCGAAAGGCCACGTCCCCCGCGAGGAACAGCGCCACGCCGCCGGCGACCGCGAGCGCCGGTCCTGTGTGCAGATGCTCGGTGAGATGCCCGAGGGTCTTCTTCAGCCCCGCCGCCAGGCAGGCGATGCCGAGCAGCATGGGCAGGAACGCGTAGTAGTAGCCGTTCATGGCCAGTTGGAAGCGCTGGTTGGTCGGCGTCGCGTGGAAGGCCGCCTCGGCGCCGCCCTCGTCGCGCACGAAGTACGTCCACCAGAGGGCGACCGCGAGCGCGAGTGAGAGGAAGGCGCCGCCGAACAGCCCCGGGGTGAGCGGCAGATCGCCGATGCCGATGCCGATCGCGATGACCGACTCGCCGAACGCGACGATCAGCAGCAGCCCGTGGCGCTCCACGAAGTGCGAGGGATCGAGACCGCCCAACTGGGAACGCAGATCGTCCAGTTCGCGACCACTCCTGCGCAGCGGACCGTAGGTCGCGAGATACGGCGTGACGAACTGAAGCACCAGTGCGAGCAGCCACAGCCCGTCTGCCCGCACGCCCTCGAAGAGTCCGGCGGCCGTGATCGACAGCGCGGCAAGGGAGTTGGGCACCGCGTACCAGATGACGTCCCGCCCGTGGCTGCGCGTGTACAGCGCGCTGTGCACCAGCACCACGGCCAGATAGCCGAGCCCGAAGACCACCCCGCCGTCGTCGAAGGCGCGCGGAATGGCCAGGGCGCACACCAGGAACGCCGCCATGCCCAGCATCAGCAGAAGCCGCCGTGAAGGGCGGTCGGGCGGCACCTGGTTGGTGAGATACGCGTAGGCGCCGTACATCCAGAACAGCACGACGAAGATCAGCGCGACCCGCCCCGCCGTCGCGAACGACAGATCTCCGGCGAGCAGCACGGTGATCTGGGTGAGCGTGAAGACGAAGACCAGATCGAAGAAGAGCTCCAGGTTGCTGACCCGTTGGGCCGTCTCTCCGGAGCCGGGCTTCTTCCCCGTCTCCTCGATGCCGGGCTTCTGTTCCCTCTCTCCGGTGGCGGGTCGCTGTGCCGCCTCCCCGGTGCCGGCCTGCGGTCCCCTCTCCCCGGTACCGGTCCGTGGTCGTGACTCCGTGCCGTGCTCGGTCATGCGTTCCCCCTGATGTGGTGTCGGCGACACGACAGCAGGTCAGGGGAGTGACTGTCCAGCGGAATCCGAGATCCGGACCGTGTCCCCGCGCCGGACAGGGCCGGGCCGCAGCACCTGGGCGTAGACGCCGGCGCACGGCTCCGGGGCGCGGCCCGGCAGGGCAGGGACGCGGTGGTGCTCGGCGAGCGTGCGCAGGGCGTACGGGTCGCGCGGCAGGGCGCCGTGCGCGAGGGTCGGCACCGCGCAGCGCGGCGTCGAGGCCACCACACGCAGCACGAGCCGGTCGCCGATCCTCAGCTCCCGGCCGACCCACCCGTGGTCCACGAAACCCGCCCCGTCCGTGTCGATGACGAGGTTGGGGCGGTAGCGCTCCGCCTCGACGGCCCCGTACGGGTGCAGCGCGCCCACCCGGGCCAGCGTCGAGGTGCTCATCAGATGGACCGGCGCGAAGTCGAAGAACGTACCGGTGGGCGACGCCGAGCCGAACTGGACGATGTCGGCGCCCACTTCGGCGTCCTCGCCCTCGCGCAGCACCTCCTCGGGTCGGGAGCGGTCCAGCGTGGCCCCCGACGGCGGTGTGTCGATCAGCGTGACCGCCCGGCCCACGATCGCCGAGAGTGCGTCGTCGATACCGGCATCGGTGCTCCGCAAGATCTTGCCGTCCGCAGTCGTGATGCGCGTCGCGGACTCCTCCAGCGTCGCCGTGCAGGTCAACAGGGCCCGCCACAGCCGCGGGTTCTTGGCGCTGGCGACCTTGCCCGTCTCCCGGTCCAGAAGGGCGAGTCGGCGGTCGCCGGCCAGCCCGCGGTCGGTCACCTCGGCGGCGTGAATCCGCTGTCCCAGCATCGACTTGACCGGATGACGCCACAGCGCACCCACGGCCCCCAGCACCCTCTCCACGACCACCCCATCGTCAACTCCGCACGTCAGTGGCCTCATTGTGCCGCTCTCGCAGGGGGTTCCGGCACCGGACTTTGTCCTGGGAGTGGAGAAAGTTGGAAGCAATTCGTGCACGACTTCTTCCCACTCCTGACAGCCGCTGCTACGTTCCCCTCGAAAGCAAGCCGGAGAACTGGCCGGAACCCGACGGGCGCAGTCCGCTCGTGGCGGTGCCGGTCGATCATGGCGGTGCAAGCCGATCGAGGCGGGGAGGGGCATGTGAGACGTATGACGGCACGACCCGCGAACGCGCACCAGGCGCGACTGCTGCGCCTGTTGCGCGACGGTGGCCCCAACTCCCGTGCTCAGCTGGGCGATCAGATCGACCTCTCCCGGTCGAAGCTGGCCGTCGAGGTGGAACGGCTCCTGGAGACCGGGCTCGTGGTGGCCGACGGCCTCGCCGCCTCCCGCGGCGGCCGCCGCTCCCACAACATCCGTCTCGCCCCCGCGCTGCGCTTCCTCGGCGTGGACATCGGGGCGACCTCGATCGACGTGGCCGTCACCAACGCGGAGCTGGAGGTCCTGGGGCACATCAACCAACCCATGGACGTCCGCGAGGGTCCGGTCGCCGTCTTCGAGCAAGTCCTCGCCATGGCAGCCAAGTTGAGGGCCTCCGGGCTCGCGGAGGGATTCGACGGCGCCGGCATCGGCGTGCCGGGTCCGGTCCGCTTCCCCGAGGGCGTCCCGGTCGCCCCGCCGATCATGCCTGGCTGGGACGGATTCCCGGTGCGTGAGGCGCTCAGCCAGGAACTCGGCTGCCCGGTCATGGTCGACAACGACGTGAACCTGATGGCGATGGGGGAGCAGCACGCGGGCGTCGCACGCTCCGTGGGCGACTTCCTCTGCGTCAAGATCGGTACGGGCATCGGTTGCGGCATCGTCGTCGGCGGTGAGGTCCACCGCGGTGTGACGGGCAGTGCCGGCGACATCGGGCACATCCAGGCCGTGCCCGACGGGCGCCCGTGCGCCTGCGGCAACCGGGGCTGCCTGGAAGCCCACTTCAGCGGCGCGGCCCTGGCCCGCGACGCCACGGAAGCAGCGCAACAGGGCCTGTCCCAGGACCTCGCGGCACGCTTGGATGCGGCCGGCAGTCTGAGCGCCGTCGATGTCGCCGCCGCGGCTGCCGCGGGCGACGCCACCGCACTCGACCTGATCCGCGAGGGCGGCAACCGGACCGGCCAGGTCATCGCCGGACTCGTGTCCTTCTTCAACCCCGGCCTGGTGGTGATCGGCGGCGGGGTGACGGGTCTCGGCCACACCCTGCTCGCCGCGATCCGCACCCAGGTCTACCGCCAGTCACTGCCCCTCGCGACCGGCAACCTGCCCATCGTCCTGGGGGAGTTGGGCCCCGCCGCCGGAGTCATCGGCGGAGCCCGCCTGATCAGCGACCACCTGTTCTCACCCGCGTAACACCACCTCCGTACACCGCATCCCGTACGACGTCACCCGCACAGCGCCCTGCTCTGCCACGTCCTGCTCTGGCACGCCCTGAAACAGCTTGCTCGTGTAAGCGACCCGCCCTGAACCCGGCCCGCACGCCCGCCAAGGGGAACGTCATGGCATCGGAACCACCCCTGCTCACCATGTCCGGCATCACCAAGTCGTTCCCCGGAGTCCGGGCTCTCGACGGCGTCGACCTCGACGTCCAGGCCGGCGAAGTGCACTGTCTGCTCGGCCAGAACGGGGCCGGGAAGTCCACCCTCATCAAGGTCCTCGCGGGCGCCCACCAGCCCGACGACGGCACGATCGGCTGGCGCGGCGAGCCGGTCGTGCTGAGGTCGCCGATCGCCGCCATGCGCCTCGGCATCGCCACCATCTACCAGGAACTCGACCTGGTGGAAGGCCTGTCGGTGGCCGAGAACGTCCACCTCGGCCATGAACCCACGGCCGCCGGGTTCGTCGTACGCGGAAAGGCGGCGAAGACGTCAACAGCCGCTCTGCTCAAGCGACTTGGGCACCCGGAGATCGATCCGGGGCGTCTTGTCGGCGACCTGTCGGCCGCGCAGCAGCAGATCGTCTCCATGGCACGGGCGCTCTCCCACGACGTACGCCTCATCGTCATGGACGAGCCGTCCGCCGCCCTCGACCCCGACGAGGTCGACAACCTCTTCCGCATCGTGGCCGACGTGACCGCGGACGGCGTCGCCGTCGTCTACATCTCGCACCGTCTGGAGGAGATCCGCCGCATCGGCGACCGCGTCACCGTCCTGAAGGACGGGCGCGCGGTGGCGGGCGGACTGCCCGCGAAGTCCACGCCGACACGCGAGGTCGTGGCGCTGATGACGGGACGCAACGTCGAGTACGTCTTCCCGGAGCGGCCCGCCGCCCCCGCGCCCGGCGAACCGGTGATGAAGGTGCAAGGCCTGGCCAGGGCAGGAGAGTTCGCGCCCTTCGACCTCGATCTGCGCCCCGGCGAGATCGTCGGACTGGCCGGACTGGTCGGCTCCGGACGCTCCGAGATCCTGGAGACGATCTACGGGGCGCGCAAACCGAGCTCCGGTCAAGTCACCGTCGACGGGCGACTGTTGCGGCCCGGCAGCGTACGGGCCGCCGTCCGCGCCGGACTCGGGCTCGCCCCCGAGGAACGCAAGGCGCAGGCACTGCTGATGCTGGAGTCCGTCACCCGCAATGTGTCCGTGTCCTCCATGTCCCGCTACTCGCACGGGGGTTGGATCGACCGCGGCGCCGAACGCAGGGCCGCGCTGGCGGCGACCCGTGAGCTGTCCCTGCGCCCCGACAACCCGACCGTGCCCGTGCGCACGCTGTCCGGCGGCAACCAGCAGAAGGCGGTCCTGGCGCGCTGGCTGCTGCGCGGCTGCAAGGTGCTCCTGCTCGACGAACCGACCCGAGGCGTCGACGTCGGAGCCCGCGCCGAGCTGTACGCGGTCATCCGCCGCCTCGCCGACGAAGGCCTCGCCGTGCTGCTCGTCTCCAGCGAGGTGCCCGAGGTCCTCGGCCTCGCCGACCGTGTCCTGGTGCTCCGCGAGGGCAGCGTCGTCCACACGGCGCCCGCCCGCGAACTCGACGAACACCGTGTCCTTGACCTCGTCATGGAAGGAACCTCATGACGCAGCCCGCGTCCCCGCCCCGGGACCGCACCGACAAGGTGCCCTCGATGCCCCAACTCCCCGCCTGGCGGACGGTCGTGGCCCGCGCCGACGTCCGCACCCTCTCCCTCCTCGGCGTGCTCGCCGCCCTGATCGTCATCGGCGGCATCACCAAGCCCGACGAGTTCCTCGACACCCGCAACCTCCAACTCGTCCTCACCCAGGCCTCGGTGATCGGTGTCGTCACCGTCGGCATGACCTTCGTCATCACCTCAGGCGGCATCGACCTCTCGGTCGGCGCGATCGTCGCGCTCTCCTCGGTGTGGGCCACCACGGTCGCCACCCAGGAGTACGGCTTCGCGGGCATCCTCTTCACCGCGGTGCTCGTCGGCGTGGGCTGCGGCCTGGTCAACGGACTGCTCATCGCGTACGGCGGAATGGTCCCCTTCATCGCCACCCTCGCCATGCTCGCCTCGGCCCGCGGACTCGCTCTCCAGATCACCGACGGAAAGACCCAAGTCGTCAGCATCGACGGGGTGTTGAAGCTCGGCGAGCGCGACGCCTACATCGTCGGCATCCCGCCGCTGGTCCTCGTCTTCGCCGTCGTCACCGTCATCGGCTGGCTGATCCTCAACCGCACCACCTTCGGCCGGCGCACGGTCGCCGTCGGCGGCAACGCCGAGGCGGCACGGCTCGCGGGCATCGACGTACGACGCCAGCGGCTGTACCTCTACCTGCTCTCCGGACTCTGCTGCGGCATCGCCGCCTTCCTGCTGATCATCCTGTCCGGCTCGGGCCAGAACACCAACGGCAACCTCTACGAACTCGACGCCATCGCGGCCGCGATCATCGGCGGCACGCTGCTCACCGGCGGCCGGGGCACCATCACCGGCTCCGTCCTCGGCGTCCTGATCTTCACCACGATCACCAACATCTTCGCCCTGAACAACCTGCAGAGCGACGTCCAGCAGATCGCCAAGGGCGCGATCATCGTCGCCGCCGTGCTGGTCCAGCGCCGTACCGCGAGCACGACCTGAGGAAAGGGTTCACCGCCATGCCAGAGCCGATGCGTCACCTGAGCCGGACACCTGCCACGAGCCGCAGAGGACTGCTCTTCGGAACCGCCGCCGTCTCGGCCGGTGCCCTCCTCACCGGCTGCACCAGCAACGACACCAAGGACGAGAAGCCCGCCGCGAACAACCAGCCGGCCGCCGACGACAAGCCCGGCAAGCACGTCACCATCGGCTTCGCGGGCCCCCAGGCCGACCACGGCTGGCTCAACGCCATCAACGACAACGCCAAGAGCCGCGCCAAGAAGTACTCGGACGTCACCCTGGAGATCACCGAGGGCTCCAACGACACGGCCGCGCAGATCGGCCAGATCGAGACGCTGATCAACAAGAAGGTCGACGTCCTGGTGGTGCTGCCCGCCGACGGCAAGGCGCTCACCCAGGTCGGCCTGAAGGCCATGCGCGCCGGAATCCCCGTGGTCAACCTCGACCGCATCTTCAACTCAGCACAGGCGTACCGCTGTTGGATCGGCGGCGACAACTACGGCATGGGCCTGAGTGCCGGCCGCTACATCGGCGAGAAGCTCAAGGACAAGAAGAACGCCCGGGTCATCGAACTCGCCGGGCTCGACAACCTCGAACTCACCCAGCAGCGCACCCAGGGCTTCGACGCGGCCCTCAAGAACTACCCGAACATCAAGAAGGTGGCCCGCCAGGCCGCCGACTTCACCGTCGAGTCCGGCCAGGCCAAGATGGCCCAACTCCTCCAGGCGCAATCGAAGTTCGACGCCCTGTGGAACCACGACGACGACCAGGGCGTGGGCGCGCTGCGCGCCATCAAGCAGGCCGGACGTGAAGACTTCCTGATGGTCGGCGGCGCCGGCGCCCTCTCCGCCTTCCAGGCCATCCAGTCCGACAACAGCGTGCTGAAGGCCACGGTGCTGTATCCGCCCACGATGGCCGCCTCCGCGATCGACCTGGCTCGCGCGCTCGGCCAGGGCAAGGGGATCGGCGGCCTCGCGGAGTTCGAGATCCCGGCGTCGCTCACCCTTTACTCGGCCGTCGTCGACAAGGACAACGTCGGCCAGTACATGGCCACCGGCTTCAAGTGACCCGCCCCGCTCGCACCCCCCACCGCGCGCACGACGACGAGGAGGACTTCAGCATGGGACAGCCGCACCAGCCCGACGAGGCCGAAGCGGACACAGGTGCCGGGAAGCCGGCACTCGGTGTGGGCATGGTCGGTTACGCCTTCATGGGCGCCGCCCACTCCCAGGGCTGGCGCACCGTGGGCCGCGTCTTCGACCTGCCCAGCCGCCCGGTGCTCGCCGCCGTCTGCGGCCGCGACCGAGGGGCCGTCCGGGCCATGGCGGACCGGCACGGCTGGGCGGCCGCCGAGACGGACTGGCGCGCCCTGATCGCCCGGGACGACGTCGACGTCGTCGACATCTGTACCCCCGGCGACAGCCATGCCGAGATCGCCGTCGCGGCGCTGGCCGCGGGCAAGCACGTGCTCTGTGAGAAGCCCCTCGCGAACACCGTCGAGGAAGCGGAGGTGATGACGCGGGCCGCCGAAGAGGCGTATGCGCGCGGCCAGATCGCCATGGTCGGCTTCAACTACCGCCGGGTGCCTGCCACTTCGCTGGCGCGGGACATGGTCGCGGAAGGGCGGCTGGGAGCCCTGCGGCACGTTCGGGTGACGTACCTTCAGGACTGGCTGGTGGACCCGGAGTTCCCGCTCACCTGGCGGCTGCGCAAGGAGCTGGCCGGGTCAGGGGCCCTCGGCGACCTGGGCGCGCACATCGTCGACCTCGCGCAGTACCTGGCAGGCGAGCCGCTGCTCGGCGTCTCCGCACTCACCGAGACGTTCGTCCGGGAACGGCCCCTGCCCGCGGGGGTGACGAGCGGTCTGAGCGCGGCGGGCGGGTCCGAGAAGGGGCCGGTCACCGTCGACGACGCCGCCCTGTTCACCGGGCGCTTCGCCTCCGGCGCCCTCGCCTCCTTCGAGGCCACCCGGTTCGCGACCGGCCGCAAGAACGCCCTGCGCATCGAACTCAACGGCGAGCGCGGCTCGTTGGCCTTCGACTTGGAGCGACTCAACGAACTCTCCTACCACGACCACACCGAACCCGGCGCGCACGCGGGCTTCCGCCGCATCCTCGTCACCGAGCCCGACCACCCCTACCTGGAGGCCTGGTGGCCGCCGGGCCACGGCCTCGGCTACGAGCACACCTTCGTCCATCAGGCCCGCGACCTGGTGCAGGCCATCGCGGCGGGCCGGCCGCCCGCGCCGTCCTTCGCCGACGGGCTCCAGGTGCAGCGCGTCCTCGCGGCCGTGGAAGAGAGCGCCGCGAAGAACTCCGTCTACACGCCCGTCGCGATCTGAGGCACCGGTCGATCGCGTCCGCCGCGCCCGTCGCGCTCCGAGACACCGCTCACGTCGGCCGGGCTCCGAGACACCGGCCACGCCCATCACGCCCCGAGACCCGCACGCACACGGCCACCCATGGTGGTCCGAGGAGGCTGACACGTGCCACGCAACTTCACGCTCTTCACCGGCCAGTGGGCCGACCTGCCCCTCGAAGAGGTCTGCCGGCTCGCCCGCGACTTCGGCTACGACGGGCTCGAACTCGCCTGCTGGGGCGACCACTTCGAGGTCGACAAGGCGCTCGCCGACCCTTCGTACCTCGACTCGCGCCACCAACTCCTCGACAAGTACGGCCTCAAGTGCTGGGCGATCTCCAACCACCTGGTCGGCCAGGCGGTCTGCGACGCCATCATCGACGAACGCCACCAGGCCATCCTGCCCGCCCGCATCTGGGGCGACGGCGAGCCCGAGGGCGTACGGCAGCGGGCCGCCGCCGAGATCGCCGACACCGCACGTGCCGCGGCGGCCTTCGGCGTGGACACCGTCATCGGTTTCACCGGCTCGTCGATCTGGCACCTGGTCGCCATGTTCCCGCCCGCCCCGGAGTCGATGATCGAGCGAGGCTACGAGGACTTCGCGACCCGCTGGAACCCGATCCTGGACGTCTTCGACGCGCAGGGCGTGCGCTTCGCCCACGAGGTCCATCCGAGCGAGATCGCGTACGACTACTGGACGACTCACCGCGCACTGGAGGCAGTTGGGCACCGCCCGGCCTTCGGGCTCAACTTCGACCCGAGTCACTTCGTGTGGCAGGACCTCGACCCGGTCGGCTTCCTCCACGACTTCCGCGACCGCATCTACCACGTGGACTGCAAGGAAGCACGCAAGCGGCTTGACGGGCGCAACGGCCGCCTCGGTTCGCACCTTCCGTGGGGCGATCCGCGCCGCGGCTGGGACTTCGTCTCCGCGGGCCACGGCGACGTCCCCTGGGAGGACGTCTTCCGGATGCTGCGCTCCATCAACTACACGGGCCCCGTCTCGGTCGAGTGGGAGGACGCCGGCATGGACCGGCTCCAGGGCGCTCCCGAGGCGCTGACCCGTCTCAAGGCGTACGACTTCGAGCCGCCGTCGGCCTCGTTCGACGCGGCGTTCGGCGGCAACTGACCGCATGACTCTCCGGGGTGACGGCGCACCCCGGCATACCGCACACACCCGTACGACCAGCCCCGTCATGGAGGCATTCGTGCACGCGAACGGAACCCGCAGAAACAACGACTCCCTCAGCAGACACCGCCGCCTCAGAGGCACCCTCGCCCTCCTCACCGGGGCGATGCTCGCGGCCGCTTCCCTCACCCTCACGGCACCCCCGGCCGGCGCAGCCGTCGCCGACCCGGGAAGCACCACGGCGACCGGATCCGGTTCGACCGGCTCCGCCGCGGCCGCGGCCGAGGACTTCCAGCAAGTCACCCTGGCCAAGGGCGAACCCGAGGTCGGCGAACCCATGTCGCTCGCCGTCCTGCCGGACCGCTCGGTCCTGCACACGTCCCGCGACGGCGAACTCCGCCTGACCGACGCGGCGGGCAACACGAAGCTCGCGGGCAAACTCGACGTGTACGCGCACGACGAAGAAGGCCTCCAAGGCATCGCTGTCGACCCGGCCTTCACCGACAACCGCTTCATCTACCTCTACTACGCACCGCCGTTGGACACCCCCGCGGGTGACGCTCCGGAGACGGGCACCGCGGCCGACTTCGCGCCCTTCGACGGCGTCAACCGCCTCTCGCGGTTCGTCCTGAAGGCGGACGGCACCCTCGACGCGGCCAGCGAGAAGAAGATCCTCGACGTACAGACCTCCCGCGGCATCTGCTGTCACGTCGGCGGCGACATCGACTTCGACGCGGCGGGCAACCTCTACCTGTCGACCGGGGACGACTCCAACCCCTTCCAGTCGGACGGCTTCACGCCCATCGACGAGCGCGCCGACCGCAACCCGGCCTTCGACGCCCAGCGTTCGGCCGGCAACACCAACGACCTGCGCGGCAAGATCCTGCGCATCAAGGTGAACGCCGACGGCTCCTACTCCATCCCCGACGGCAACCTCTTCCCGCCCGGCACGGACAAGACCCGCCCCGAGATCTACGCGATGGGCTTCCGCAACCCCTTCCGCTTCAGTGTCGACAAGGCGACAGGCATCGTCTACGTCGGTGACTACGGCCCGGACGCCGGCGCCGCAGACCCCGCCCGTGGACCCGGCGGCCAGGTCGAGTTCGCCCGCGTGACGAAGGCGGGCAACTTCGGCTGGCCGTACTGCACCGGCAAGAACGATGCCTACGTGGACTACGACTTCGCGACCAAGACCTCCGGCGCGACCTTCGACTGCGCCGCACCGAAGAACACCTCCCCGCACAACACCGGCCTCACCGACCTGCCGCCCGCCCAGCCCGCCTGGATCCCCTACGACGGCCCGTCCGTCCCGGAGTTCGGCGACGGCTCCGAGTCCCCGATGGGCGGCCCGGTCTACCACTACGACGCCTCGCTCGACTCGCCGGTCAAGTTCCCCGAGGCGTACGACGGGAACTTCTTCGCCGGAGAGTTCGGCCGCCGCTGGATCAAGCGGATCGTGGCGGACGGCAGCGGCACCGTGCAGTCCATCAACGCCTTCCCATGGACCGGCACCCAGGTGATGGACATGGCGTTCGGCCCCGACGGGGCGCTGTACGTCCTCGACTACGGCACCGCCTGGTTCGGCGGCGACGAGCACTCCGGTCTGTACCGCATCGAGAACGCCACCGACGGGCACTCCCCGGTGGCGCAGGCCGCCGCGAACCGTACCTCCGGACAGGCGCCGCTCAAGGTGACCTTCTCCTCCAAGGGCACGAGCGACCAGGACGGCGACGCGCTCACCTACAGCTGGGACTTCGGCGACGGCGGCACCTCGACGGCGCTCAACCCCACGCACAAGTACAAGAAGAACGGCACGTACACCGCGACTCTGACGGCCAAGGATCCGTCGGGGCGCAGCGGCAGCGCGAGCGTGCAGGTCGTCGTGGGCAACACCGCGCCGAAGGTGGTGCTCGAACTCCCGCAGGACGGGCAGCTGTTCAGCTTCGGAGACGCCATCCCGTTCAAGGTGAAGGTCACCGATCCCGAGGACGGGACGGCCGTCGACTGCGCCAAGGTCAAGGTCACCTTCATCCTCGGCCACGACACCCACGGTCACCCGATCACCTCGGCGAACGGCTGCACCGGCACCATCCAGACCACCGCCGACGGCGGCCATGACGACGATGCCAACATCTTCGGAGTCCTCGACGCCGAGTACACCGACGGCGGAGGCGGCGGCCAGGCCCCGCTCACCACCCACGACCAGAACGTCCTGCAGCCCCGCCACCGTCAGGCCGAGCACTTCGGCAACTCCTCCGGTGTCTCGGTGATCACCAAGGACACCGCCCACGGCGGCAAGACCGTCAGCGACATCGACAACGGCGACTGGATCTCCTTCACGCCGTACGCCCTGGGCAACGCCAAGGCGATCACGGCACGCATCGCCTCCGGCGGCGCGGGCGGCACCCTCGAAATCCGCGCGGGCTCGGCGACGGGCACCCTGCTCGGCAAGGCGACCGTCCCGGTCACCGGCGGCTGGGAGACCTTCCAGGACGTCAGCGCGAACCTGTCCCGTGCACCCCGCGGCACCACCACGCTCTACCTGGTCTTCAAGGGGACCGGCAGCGGCGCCCTGTACGACGTCGACGACTTCACCTTCACGACCGGCTGAGGGAGGTGTGTGATGCGTTCAACCACCCGCATGGCAAGCGCAGTTGCCGGGGCCGCCCTGCTCCTCGGCTGCGTCTCGGGACCCGCCGCGTCGCACCCGTCCGACGGCTCCGGGAAACGGGTGCTGGTCCTCTCCAAGACGGCCGGCTTCCGGCACGACTCCATCCCGGACGGTGTCACGGCACTGCGGCAGCTCGGTGAGACGGGCGGCTTCACGGTCGACGCGACCGAGGACGCGGCGGCCTTCACCTCGGCGAACCTGCGGCGCTACGACGCGGTCGTCTTCCTTTCCACTACGGGAGACGTCCTCGACGCCGCTCAACAGACCGCCTTCGAGGGCTACATCCGGCACGGCGGCGGCTACGTCGGTATCCACGCCGCCGCCGACACCGAGTACGACTGGGCGTTCTACGGCGGCCTCGCCGGCGCCTACTTCCAGTCGCACCCGGCGATCCAGCCCGCCACGGTGAACGTCGAGGATCGCGCCCACCCCGCGACCTCGGGACTGACGCGAACCTGGGACCGCACCGACGAGTGGTACAACTACCGCTCGAACCCTCGGGAAAGAGCCCACGTCCTCGCCTCCCTCGATGAGACGTCATACACCGGCGGCACCATGAACGGCGACCACCCGATCGCCTGGTGCCAGACCTACCAGGGCGGCCGCGCCTTCTACACCGGAGGCGGCCACACCAAGGAGTCCTACGCCGAACCCGCCTTCCGGCAACACCTGTTGGGCGGAATCCGCTACGCCTTCGGCGCCGCACAGGCCGACTGCCGCCCGGAGAACGGGTACCGCCCGCTCTTCGACGGCACACCGGAATCACTGTCGGCGTGGCGGCAGGCGGGGCCCGGCTCCTTCTCGCTGAGCGACGACGGCACGCTGACGTCGAACGGCGGGCTGGGGATGCTCTGGTACGCCGACAAGGGCTTCGCCTCCTACTCGCTGAAGCTCGACTGGAAGATGGACGGCGACGACAACTCCGGTGTGTTCGTGGGCTTTCCGGCCTCCGACGACCCGTGGTCGGCCGTGAGCAACGGCTACGAGATCCAGATCGACGCGACCGACGCCCCCGATCGCACCACCGGAGCCGTGTACAGCTTCCAGTCCGCCGACCTCAAGAAGCGCGACCGTGCGCTGAACCCGCCGGGGGAGTGGAACACGTACGAGATCCGCGTGGAGGGCGAGCGTCTCCGCGTCTGGCTCAACGGCGTGAAGATCAACGATTTCACCAACACCGATCCGGCCCGGAGCCTGCGCGACGGACACCTCGGCATCCAGAACCACGGAGCCGACGACCAGGTGTCCTTCCGCGACCTTCGCATCAAGGAACTGCCCGCGCGCTCCGCCGCGCCGGGCAACTGAACGGCGGCGGGCGGGAGACGCCGTACTCCCGCCCGCCGTCCCCCCCCGCTTCTCCGGGGCCGACGAATTCTCCGTACCTGACGAGCGCCCCGTACCTGTCCAACGCTCCGTATCTGACGACTGCTTGGTGCCTGACGAGTGCTTGGCGCCTGGAGAGTGCTTCGTGGCTGACGAACGACAAGGAGGCTGCCCATGTCCGTGTCCCCTTCCGAACCTCGTGTGGGAGTGTGGCTGATCGGAGCGCGCGGCTCCGTCGCCACCACCGCCGTCGCGGGCTGCGCCGCCGTGACCGCGGGGCTGCACCCGCCCACGGGCATGGTCACCGAGACACCGGCGTTCGCCGACTGCGGCCTGCCGGCCCTGCCGTCCCTCGTCTTCGGCGGCCACGACACCGTGGACTGCCCCCTGCCCAAGCGTGCCGAGGCACTGGCGGCCGGCGGCGTTCTGCCCCCCGGCCTGCCCTCCGCCGTATTCGCCGAACTCGCCGCCGCCGACCGGGAGATCAGACCGGGCGGCCCGGCCCCCGGCGACACCCGCGACACGGAGGAGCTGATCGACGCCTTCGCCGCCGACCTCCAGGACTTCGTACGACGGTGCGGTCTGGAGCGCGCGGTGGTGGTCAACGTCGCCTCCACCGAACCGGCGCCCACCGGCACCGAACTCCCCGCCAGCTCCCTCTACGCGGCGGCCGCCCTGCGCGCGGGCTGCCCATACGTGAACTTCACCCCGTCGACCGGTCTGCACCACCCGGCGCTGGCCTCGTCGGCGGCGGCGAGCGGACTGCCGTACGCGGGACGTGACGGCAAGACGGGGCAGACGCTGCTGCGCTCGGTCCTGGGCCCGATGTTCACGCAACGCGCCCTGGCCGTGCGCGCCTGGTCCGGCGTCAACCTGCTGGGCGGCGGCGACGGTGCCTCCCTCGCCGACCCGGCCGCCGCGGCCGCGAAGAACGCCGGCAAGGAGCGCGTCCTCGCCGACACCCTCGGCACGACTCCCGAGGGCGAGGTCCACATCGACGACGTCCCCGCCCTCGGCGACTGGAAGACGGCCTGGGACCACATCGCCTTCGACGGCTTCCTCGGCACCCGCATGATCCTCCAGACCACCTGGCAGGGTTGCGACTCCTCCCTCGCCGCGCCCCTGGTCCTCGACCTGGCGCGTCTGACCGCTCGCGCTCACGAGGCAGGCCTCACCGGGCCGTTGAGCGAACTCTGCTTCTACTTCAAGGACCCGGTGGGCGACGGACCTTCGGCACTGGGGGAGCAGTACGCGGCGCTCGTCGGCTTCGCGCAGCGGCTACGGGGGAGCGACCGATGAGCCGACGAGAACGGCCGGTGAGCCCCCGAGCGGACGGGACGCCTCATGCCGCTCTGCGTGCCTGGGCGGAACTCCTGCGCCTACCGGCCCTGTTCACCGTCCCCGGCGACACACTCGCCGGCGCGGCCGCAGTCGCGACCCGCCCCAACACCCGAACCCTTCTCGCAGTCGGCTCCTCCCTCTGTCTGTACGAGGCGGGCATGGCCCTCAACGACTGGGCGGACCGCGAGGAGGACACCGTGGACCGCCCGCACCGCCCCCTCCCCTCCGGCCGCATCGCTCCGACTGCGGCCCTCACCGCAGCCGGCGTCCTCACCACGGCCGGTCTGGCACTCGCCGCCCGCGCCGGCGGCCCCGCAATCGCGGTCGCTGTTCCCCTCGCGGCAACAGTCTGGGCGTACGACCTCGCCCTGAAACACACCGCCGGAGGCCCGGTGGCGATGGGCACGGCCAGAGGACTCGACCTGCTCCTGGGCGCCGCGGCAACCTCCGGCCGCACCCGCGAAGCCCTCCCCTCCGCCGCACTCCTCGCCACCCACACCCTCGCGGTGACGGCCGTCTCCCGCCAGGAGACCCGGGGCGGATCATCCCTGGCCCCCTTGGCGGCCCTGGGCACGACCGGACTGCTGACCCGGCTGCTGACGCCCCGTGGGACCGGCCCCCACAGTGCCGCAGCCACCTTGCCCGTGGCCCTCGCCGCGGCCTACGCCGCAACCGTCGCCCGCCCCTACTTCCACGCCGCCCTGAACCCGTCACCCCCACTCACCCAACGCGCTGTCGGCGCAGGCATCCGCGCCCTGATCCCCCTCCAGGCGGCCCTCGCCGCCCGCTCCGGCGCCCCCGCCACCGCGCTGCTCACGGCCGCCCTCGCCCCGGCGGCCCGCAGCTTCGCGAGGAAGGTGAGCGTGACATGAGCCCCGCGCCCGACTCCGTCCCGAGTCTCGGCGGGACCGTCGACCGTGAGACCAACCAGACCCCTTGCTCCCTGCGCTTCGGTTACGGCACCAACGGCCTCACCGACCTCCGCCTGCCCGACGCCCTCTCCTTCCTCGCCGACCTCGGCTACGACGGCGTCGGTTTGACCCTCGACCACATGCACCTCGACCCGCTCGCCCCGGACCTCGTCGCCCGCACGCGGCAGGTGGCCCGCAGGCTGGACGCCCTCGGCCTCGGCGTGACCGTGGAGACCGGCGCCCGCTATGTCCTCGACCCGCGCCGCAAGCACGGCCCCTCGCTCCTCGACCCGGACCCGGACGACCGCGCCCGGCGCATGGACCTGCTGACCCGAGCCGTGCGCGTCGCCGCGGACCTCGGCGCCCATGCCGTGCACTGCTTCAGCGGGGTGACCCCGCCCGGCACGGACGACGACACCGCGTGGAAGCGCCTGGCCGAGGCACTCACCCCGGTACTGGAGGCAGCCACCGCCGAAGGCATCCCCCTCGCCGTCGAACCCGAACCTGGGCACCTGCTCGGTACGCTCGCCGACTTCCACCGCCTGCGGGAGCGCCTCGGCAGCCCGGACGCACTCGGCCTGACCCTGGACATCGGGCACTGCCAGTGCCTGGAACCCCTCCCTCTCGCCGACTGCGTACGTGCCGCCGCGCCCTGGCTGCGGCACGTGCAGATCGAGGACATGCGCCGCGGCGTCCATGAACACCTCCCGTTCGGGGACGGGGAGATCGACTTCCCGCCCGTCCTGCACGCCCTGGCCGAGACCGGCTACCGGGCCCTGACCGTTGTGGAACTGCCCCGCCACTCCCACGCGGGCCCCCACTTCGCCGAACACTCGCTCTCCTTCCTCCACCGAGCGGCAGGGGCGATCCCCCACGCCGCCAAAGGGAGAACCCCATGAACCACCTCCACCGCACCGCCGACAACCGCACCGACGCCGACCGCACTCACGGCAATCGCACCGACGGCAACCACACCCACGGCGATCGAGCCGACGAGAGCACTCCGCCCGGTCTCTCCGCCCTGCACGCCCACCTCACCAACCGGCTCGACGCAGCCGCCCGCACCTGGCTCGAACAGGCCCTCGACGAGGCCGCCGACCGCCCGGGCACCCGCGGTCCCATCTCCGCCTGGGAGCTACGGATCGCCGAGGCCGGTCGGCGGTGCGGCCCCGAGCACGCCGACGCCGCCCGTGTCCTCCTCCTGCACGCGGCCCGCGCCGAGCCGGACACCCTCGCCCGCGTGTACCGCCAGGGCACCGCGGCGGAACGCCGGGCCGTCCTGCATGCGTTGCCCCACCTGGTACCCGGCCCCGACGCCCTGCCCCTCGTCGAGGACGCCCTCCGCACCAACGACACCCGGCTCGTCGCCGCCGCCGTCGGCCCATACGCCGCCCAGCACCTGGACGCCCACCCCTGGCGGCACGCCGTCCTCAAGTGCCTGTTCACCGGCGTCCCCGTCGACGCCGTGGCCGAGCTGCCCCGACGCGCCCGCGCCGACAGTGAACTCGCCCGCATGCTCGGCGACTACGCCGACGAACGCAGCGCCGCGGGCCGTCCCGTGCCCGAGGACCTGTACCGCGTCCTGGCCCTGACCGCACCGGCCGCCACTTCGTCCGACAGGCCCGCCACGTCCGGCAAGGAGTGCTGATGCGCATCTTCGACCCGCACATCCATATGACGTCCCGGACCACCGACGACTACCAGGCCATGTATGCGGCGGGTGTGCGGGCTGTGGTCGAGCCGGCGTTCTGGCTGGGCCAGCCGCGCACCTCGGCCGCCTCCTTCCTGGACTACTTTGATTCGCTGCTGGGCTGGGAGCCCTTCCGTGCCGCGCAGTACGGCATCGCCCATCACTGCACGCTGGCTCTCAATCCCAAGGAGGCCAACGACCCGCGCTGTGTGCCGGTGCTGGACCACCTGCCCCGCTATCTGGTCAAGGACCAGGTCGTCG
This sequence comes from Streptomyces sp. R21, assembly GCF_041051975.1. Classification (GTDB taxonomy): domain Bacteria; phylum Actinomycetota; class Actinomycetes; order Streptomycetales; family Streptomycetaceae; genus Streptomyces. Next base: position 2,022,646 of record NZ_CP163435.1, on the reverse strand, counting down.
CGGTGGGGGAGATCGGCTACGACGCGATGACGCCGGCCGAGGACACCGCGCTGGCCGCCCAGCTGCAGCTGGCCGCCGAGCACGGCCTGCCGGCCCTGGTGCACACCCCGCACCGCGACAAGCTGGCCGGGCTGCGCCGCACCCTGGACGTGGTCCGTGAATCCGCCCTGCCCGCGGGCCGCGTGCTGGTCGACCATTTGAACGAGACCACCGTCAAGGAGGCCAAGGACAGCGGCTGCTGGCTGGGCTTTTCCGTCTACCCGGACACCAAGATGGACGAGGAACGGATGGTCGCCGTCCTGCAGACCTACGGTCCCGAGCGGGTGCTGGTGAACTCGGCGGCGGACTGGGGCAGAAGCGACCCCCTCAAGACCCGCGCTGTCGGGGATGCCCTGCTGGCGGCAGGGTTCACCGAGGACGCCGTCGACCAGGTGCTGTGGCGTAACCCCGTCGCCTTCTACGCCCTCAGCGGCCGCCTCAACCTCAACACCGCCGTCACCTCCGCACCCGCCACCCACGAGGGCAACTCCATCCTGCGCGGCGGGGAGTGAGCGATGCGCTTCCGGCACCCCGACGGTTCCACCGTCCACCTCGCCTACTGCACCAACGTCCATCCCGCTGAGACCCTCGACGGCGTCCTCGCCCAACTCCGTGACCACTGCGAACCCGTGCGCAGACGACTCGGCCGTGACCGTCTCGGCATCGGCCTGTGGCTGGCCAAGGACGCCGCGCGCGCCCTCGTCACCGACCCGTCCGCCCTGCGCGGCCTGCGTACCGAACTCGACCGCCGCGGCCTCGAAGTCGTCACCCTCAACGGCTTCCCCTATGAGGGCTTCGGCTCCGAAGTGGTCAAGTACCGGGTGTACAAGCCGGACTGGGCCGACCCCGAGCGGCTCGACCACACCACCGCCCTGGCCCGCGTCCTCGCCCAACTCCTGCCCGAGGACGTCACCGAAGGCAGCATCTCCACCCTGCCGCTGGCCTGGCGCACCGCGCACACCGAGGAGCGTGCCAAGACCGCCCGCACCGCCCTCGTAACCCTCGGCGAACGCCTCGACGCCCTGCAGGAGTTGACCGGCCGCTCCATCCGTATCGGTCTGGAACCGGAACCTGGCTGCACCGTCGAGACCACGCGGGACGCCCTCGCCCCGCTCACCGCGATCGGCCACGAACGCATCGGCATCTGCGTCGACACCTGCCACCTCGCCACCTCCTTCGAAGATCCGCACTCCGCCCTGGACGCGCTCGCCCGCGCCCGCGTCCCCGTGGTCAAGTCCCAGCTCTCAGCTGCCCTGCACGCCGAACACCCCCATCTCCCCGAAGTCCGCGCGGCCCTCGCCGCCTTCGACGAACCCCGCTTCCTGCACCAGACCCGCACAGCCACCGCCGCCGGCCTACGCGGCACCGACGACCTGGGCGAGGCACTCCAGGGCGACGCTCTGCCCGACGCCCGCCCCTGGCGCGCCCACTTTCACGTCCCGCTGCACGCCGCCCCCGCGACTCCCCTCGCTTCCACCCTCCCGGTCCTCCAGGCCGCCCTGACCCGGCTCGTCGGCGGGCCGCACCCGCTCACCCACCATCTGGAGGTCGAGACCTACACCTGGCAGGCCCTCCCTCCCGAGCTGCGCCCGCGCGCCCGCGCCCAGCTCGTCGACGGCATCGCCGCCGAGCTCACCCTCGCCCGCGACCTCCTGACGGACCTCGGCCTGAAGGAACTCCCATGAGCGCCCCCATCAGCCCCGCGCCGCTGCCGAGCGCACCGCCGACACCAGCCGGCCGCCCCACCCCTCTCCTCGTCCTGGACGTCGTCGGCCTCACCCCCCGTCTCCTCGACCACATGCCCCGCCTCAAAGCCCTCGGCCAGACCGGCTCCCGCGCTCACCTCGGCACCGTCCTGCCCGCCGTCACCTGCGCCGCCCAGTCGACCTTCCTCACCGGCACCCACCCGTCCGAGCACGGCATCGTCGGCAACGGCTGGTACTTCCGCGAGCTCGGCGACGTACTGCTGTGGCGCCAGCACAACGGCCTGGTGGCCGGCGACAAACTGTGGGATGCCGCCCGGCGCGCGCACCCCGGCTACACCGTCGCCAATATCTGCTGGTGGTACGCCATGGGCGCCGACACCGACATCACCGTCACTCCCCGTCCCGTCTACTACGCCGACGGCCGCAAGGAACCCGACTGCTACACCCGGCCCCCGGCCCTGCACGACGAACTCACCGAGAAACTCGGCACGTTCCCGCTCTTCCACTTCTGGGGGCCCGGCGCCGACCTCGTCTCCAGCCGATGGATCATCGACGCGACCCGTCACATCAACCACACCCGCCACCCCGACCTGACCCTCTGCTACCTCCCTCACCTCGACTACGACCTGCAGCGCTTCGGCCCCGACGACCCACGCTCCCTGCGGGCCGCCGCCGACCTCGACACGGCCCTGGCCCCGCTGCTCGACGACGCGAAGGGGGAAGGCCGTACCGTCGTAGCCCTCTCCGAGATACGGCATCACCCGAGCCGACCGCCCCGTCGACATCAACCGCGCCCTGCGCCGCGCCGGCCTCCTCGAAGTGCACACGCAGGACGGCATGGAGTACCTCGACCCGATGGCGTCACGCGCTTTCGCGGTCGCCGACCATCAGATCGCCCACGTCTACGTGCGACGGTCAGAAGACCTGGCGGCTACGAAGGCGGCGCTCGCCGAGCTGCCCGGCATCGACCAACTCCTCGACGACGAGGGCAAGAAGACCCACCATCTCGACCACCCGCGCTCCGGCGAACTCGTCGCCGTCGCAGAGCCGGACGCCTGGTTCACGTACTACTACTGGCTCGACGACGACCGCGCCCCCGACTTCGCGCGACTCGTCGAGATCCACCGCAAACCCGGATACGACCCGGTCGAGCTGTTCATGGATCCCCTCGACCCCTACGTCAAGGTCAGGGCGGCCGTCGCCCTCGCCCGTAAGAAGCTCGGCATGCGCTACCGCATGGCGGTCGTGCCGCTGGATCCCTCACCTATTCGCGGCAGCCACGGCCGCCTTCCCCTGAGCGACGACGAAGGTCCGCTCATCATCTGCTCCACCCCCCGCGCTGTGGACGGCCGCGTCGCGGCCACCGAAGTGAAATCCCTGCTCCTCGGCCTGGCCGGACTCGGATGACGAGCACCGACAAGGCGTGACGAGCGATTACGGAAAGTGAAACACGCGCCACTGACAACGCGTCCGGCCTGTGGAAAAGCAGCAGACCGGACCGCCCGGCACGTGTGAGAGCCGAAACACGACCCGAAAAGAGAGTGACCGTGACCGCGTTCAACGACGAATCCGCAACCACCGCATCCCCAAGCGGCGAGGCCCTGCGCCGCACCCTCGGCCTCAGCCGCCGCAGCTTCCTCAGCACCTGCACCGCCGCCGCGACGGCGGCCATCGCCGCGCCCATCCTCGGCGCCTCACCCGCCTTGGCCCAGGACAACAGCAGAGGCGGCGACCAGGGCGGAAGTGTCCTCGTTCCCGCCGACCGGCGCGGCATCATCCTCTACACCGTCCGCGACGCCGTGGGCCGCGACCCGCTCGGCACCGATCTGCCCTCCGGGTTCCGCGAGGTCTTCCAGCAGCTCTCGCGGTTCGGCTACCGCCAGGTGGAGTTCGCCGGATACGGCCAGCACGCCAACGCCCCGGGCGGTGCGAACCTGGAGTCCGTCGAGGGCGCCAAGATGCTGCGCTCCTGGCTCGACGCGTACGGACTGCGGGCCCAGGGCAACCACGGCTTCATACCGCCGTCCTGGCCCTTCACGGCCCCCGACCTGGACACCTTCAAGAAGCACCTGGAGATCGCCAACATCCTCGGCATGGACCACATGGGCACGGGTGGCGACCCCACGGGCAGTGCCTACCGGGCCGACTGGGACGTGGCTGCCGACAAGTGGAACGCCCTCGGTGAGATCGCCCGCCGCGAGGGCATTAAGCTCTACACCCACAACCACGACGCGGCGTACGCGTTCCTGCTCGACGGGGGGCCGTTGGACGACCAGGGCCGCCCGACCCGCAGCTCGGGTATCCGCAAGCTGGAGTACTTCCTCAAGATCACCGATCCCAAGGTCGTCTGGCTGGAGATGGACATCTTCTGGGCGCACGTCGCCCAGTACAAGTTCCACACCTACACCGCTCACGACGGCTCCACCCAGGAGAAGCTCTTCGACCCCGCCGGGCTCGTCGCCTGCCACAACAAGCGCTATCCGCTGTTCCACGCCAAGGACGGCACCGTCAACACGACCAACGGCATGGGGTACGACATGGTGCCGTTCGGCACCGGCGTCATCGACTACACCACGTTCTTCACGCGCGTCGGCGCGCGGAACTACCACAACCCGATGGTCGAGCAGGACAACGCACCCAGCGCCACCGACCCCGGGCAGTCGCTGAAGCACGCGAAGATCGGCTACGACAACCTCGCGGCCCTCCGCAAGAAGCGCACTAGCAACTAGCAGCAGGCGGCAGCCAGGAGGCAGCAGCCAGCAGGCAACAGGCAACAGGCAACGGATCGGGCGGGCTTTCCTGCGATGCGCATCGCAGGAAAGCCCGCCCGATCCATTGCCGCGTTCAGCCCGCTGGCTGCGGCTGCGGAGCCGGGGTGGATTCCCGGGTCCGCCCCGGCTGCCTCAGCAGCAGCGCGATGGCCGCCGCCACCATCGAGACGCCACCGGCCAGCGCGTACGCCCCGTTGTAGCCCCAGGCCGCGACCACCATCGATCCCAGCCCGCCCCCGAACAGGCCGCTGATCAGCTTGCCGCTGTACACCAGGCCGTAGTTGGTGGCGTTGTAGTTCTCGCCGAAGTAGTCCGGCGTCAGGGCCGCGAACATCGGGTAGAAGGCCCCGCCGCCGAATCCGGAGAGGAAGGCGAAGAACAGGAAGAGCCATTCGCTGCGGATGTCGCCGGCCCAGATCACACCGAACTGGGCGAGCCCCAGGACGACGATGACGAACACCAGGGTCGGCTTGCGGCCCCAGGTGTCGGACAGCCAGCCGACCACCGCGCGGCCGACGCCGTTGATGACGGCCATGATGCCCATCGACGACGCGGCGACCAGCGGTCCGAAGCCGACCTCCTTGGCGAAGTCGACCTGGAAGGAGATCCCGAAGATGGACACGCCCGCGGTCATCACCAGCGTGATCCACATCAGCGGGAGCACGCCGGTCCTGATGGCCTCCTTCGGGGTGTACTGCTTCACCGCGGGAGGGTTCTTGGCCAGGCTCGCCGCGTTCTTGCTGTTCCCGGCGAAGGTGAGCGGGTCGACGTCCGCCGGCCACCAGTTCTTCGGCGGGTCCTTGAAGAAGAACGCGCAGGACAGCACGACGACCAGTACATAGCAGCCGATGAGGTCGAGGACCCGGTGGTAGTTGGCGGTGTCGAACGCGTAGTTGAAGATGAAGATGAAGGGCAGGGAGCCGTACGCGAAGCCGCCGTTGACGAAACCCGTCCGGGCGCCCCGGCGCTCGGGGAACCACTTGCCGACCATGTTGATGCAGGTCGCGTAGACCAGGCCCGAGCCGAGGCCGCCGATGACGCCGAAGCCCAGAATGGCCAGCAGTACGTTGCTCAGGTGCGACAGGGCGAGGAAGCCGATGAGGCACATGACCGAACCGACGTACATCGCCCTGCGGGCGGTCAGGATGCCCTTCTCCCGCAGCCAGCCCGCCGGGAAGGCGATGCCGGCCTGGAAGAAGACCCAGACGCTCAGGATCCAGAAGGTGTTGCTCTGCGTCCAGCCGTGCGCGTGGGACAGGGTGTCCTCGGCGGAGCCATACGCGTATTCGAAGACGCTGATGGCCATCATGGCGAGCCACGGCAGATAGACCATGAACTTGCGTGAGTGGCCCAGGATGTCCCGGTCGGTCTCGCCGATCCGGTAGACGCGTCCTCGGGAGTCGGTCACTTCGCGGTAGGTGGACTGCGAGCGGAGTGAGGCGTCGGTGCCGTCCGACGCGTCCTTCGCGGCGATGGGGTCAGCCGTCATGTCACGCCATCTCCTCGCCGAGCGGTTGCGGGTTGGGGACGATGCTCCGGGCCTTCGGGCGGCCCGGTGCCTTCAGGAACAGCGCCAGCACGGCGGAGGCGAGGCCCACGGAGCCCGCGAGCACGAAGGCGCCGTGGTAGTCCCACGCGCCGACGACGACCGCGCCCATGCCGGAGCCCACCAGGCCCGAGATCAGCTTCGAGCTGTAGACCATGCCGTAGTTGGAGGCGTTGTTGTTCTCACCGAAGTAGTCGGCGGTCATCGCGGCGAACAGCGGGAAGATCGCGCCGCCGCCGAAGCCGGAGACCATGGAGCAGAACAGGAAGAACGGCATGCTGCCCATCTGGCCGGAGACCAGCACGCCGAACTGCGCGGAGCCCAGCACCAGACACACGATGATCAGCGTGTTGCGGCGGCCGGAGCGGTCGGAGATCCAGCCGATCACGCCGCGCCCGGTGCCGTTGACGATGGCCTTCAGGGACATCGCCGTGGCCACGATCCCGCCGGCGAATCCCATGTCCTTGCCGAACGGCACCTGGAAGGCGATGCCGAAGATGTTGATCCCGGCCGTGCACAGCAGACAGAACCACATCATCCACAGAACGGGCGTACGGGCGGCCTCCTTGGGGGTGTACTGCTTCACGGCGGGCGGGTTCTTCTCCAGCGCCCGCCGGATCTTCGGGTCGTCGGACACCTTCAACGGGTTGACGTGCGGGGGCCACCAGCCCTTGGGCGGGTCCTTGAAGAACCAGCCCGCTGCGGCTACGACCGTGCAGCAGATCACGCCGACCATCACCAGGACACCCTGGTAGTTGCTCAGATCCATGTACGAGGTGAACAGGAAGACGAAGGGCACCGAGCCGTAGGCGAAACCGCCGTTGACCATGCCGGTCTTGCCGCCCTTGCGCTCCGGATACCACTTGCCGACCATGTTCACGCAGGTCGCGTAGACGAGGCCGGCGCCGATGCCGCTGAACATGCCGAACCCGATGTACGCGACGGTCACGTGCGGCGCGTAAGCGAGTGAGAGATAGCCGATGACCGTGCCGAGCGCGCCGAGGAACATGGCGTACCGCGCGGGCAGCCGTCCGCTCTCGCGCAGTCGCCCGGCGGGGAAGGCGACGGCCGCCTGGAAGAAGACCCAGACACCCATCAGCCAGAAGATGTGCCCACTGCCCCAGAGATGGGCGTCGTGCAGGGTGTCCTCGGCCGACGTGAACGCGTACTCCGAGGAGCTGATGCCCAGCATGCCCAGCCATGGGAAGAGCACCATGGTCCAGCGTGGTCGCCCCATGATGTCCCGGTCGGTCTCACCGATGCGGTACAGGCGGCCGTTGCGATCCGTCACCTCCCTGTAGGGGACGGATGTCGGTAGGTCGGTGGTTGTCATGTCGCGTAGCACCCCTTGCGTCGAAAGATCTGGCCAGCGCCCCCTGTCCAAATGCCTTTCGTGTGCGCACGGGTCCCGGGGCGGCCGACGCGCACCGTCGGCCGCCCCGCCCCACTCACCTCATGAACCGCCCCCCAACAGGCCCGCCGCCCGCGCCCAGCGGTACTTCGCACCCAGCACGGCCACCGGCTTCTCGGTCGTGTACGGGTACGCCACGACCCCGTGCTCGAAGAGGTACTGGCACGCCTCCTCGACCTCGACGTCGCCCGCGAGGGATGCCACCACCGGCTTCTCGATGCCGCGCTCCCGGAACTCGGCCACCACGCGCGCGGTGAGCTCGGCGAAGACCATGGGAGGAGTCACGATGGTGTGCCAGTAGCCGAGGACGAGTGCGTGGATGCGCGGGTCCGTGAGGCCGAGACGGATCGTCGCCTCGTACGTCGACGGGGGCTCGCCGCCCGTGATGTCGACCGGGTTGCCCGCGGCCCCGAAGGGCGGGATGAACTCCCTGAAGGACGCGTCCAGGTCCGGCGGGATCTCCATCAGGGACAGCCCGTTGTCGGTCACCGCGTCCGACAGGAGAACGCCACTGCCGCCCGCGCCGGTGATGATCACGACGTTGTCGCCCCGGGGAGCCGGAAGGACCGGCAACGCGCGCGCGTACTCCAGCATGTCGTTCAGTCCCGGCGCCCTGATGACACCCGCCTGCTTGAGGATGTCGTCGTACACGGCGTCGTCGCCCGCGAGTGCGCCCGTGTGGGAGCCGGCGGCCCTGGCACCCGCCGCCGTACGCCCCGCCTTGAGGACCACGACCGGCTTCCTGGGGACCGTCGCCCGGGCGGCCTCCACGAAGGCGCGGCCGTCCTTGAGGTCCTCCAGGTGCATCGCTATGCACTCGGTGTGCGGGTCCTCGCCGAACCAGGTGAGCAGGTCGTCCTCGTCCAGGTCCGACTTGTTGCCGAGCCCGACGATCGCCGAAACACCCGTCTTCGTAGTGCGTGCGAAACCCAGGATGGCCATCCCGATGCCACCGGACTGCGAGGTCAGCGCGACACCGCCCTTGACGTCGTACGGCGTGCAGAACGTGGCGCACAGGTCCTGCCACGTCGAGTAGTAGCCGTAGATGTTCGGCCCGAGCAGCCGGACGCCGTGCCGTTCGGCGATGGCCACGATCTCGTCCTGGAGCGCGTGTTCGCCGGTCTCCGCGAACCCGGAGGGGATCAGTACGGCGTTGGGGATCCCCTTGCGTCCCACCTCCTCCAGGGCCGAGGCCACGAACTTGGCGGGAATCGCGAAGACCGCCACATCCACCTCACCGGGAACGTCCGTGACACTCTTGTACGCCTTGCGGCCCAGAATGTCATCGGCCCTGGGGTTCACCGGATGGATCTCCCCGGCGAAGCCGCCGTCGATGAGGTTGCGCATCACCGAATTGCCGATCTTGCCCTGCTCGTTGGACGCGCCGATCACGGCCACGGACGAGGGCTGCATCAGCCGGCGCATCGAGGTCAGGATCTCCTCCCGCGAGTACTTCCTGCGGGGCTTGACCACCTCCTCCGCGAGGATCACGCGGATGTCCGCCGCTATCGCGCTCTCCGGCGTGGCGATCACCGGGTTGAGGTCCACTTCGGCGATCTCCGGGAAGTCCGCGACGAGTTCGGAGACCCGGCGGATCTGCTCGGCGAGCGCCCACCGGTCCACGGCCGGCGCACCGCGCACCCCACGCAGGATCTCCGCGGCGCGGATCGAGTCCAGCATGGACAGCGCCTCGTCGGCGTCCACCGGGGCGAGGCGGAAGGTGACGTCCTTCAGGACCTCCACCAGCACACCGCCCAGCCCGAAGGCGACGACCTTGCCGAACGTCGGATCCGTCACCGCCCCGACGATGACCTCCTGCCCCTGGGGCAGCAGTTCCTGCACCTGTACCCCGTCGATGCGCGCCTTCGGGTCGTACGCCCGCGCGTTCTCGACGATCCGGCAGAACGCGGCACGCACGTCCGTCGAACCCGCCACGCCGACGACGACGCCGCCCGCGTCGGTCTTGTGCAGGATGTCGGGGGAGACGATCTTCATCACGACGGGACCGCCGAAGCGCGCCGCGCACGCCACCGCCTCGTCGACGTCCGTGGCCAACTCCTCACCGGGCACGGCGATCCCGTACGCGTCGGCGATCACCTTGCCCTCGGGCGCGGTCAGCGCGGCGCGCCCCTCGGCCCGTACGGAGTCGAGGAGTGTGCGCACCCTCAGCACCCGGTCTTCGGCCATCACTCAGATCACCCCGTTCGACTTGAGCAGGCGCAGTTCCTCGTCGCCGAGGCCGAGCTCGCCGATGTAGACCTCTTCGTTGTGCTCGCCGAGCAGCGGTGAACTGGTCACGTCCACGGGGGAGTCGGAGAGCTTCAGCGGACTGCCCACGGTGGTGAACTCGCCCCGCTGGGGGTGCGGCACCTTCACGACCATCTCGTTGGCGGCCAGCGACTTGTCCTCGATGATCTCCTTGGTGGACAGGATCGGGCCGCACGGGATGTTGTGGGCGTTGAGCCTCTCCAGCACCTCCCACTTGGGGAGCGTGGAGGACCACTCCTCGATGAGCTGGAACATCTTGCTGAGCTGGGGCAGCCGCGCCGCCGGAGTCGCCCACTCGGGGTCCTCCGCCAGCTCGGGCCGCCCGATCAGCTCGCTGAGCGGCTTCCAGCCGACAGGCTGCACGATGACGTACACGTAGTCGTTGGGGCCGCCGGGCGCGCACTTGACCGCCCAGCCCGGCTGACCGCCGCCCGACGCGTTCCCGGACCTGGGAACCTCGTCGCCGAAGTCGTCGTTGGGATATTCACGGAGCGGGCCATGGGCCAGCCGCTGCTGATCGCGCAGCTTCACCCGGCAGAGGTTGAGCACAGCATGCTGCATGGCCACATTGACCCGCTGACCGCGCCCGGTGTTCTCCCGCTGGTACAGCGCCGCGAGAATCCCCGCCACGGCATGGATGCCCGTGCCCGAGTCCCCGATCTGGGCCCCCGTCGCCAGCGGCGGCCCGTCCTCGAAGCCCGTGGTGGACATCGACCCGCCCATGGCCTGCGCGACGACCTCGTACGCCTTGAAGTTGGTGTACGGGCCGTCCCCGAACCCCTTGATGGAGGCATAGACGATCCGCGGATTGATCTCCTGGATGCGGTCCCAGGTGAAGCCCATGCGGTCGACCGCGCCCGGCCCGAAGTTCTCGACCATGACGTCGGAGCGCCGGATCAGGTCGGTGAGGATCTCCTTGCCGCGCTCGGTCTTGGTGTTGAGGGTGATGCTCCGCTTGTTGCAGTTGAGCATCGTGAAGTAGAGGGAGTCGACGTCCGGGAGGTCGCGCAGCTGCCCACGCGTGATGTCTCCGGTCGGCGCCTCCAGCTTGACGACGTCCGCGCCGAGCCAGGCGAGCAGCTGGGTCGCGGAGGGGCCGGACTGGACGTGCGTCATGTCGAGGACGCGGATGCCTTCGAGAGCCTTGGTCGATGTTCCTGCCGTCGATGTCGTCGATGTCGTCGCTGTCATCGGGGCCACCTCACTTGTACATCGTCTGGTTCATGGTTCCGGGGGCGTACGCGTCCGGGTCGACCCAGACGTTGATCAGTGACGGCTTGCCCGACTCACGGGCGCGCCGGAGTGCCGGGGCGATGTCGGCGGGGTCGCGGACCTCCTCGCCGTAACCCCCCAGCATCTGGGCGAACTTGTCGTAGTGGACGTCGCCGAGGGTGTTGCCGACCCGCTCGCGCTCCAGGCCGTACTTCGCGGCCTGGCCGTAACGGATCTGGTTCATCGAGGAGTTGTTGCCGACGATGCCGACGAAGGGGAGGTCGTAGCGGACGAGGGTCTCGAAGTCCCAGCCGGTCAGCGAGAAGGCGCCGTCTCCGAAGAGGGCGACGACCTCCTTGTCGGGCCGTGCCTGCTTGGCCGCCAGGACGAAGGGGATGCCGACGCCGAGGGTGCCGAGGGGGCCCGGGTCCATCCAGTGCCCGGGTGACTTGGGCTGCACGACCTGCCCGGAGAAGGTGACGATGTCGCCGCCGTCGCCGATGTAGATCGAGTCCTCGGTGAGGAAGTCGTTGACCTCGCTGACCAGACGGTAGGGGTGGATCGGCGAGGCGTCCGACCTCAGGCTGGGCAGCCGCTTCTCGATCGCGGTCTGCTCGGCGGCGCGCAGCTCGTCCAGCCACTCCTTGCGCCGGGCCGCGCCTCCGTTCAGGCGCCCGGAAGCGGCCTCGGTCACCGACTTCAGGATCAGCCCCGCGTCGCCGACGATCCCGAGGTCGATGTCCCGGTTCTTGCCGACGGTCCGGTAGTCGAGGTCGATCTGCACGACGGTCGCGTCCGGCGACAGCCGCCTGCCGTAGCCCATGCGGAAGTCGAAGGGCGTGCCGACGATGACGATCACGTCGGCGTTGGAGAAGGCGTACCGGCGCGAGAGCTGGAAGTGGTGCGGGTCCCCGGGCGGCAGGGTGCCGCGCCCTGCCCCGTTCATGTACGCCGGGATGTTGAGGGTGCGGACGAGGTCGATGGCGGCTGCCGTGCCCCGGGTCGTCCACACCTGACTGCCCAGCAGGACCGCGGGCTTCTCGGCGTGCAGGAGGAGGTCGGCGAGCTTCTCGATGGCCTCGGGGTCACCCGCCGAGCGGGTCGAGGCGCGGTACTGGCCGGCGGCGGGGATCCGGGCCTTGTCGACCGGCACCTTGGCGTCCAGCACGTCGCGTGGGATCTCCAGGAAGGAGGGGCCGGGCGCACCGTGGTAGCACTCGCGGAACGCCATCGACACCATGTCGGCCGCGCGCGCCGTGTCCGGCACGGTCGCCGCGAACTTGGTGATCGGCGTCATCATGTCGACGTGCGGCAGGTCCTGCAGGGACCCCATCTTGTGCTGGGTGTGCGCCCCCTGGCCGCCGATCAGCAGCATCGGGGACTCCGCGCGGAAGGCGTTGGCGACACCGGTCACCGCGTCGGTGGTACCGGGACCCGCCGTGACGACCGCGCAACCCGGTTTCCCGGTGATGCGTGCGTAACCGTCGGCGGCGTGGGCGGCGACCTGTTCGTGGCGGACGTCGACGACCTCGATGCCCTCGTCGACGCAGCCGTCGTAGATGTCGATGATGTGGCCGCCGCACAGGGTGTAGATGACCTCCACACCCTCCGCTTTGAGTGCCTTGGCGACCAGATGCCCACCGGAGATGAGGGCTTGGTTCTTGTCGCTGCTGTCGTCAGGCATGGCGAAGTCCTGTCCCTTCGTAGGGGGTTGGAACGCTCTCGCGGTACATTGCATACAGTCGACGAATACTGTATGAAGCTTGTTATCCCGCATCCAGTGGGTGGTGTCCAGGGGGCGTGCGGCACTTTTGAGTCAGGAGCCGGAATGGACCTGTACGAGCACCAGGCAAGGCAACTCTTCGAGGAACACGGCATCTTGGTGCCGAAGGCCGAGGTCACGGCCTCGCCCAAGGAGGCGCGTGAGATCGCCCGCAGGCTCGGCGGCCGCGTCGTCGTCAAGGCGCAGGTGAAGACCGGCGGCCGCGGCAAGGCGGGCGGCGTGAAGCTCGCCGCGGACCCGGCCGCCACCGAACTGACCGCACGGCAGATCCTCGGCATGGACATCAAGGGCCACACCGTCGGCAAGGTCATGCTGGCCCAACCGGTCGACATCGGATGCGAGTTCTACGTCTCCTACGTCCTCGACCGCGCCGCCGGCCGCTTCCTCGCGATCGCCTCCGCCGAGGGCGGCATGGACATCGAGGAGGTGGCCGCGACCAGGCCCGAGGCCGTCGCCCGCATCCCGATCGATCCCGCCGAGGGCGTCACCTCGGCGAAGGCCACGGAGATCGCCGAGACGGCCGGACTGCCGCCAGGGACCGTCGACGTCCTCGTACGGCTCTGGGAGGTGCTCACCCGCGAGGATGCCGTCCTCGTCGAGGTGAACCCCCTCGTCCGTACGGCGCAGGGGCAGATCCTCGCCCTGGACGGCAAGGTCACCCTCGACGACAACGCCCGCTTCCGACAGGCGCGTTGGGGAGCCGAGGACGCCGCACGCGACGACCCGCTGGAGGCGGCGGCTGCGGCCAAGGGGCTCAACTACGTCAAGCTGGACGGCGAGGTCGGCATCATCGGCAACGGCGCCGGCCTGGTCATGTCGACCCTCGACGTGGTCGCGGGCTGCGGCGCCCGCCCCGCCAACTTCCTCGACATCGGCGGCGGAGCCTCCGCCCAGATCATGGCCGACGGCCTGTCCGTCATCCTCTCCGACCCGGCCGTGAAATCGGTCTTCGTCAACGTCTTCGGCGGCATCACGGCCTGCGACGCGGTCGCCGACGGCATCGTGCAGGCCCTGGAATCCGTCCAGTTGACCAAGCCACTCGTGGTCCGCCTCGACGGCAACAACGCCGTACGCGGCCGAGCGCTTCTCGAAGAACACGCCCATCCGCTCGTCGAACAGGTCACCACCATGGACGGCGCCGCGCGCCGCGCCGCCCAACTCGCCAACGCCGGCTGAGGGAGCAGGACATGGCCATCTTTCTCACCAAGGAGAGCAAGGTCCTCGTCCAGGGCATGACCGGCAGCGAAGGCATGAAGCACACCCGCCGCATGCTCGCGGCCGGCACGGACGTCGTCGGCGGTGTCAACCCGCGCAAGGCCGGCCGCAGTGTCGACTTCGGCGTCCCCCAGTGCCTGAACGGCCTGGGAGGTGCCCCCATCGCGGTGCCCGTCTTCGCCTCGGTCCGCGAGGGCATGGCGGCCACCGGCGCCGACGTCACGGTCCTCTTCGTGCCACCCGCCTTCGCCAAAGCGGCCGTTGTGGAGGCCGCCGACGCGGGGATCGGCCTCGCGGTCGTCATCACGGAGGGCATCCCGGTCCACGACTCCGTCTCCTTCCACGCGTACGCCGCCGCGAAGGGCACCCGCGTCATCGGACCCAACTGCCCCGGCCTGATCACCCCGGGACAGTCCAACGCGGGCATCATCCCCGCCGACATCACCAAGCCGGGTCGCATCGGACTGGTGTCCAAGTCGGGCACACTCACCTACCAACTCATGTACGAACTCCGCGACATCGGCTTCTCGACATGCGTGGGCATCGGAGGCGACCCCGTCGTCGGCACCACCCACATCGACTGCCTGGCCGCCTTCCAGGACGACCCCGACACCGAACTCATCGTGCTCATCGGGGAGATCGGCGGCGACGCCGAGGAACGGGCGGCCGGGTACGTCCGCGACCACGTCACCAAGCCCGTCGTCGCCTATATCGCCGGATTCACCGCGCCCGAGGGCAGGACGATGGGACACGCCGGCGCGATCGTGTCGGGCTCCTCCGGCACGGCGCAGGCGAAGAAGGAGGCGCTGGAGGCGATCGGCGTCAAGGTCGGAAGTACACCGACGGAGACCGCCCAGCTGGTACTGGCGCGGCTCGATGAGGAACGTGACGTCACTCATAGTTGACGCGGGGTGACAGCCGCGAGCAACAGGGCATCACTACGTTCCCCCGTACCCGCGCGACGCCCTCCTCTGTGCGTACGCGACCCGTGCTCTTGCCGCCCCCTGCACCATGCAGGTCGGCAGGAGCCGGCCCACCCTCCCGCCCCCGACTGTGCACCGAGAGCGGAGACATCGATGGCATCCACCCTCAGCTCCACCCCCTTCGTCGTGAAGTCCGGTACGTCCTGGGCCGACGCCTGGCAGCGCTGCCTCGCCGTCGCCCCCGAGGCGTTCCGGGACGACCGCGTCCTCAACCTCTGGGGCGCCGCCTGGCAGCCGGACGGCCGGGCCCTGCCCGCCACCAGCCCCGTCGACGGCAGCCCCATCGCCGGGCCGCCCCGCCTGAACAGCGCCACCGCCCGCCAGGCCGTACGCGCCTCGCTCGACCAGCACCGCGCCTGGCGCCACGTCCCCCCGGCCGAACGCCGCGCCCGCGTCGCGGCCACCCTCGACGCGCTCACCGAGCACCGGGAACTGCTCGCCCTGCTCCTCGTCTGGGAGATCGGCAAGCCCTGGCGGCTCGCGCAGGCCGACGTGGACCGGGCGATCGACGGCGTGCGCTGGTACGTCGACGGCATCGAGCCCATGGTCGAGGGGCGCACCCCGCTCGACGGCCCGGTGTCCAACATCGCGAGCTGGAACTACCCGATGAGCGTGCTCGTTCACGCAATGCTGGTACAGGCATTGGCCGGCAACGCCGTCATCGCCAAGACCCCGACCGACGGCGGCGTCGCCTGTCTCACCCTGGCCAGCGCGCTCGCCGCCCGCGAGGGGATCCCCGTCACCCTCGTCAGCGGCAGCGGAGGCGAGCTGTCCGAAGCGCTCGTGCGCGCCCCCGAGATCGGCTGTGTCTCCTTCGTCGGCGGCCGCGACACGGGCGCCGCGGTGGCCACCGCCGTCGCCGACCTCGGCAAGCGGCACGTACTCGAACAGGAAGGACTCAACACCTGGGGCATCTGGAACTACACCGACTGGGACACCCTGACGGCCGTCATCCCGAAGCTCTTCGACTACGGCAAGCAGCGCTGCACCGCCTACCCGCGCTTCGTGGTCCAGCGCGACCTGTTCGACGAGTTCCTCGCCGCGTACCTCCCGGCCGTGCGCACCCTGCGGGTCGGGCACCCGCTCGCCGTCGAGAACCCCGAGGACCCGTTCCCCGAGCTGGACTTCGGGCCCGTGATCAACGCGGCCAAGGCCAAGGAGCTGCACGACCAGGTCGCCGAGGCCGTCAGCCGGGGCGCCGTCCCGCTGCACCGCGGCAAGCTGTCGGACGCGCGCTTCGTGCCCGGCCAGGACACCTCGGCGTACGTCCAGCCCGTCACGCTCCTCAACCCGCCGCCGTCCTCGCCGCTGCACCACGCGGAGCCCTTCGGTCCGGTCGACACCATCGTCCTGGTCGACACCGAGGCCGAGCTGCTCGCCGCCATGAACGCGTCGAACGGTGCCCTCGTCGCCACCCTGTCCACCGACGACGAGGCGACGTACGACCGGCTGGCCCCGCAGATCCGCGCGTTCAAGGTCGGCCGCGGCAAGCCCCGTTCCCGCGGCGACCGCGACGAACTCTTCGGCGGCTTCGGCGCGTCCTGGCGCGGCGCCTTCGTCGGCGGCGAGCTGCTGGTGCGCGCCGTGACCCAGGGCCCGGTGGGGGAGCGGCTGCCCGGCAACTTCCCGGACTACCAGCTCATTCCGTGAGGCAACGGCGGGCGGCGCCCTCTTCGGGGTGCCGTCCGCCGTTCACGGTCACCTTCAGCGATGGGCGGGGCCCGCGCCTATCCGATGCCCTGCCGGTCGGGCCGTAGCGCGAAGGCGCGGTCGGCCGCCTCCGGGACCGTTTGTTCCACGGCCGACACCAGCAGCTCGCGATGGCGCAGCAACGGCGCCCGGCGCTCCGCGGGAACGACCAGCAGGAGATCGTCGAGCCCCGCCACCATGCGCCGGGTGACCTGCGGACTCTCCGCCGCGCACCCCCGGATCTCGGCGAACCCCAGATCCACCAGCTCGGTCCAGCCAGGCACCGGCTGCACCAGCCGCACCGCCCCCCGCCGGTCGCGGTGCAGCGACGTATCAAGCGGTCGCCGGGTCAGCGCGGCCAGGAACTGCACGATGCGGTCCAGGGCCTGAACGGCCGTCGTCGGGTCGTTCACGGCGGGCGACAGCGCGCGCAGCGCGATGTCCGACAACTGCCGCAGCCCGAAGCCGAGATCCTGGTGGAAGGTGCGCTCGACGCCCACGGACACCGTGTAGCGCAGCGCCCGCCGGGAGGGAGCGGGCCCGCCGTGCACGGCCAGCAGCGGTGTCCCCGGCACCACGAAGTCCCCGATCCGGGGGATCAGCCGCAGCACGACGCCCTGGTGCCGCGCCGTACGCACCAACCGGGCGATGTTCACGTCCCGCAGCACCCCGGCGCGCCCCTGGTACGCGACGCGCGCCGTCTCGGGCCCGAGGTCGCCCGTGGCATCCGCCGGGGGCCCGGCCGGCATGCGCTCCACCACCCGGAACGACTCCCCGGCGATCCGGGCGACCACATGCCCCACCCGCATCAGGCGCAGCGTCTGGTTCACGTACATCACGAAGAGCAGCAGACTCAGCGCCACCATCAGCAGCGTCACGATCGACTGCACCAGGGGCACGGATGTGACCAGCCGGGGGTCCGGCTCCCCGTCGTACGACGTCAGGACGAGCAGCGACAGCAGAAAGGTCGCCAGGAACACGGCGAAGGTGGCCTTGGTGATCCTGCTGCGTACGAAGATCCGCACCACCCGCGGACTGAACTGCCCGCTCGCCATCTGCACGGCGACCAGCGAGATGCTGAACACGACACCGATGAAGGTCATCATCGCCGAGCTGACGACGGTGACCACGGTCTTCGCGTCGTCCGCGAAACGCAGCAGGTCCTTCACCGCGTCATAGTCCTGCTGGTCCTGCAACGCCTCGACGATCTCGGTGTCGAGCTCCGCCGCCAGCGCCCACACCACGAGGACCAGCACCATCGCCGCGGTGGGCGCGAACCAGAACGTGTCCCGCAGATGCTCCCGCAACGGCGACAACGCCCTCGGCCGCAGCCTCGCCCGGGGGCCTCCCGTAGCCATCCAGTCACCCATGGTGAGACTCTAGGCGCGCCCCCGCCGTGTCCCGTGGACCCGCTCCGGAGGCCCGGATACGCAGGTGAAGGCCACCCCGAAACCTTGGTATTGTTGTCCATGTCGCCGCGGGGAACACCCCCGGTCAGGCGGCAGACACCTAGTCCGGGTGGCGGAATGGCAGACGCGCTAGCTTGAGGTGCTAGTGCCCTTTATCGGGCGTGGGGGTTCAAGTCCCCCCTCGGACACTTTCTCTACGTATACGGATGGCGCTGGCCGGATTTCGGTCAGCGCCATCCGTGTTTCGTGGCGAGATCCACGACACCCGGGCCCAGGGCCTGTCCAGCCAGCGGATGCTGCTCCAGGTGGCGGACCGGACCTGGGACGCCGATCCGGCCAAGGCCCGCGGCCACATCCGTACCGCTGCCTCCATCGCCGAGCGGGAGTCCGGTACGAGGCTCGCCGTGCGCGTCCACGTCGACGACGGCGGGCAGAGCGCACCGTTGCCCGACCGCGTGCAGTCCGCGCTGTTGCGTGTATCGCCCAGGGGGCCCTCGCCAACGTACGGGAGCACTCCGGGGCCACCACCGCCGCGCTCACCCTCACCCGCCTCGACGACCAGGTCGTCCTCGACGTCGCCGACAACGGCCACGTTTCGACGCCGCCGATCGCCCCGACTCCGCATCCGGCGTACGCGGGCATGGCGTCCCCGCGATGAGGGCCCGGGTGCGCCGCACGTCCTGATCCTCACCACCTACGACACCGACGCGGACATCACCCGTGCCATCGAGGCCGGTGCGACCGGCTATCTGCTGAAGGCCGAGCGAGCCGAGGAACTGTTCGCCGCGATCCAGGCGGCGGCGCAGGGGCGCACGACCCTGCGCTGTTCATCAGCGAGGCGACGGTGAAGACGCATCTGAGGCGTATCTACGACAAGCTCGGCGTGGACACCCGGGCGGGAGCGGTTGCTGTGGCGAAGGAACGCCGACTGCTTCCGTAGCGCGGGGGTCGCAGACGGAGCGGCGCGCATCGTACTGACGGATCCTCATGAGCGCGGTCGTCGGCGGGCCGCAGTAATCAGTGGACGGCGGCGCCGCCGACGCGGTGTGGTCGGTCAGGACAGGATCTCGATGTACCCGTCGGTTCCGTGCACGCGGATCCGCTGCCCGTCCCGGATGAGCCGGGTGGCCCGGTCCACGCCCACGACGGCCGGCAAGCCGTACTCCCGGGCGATCACCGCGCCGTGGGTCATCAGGCCGCCCACCTCCGTCACCAGGCCCGCGATGCCGACGAACAGCGGGGACCAGCTGGGGTCCGTGAAGGTCGTGACGAGGATGTCGCCCGCTTCGAGGTCGGCCTCCGCCATGTCGAGGATGACGCGGGCCCTCCCCTCGATGGTCCCGGCGGAAACCGGGAGGCCGACCAGGGCGCCGGCCGGTACGTCGTCGCGCCGGTACGCCCCGGTGACGGCCTCACCATCCGAGGTGAGCACCCGGGGCGGTGTGAGCGCGTGGTACGAGCGGAACGCTTCCTTGCGCTGCTGGATGAGCTGGTCATCCACCTGGTTCGAGCGCACGACCTCGTGGAGTTCCTGGAACGTGAGGTAGAAGATGTCCTCCTGCTCAGGAAGCACGTCGGCCTGCACGAGACGCTCGGCCTCATCCAACAGGGCCTGCTTGTAGACGAAGTAGCGGCTGATGATGCCGTACTTCGGGTACTCCCGGTATCCGATGAAGGTGCGTACCCGGTCGATCATCCGCTTGGTCTCGTCGGCTTTCTGATCCCCGTCCGGCAGGGCCCGCAGGCGTGACAGCACGTCCTGTTCCTTCTTCTGCGCCTCCTGCCGCCCCTGCTCGAAACGCCGCTCGGCGGCGCCCGGCTCGAAGATCCTCACGTTGTCGAGGATCACGGGCACGAGCGTGGCGGGGCGCTCGCGCCAACGCGGCCTCGTGATGTCGATCTCGCCGACGCAGCGCATGCCGTACAGGTCGAGGTAGGCCTCGATGGCGTCGCGTGCTTCGGTCCCGCCGGGGAGTTTCGCCAGGTCGTCCAGGAAGTCGTCGTCCTCGACGCCCTGCAGGAACGCCACCACCTCGGCATGCGGGCGGATCACGTCCGCGACGTCGAGCAGCTCCAGTCCCATCTCCGACGTGATGTTGTCGGGGGCGGACAGCGTCAGCGTGTCGGCCGCGTTCTTCTCGCCCAGCCACTCCTGCAGCTTGTCGTTGAGCCACCACGTGGCCTCCATCCCCGCCATGATCGCCTGCATGCTCAGCGGATCGCTGAGGACTCGCTTGTGCTCGGCGAAGGCCTCCAGCAGGAAGTCGAACAGCGCCGGTCCGGTCTTCGTCCGGATGTCGCGCTCCAGGGCGGCGATGGACGCCCGGCTGCGCTCGATCAGCTCGGCGACGACGGCCGGATCGGTCTCGATCGGGGCGGACGCGGCACCGGCCGGCGGCCCGCCCGGAACAGCGTCCGGGAGCGACGGGACGAAGCCGTCGCGGTCGAGGACGGTCTCCAGCGCGTCCCTGACCAGCGGATCGCCTCTCCCCACGAGGTCCAGGAGGGCGGCGCGGCTCGCGGGCGAGGCCAGGCGGCGGGTGACGTCGACAAACAGCCTCCCGCCGGCTTCGTGCATCGGCACCATGGCCGTCAGCTGCCAGGTGGAGAGCCCCAGGGGCTTCATGGGGTCGGTCATCATCTGCTGATGACCGACGGAGACGTAGAGGTGATTCTCCTGGTCGCCGGTCTCGGGGATGGGGAACAGCGTCGTGATCGGCCGGCTCTGAACGATCCGGAAGTCGTCGTCGACCAGGCACCATTCGATGTCCTGCGGGCGGCCGAAGTGCGCTTCGATCCGCCGTCCGAGCCGCACGAGCCGCAGGACCTGGGCGTCCGTCAGCGTCGGCTGCTCCTGCCGCTGCGAGTCGATCTCCACTTCCTGCGTACCGCCGGCCGGGAGGGCGTGCACGGCGCGCTGTTTGGCGGCGATCGCCTTGGCGACGACCTCGCCGTCCCGCACCTTGAAGACGTCCGGATTCACCAGGCCGGAGACCAGCGCCTCGCCGAGACCGAAGCCGGCGTCCACGGTGGAGACCTTCCGGTTGCCCGTGACGGGGTCGGCGGTGAACAGAATGCCGGACGCTTCCGGGAAGGCCATCTGCTGCACGACCACGGCCATGTGGACCGTACGGTGGTCGATGCCGTTCTGCCGGCGGTACGTCACGGCCCGCTCGGTGAACAGCGAGGCCCAGCAGCGGCTGATGTGCTGGAGGATCGCCGCCGGCCCCACGACGTTCAGGTACGTGTCCTGCTGGCCGGCGAAGGAGGCCGTCGGCAGGTCCTCTGCCGTTGCGCTCGATCGGACGGCGTAGGCGGCCTGCTCGCCGAGCCGGCCGAGCGCGTGGGTGACCGCCGCCGCGAGATCGCCCGGGATGGCGATCCCTTCGATGGTCCGCCGGATCTCCGCGCTGAGTGTGCGGATCGCCTCCCGGTCGTCCGGGTTCAGGGCCGACAGCTGATCGAGCCGAGCGTCGATCGACGGCGCTTCCGCCATGATCCGCCGGAAGGCGTCGGTCGTCACGCAGAATCCGGCCGGCACGCGGACGCCTTCGATCCGCGACAGCCCGCCCAGGTGCGCGCCCTTGCCGCCGACGACCGCGACCTGCGTCTGGTCGACCTCTTGAAGATCCCGCACGTACTGCTCGATCACCGCGCCCCCTCCGAGACAGTCGTGTCCTGCTGCACCGCCCCGGCCGATCGAATCACCGGCGCCTCCGGCCCCGTGGCACTTCTTGTCAGGCACGCCCTCGTCCCCCATACGTCGACAACACACGCACGTCGTTCCCCCAAATCCGCAGGTTGTGGCCTCGGCGGACGATTCTGCGTCACTACCGGGGTCTTGCCGCAAGCCCCCCAGTGCGCTATAAGTTGAGAGTGGCAAGGAGAGTTCTAATTCTCCTTGCCTTTGTTTTTTGCCTTTTGCCAGCCGCGGGAACTGTCCAGGCCTTGTCTCAGCCGACCTGGATCTCCTTGTTCATGCCGAGCTGCTTGTGACCGGTGATCGGGCAGTACAAGTCGTACGTCCCCTTCTTGAGAGTCACCGTCAGTGTTGCCTCCTGGCCGCCCTGGAGGTTCTTGGTCTTGGCGTCCTCGACGCCGGGACCGTCGATCGACAGCGCGTGCGTGATCTTGCCCGCGTTGTCGGTGACGAAGGTGTAGGTGCCCGGTGTGAAGGACGACCGGGACAGCTTCAGCGCGTACTCGGTCTCGGTGACCGTCACCCGGGTCCCCGACCCGGCCTTGCTCGCGCCGGAGCTCGCCGATTCGCTCGCTTTATCGCCGCCGCCCCCGCTGGAGCAGGCGGCCAGGACGAGAGCGGCGGAGAAGGCCACCGCAGTCGTACGGAGTGCTGTGCGGGTCGTGCGGGTCGTGCGTGTCGAGATTGCCATGTGGCGCATCCCCTTCGGAGCCCACCCTCGAGCTGCCGGGCTTGTCCACGTCTGCCGGGAAAGGCCCTCTATTAGAGGATACGGACGAGCGTGCCTCGCTGTTCAGTGACCGTGTGGTCGAGGCGGAGAGAACAAAAGCGGTGGTTTCACGGATGAGAACGTAACGCGCCGTGACTATCCCGCGGCCACGGGCGCGGAGTGCAGTTCCCGTACCAACTGTGGGGTGAGCAGGTCGCCGGCGCGGTCGGCGAGGACCGCCATTTCGTAGCCGACCAGGCCGACGTCGCACCCCTCGGCGGCCAGGACGCCGAGGCAGCTTCCGTCGCGGATGCGACCGACCATGAGGAAGCCGCCGAGCATCTCGATCATGACGAGCTTCATGCCGCGGAAGCCGTGTGTCGACGCGGCGTTCTGGGCGAGGCTGGTGATGCCGGAGACGACGGCGGCGAGATGGTCGGCGCGATCCCGGCCGAGGCTGTCCGAGGCGGCCATGAGGAGGCCGTCGGAGGAGACGGCGACGGCGTCGGTGACACCGTCGGCGGTGCGGACGAACTCCGAGATGAGCCAGCCGAAACTCTGCACGGCGGTGGTCACGATGACGCTCCTTGAGTGGTGTGGGCTTCGGCACGGGCGACACCGGCTCGGAAGCCGTTGAGCAGGGAGGCGACGGCCGGCCGCGCGGGCGCGGGCGGGGGTGAGGGGGCCTTGGCGGGGGCGAGCAGGCGTCCGGGGAGGGCGAGGAGTGCGGACAGACCGCCGCCGGTGGTGTCGAACAGGTGGACCTGGGCGCCTTCGCCGAGGCGCTGGGCGAGTCGGCCGACGACGAGGTGGCCGAGGAACCGGGTGGGCGCGGCGAGGAGGGCCTCGTCCCCGGAGTCGCAGAAGCGGGCGTGGGCACGTTCCTTGTCGGTCTCGGTCATGCCGACGCCGTGGTCGACGACGGCGAAGCAGTACGTGTCGTCCTCGGCGTCGTACCAGCCGTGCACCTCGACCGGTTCGGTCGGCGGCGAGAAGGTCAGCCCGTTCTCGATGAGTTCGGCGAGGAGGTGGGCGACATCGGCGACGGCGTGACCGCGTACCCGCACCGGCTGGACGGTCGCGATCAGCACCCGCCGGTACTGCTCCACCTCGGCGACGGCGGACTGGACGACTTCCAGGCCGTCGGCCGGTGCTGTGGTGGGCCGCGGTGGGTTCTGCCCGGCAAGGACCAGCAGGTTTTCGGCGTTGCGCCGCATGCGGGTGGCGAGGTGGTCGAGCTCGAAGAGCCCGGCGAGGGCGTCCGGGTCGAGTTCCTGCCGTTCCAGACGGGTGATGAGCCCGAGCTGACGCCGTACGAGGTTCTGGTTGCGGCGGCCGAGATTGGCGAGCGATTCGGTGGTGTTGCGGCGCAGGCCGGCCTGCTGGGCCGCGAGGCGGAGGGCGGTGCGCTCCACCTGGTGCAGGGAAGCTGCGACCTCGGTGATCTCCGCCGTGCCGCCCAGCGACCGCACCTCGGAGGCCCGCGGGGCGTCCCCGGTGAGGAGGAGTTCCACCTGGTCCGGTGGGGACTGCTGGATACGGGCGACGGTTGCGGGCAGCCGGTGCCGTGCCACGTCGTGGGCGGCCTCGGCGAGCGCGCCGAGCGGGCGGGTGAGGGAACGGGAGGCGAAGGCGGCGAGGCCCGCGACGAGGGCGGCCACGAGCGTTCCCGCGACGAGATAGGCGACCAGGCCCGTCTCGGCGTCGTGGCTGAGCCGGTCGGACCGGTCCCGCACATCGTCACCGACCGACTGCTGGACGGCGTACAGATCGTCGACGAGCACGGTCATCGCGTTCCACCAGGTGCCGGCGTCCACGCGCAGTGCGGACCCGTCGGCGGCGTTCTCCGCCTGATCCTCGTAACCGGTGGCGCGTTGGGCGTCGGCGGTTTTGAAGGCGTGCGACAGGGCCGCGCGCTGGGGTGCGGTGGCGACCTGCCGAAAGCGGGCCAGGGCGGCGACGCGGGTGGCACGTACCTCGGTGAAGGCGAGGTACTCGCGGCCGTGGAAGACGCCTTCGGCGAACACGCCGTTGAGAAGGCCGCGTTCGAGCGCGACGGATTCCTTGGCCGCAGCCAGCTCCCTCAACGCGGCGAGCCCGTCGCCCAGTTGACGGTCGGCGCGCGTCGCGGTCTCCGCCACCGGGTCGACGCCGTTGAGGGCGTCGACGGCGGTGGTGTAGAAGGTGAGGGTCGCAGCCCGGTCTGCGGTGCCCCTGTCGGCAGCGGCGCGGATGCCGGTGAGGCGCCCCAGGTGGCGCCGGATGACACCGTCGACGGCGCCCTCGCTGCGCATTCCGAGCAGCGCCGTGTCAACGCGCTTGCGGGTAGCGGACAGCGCAGGCCGGAACCCCTTCTCGCCGCCCAACAGGCCGTTGGTCAGGCCGCGTTCGCGTTGCAGCTGATGCACCAGGGCCTGGACCCGCAGGCTGAGGCCGACCTCGGCGCGGGTCGTCCGGGCGTCGCCGAACGCCTCGGCGCGGCCCTGCACGGCAAGACCTGCCACCGCCAGCAACAGGCAGATCGGGACCGCGATGACCACCGCCACACGACCCCGGACGCTGCGCCAGCCAGGCATCGGCCGGCGCCCGGAAACCGTTCGGCCGCCATGGCGGCGCTCTGAACTCCCCTTGCCCGACCCGCCCTTGCTGATTGCCCCAAGCCTGCCGAGCAACGGCCGTAGTGGCTCCCACACCCTCATGCGTCACGACGCTAGTCCGACCGTCGAGCCGGGCGGTTTCCGATCCGTAAGGCCGCGTGGGAAGTTCAGTTGCGCCAGCCTCACACCACGGGTCAAGTGACTGTGACCACGGGCGGCAAGAGGGGCGGTCCGTCCGGTTCTTCACGCTCGTGCCTCGACGAGAGGCCGGAGATCAGGGTGCACAGGTGGTCGAGTGCGCTGCGGTACAGCTGGGGTCCCACGGAGACCCGGGCCAGGCCGATGGCACGAAGCTCGTCCAGCGACCGGCGTTTCAGCGCAAGACCGGCGCTCACCGGTGCGCCGACCTCGGCGACGACGGCCCGGAGGTCGTCCGGCGCGGCTCCGGGTGGAGAAGGGTTGCTCGCGGTCGCGACCACCGGGAAGCCCGCGTCGACGACGGCGCGGGCGCTGCCCACGTCCCAGGCGTTCGACAGCACCAGCGGAGCGCCCGGGACGTGCAGGGAACGAAGCAGCTCGGCCTTGTCGGCCTGATCGGACACGGCGGGTCTCAGTCGACGAGCGCGCCGGCGGACAGATTGGCGATGGTGCCGGTCATGGCCCCGACTCGGTCCGAGGCCAGGAACGCGGCCGTCTCCGCGACCTCGGAGAGCGTCGGCAGCCTCTTCAGAAGCGTCCCGTCCACCATCCCTCCGCCTTCGAGCAGTTCCTGCACCGACTGCCCGGCCGTCGCCGCGAGCGGCTTGAAGAGGTCCTTGGTGTACGAACCCGCCGCCGGCGCATCGACGACAGCGTGCGGTCGGATTCCGATCACCCGGATGTTGCTGGGTGCCAGCTCCGCGGCCAGAACCCGCGTGAAGGCCTCCTTGCCGGCCGCACTCACGCTGTGCCCCAGGATGCCGCCCACGGCCAGTTTGGAACCCGGCTCGGACAGATTCAGGATGACGCCGGGGCGCTCGCGACCCATGTGCCGTGCCACAGCCTTGCTTGTGATGAACAGCGTCCGCAGAAAGCCGTCGATCGGCCGCATGAATTCTTCCAGCGAGAGGTCCGCCAGCAAAGTCCCCTGGTCGTGCATGACACTCACGGCGTTGAGGGCGATGTCGATGCCGCCGGCCGTCGCCGCGATCTCATCGGCGTGCTTTTCGACCGCCTGTTGGTCGAACACGTCAACCTGCGCGGTCTCGACTTTCCCGCCCGTGGCGGCGATATCGCGCGCCACGACGTCGAGCTTCGACTGCGTTCGCCCGGCAATGAAGACCCTCGCGCCTTCCCGGGCGAAGACCCGCGCGATCGCGCCGCCGATGGCGCCCCCGCCTCCATAGATCACAGCGTTCTTGTCTTCAAGCAGCAATCCACTCATTGCGTCCTCCAAAGAAGAATTGGCTCTGCAGGGATCTCTCGCGGCGGTCTGGTGGTGAGCTGTTCGGTCAGTTGGTCGGTCAGTTGGTCGGTCGGTCGGTCGGTCAGTCTTTGGGTCGGTCTTTGGACCGGTCATTTTTCTGACGCTGGATCTGTTCTGCGATGCGCTTGATGCGGTTCAGCCGTGCATCCCAGGTCTTGCCGACCTCATTCAGCTGCCGGACGGCACGGCTGAGCTGCGCCTCGTCGACTTCGTAGTGCCGCTCGCGGCCCATCGGTGTCGCGTGCACGAGGCCCGCGCGATCGAGGACGCCCAGGTGCTTGGTGACCGCTTGGCGCGAGATCGGGAGACGATCGCTCAGGCTGGTCGGCGTACCGACCCCTTCGGCGAGCAGCAGGTCGAGCAGGCGGCGCCTGATCGGGTCGCCGATCGCCGACCAGAGCTCGTCGTCGACGGCGACGGTCATCGCGCCACCACGGAAGGCGCGTAGCCCTGCAGCCTGGGCAGGAACAGGTCCCAGCCGCGCTCATGGTCGTGGAAGGCCTCTTCGAGTACGGCGGCTTCCCAGCCCTTCTCCCGCCAGCCGCTCTCGGTCAGACGCAGGATCGTGCCGTCACCGGAGGGCTCGAGCTCGAAGGTGACCTGGAGGGAGTTGTCCGCATCGGGCAGCTCACCGGCAGGAGCGACCCAGCGGAACGTGAACCTGCGAGGCGGATCCACGTCGACCACTGTGATCGATTCGACCATGGTGCGGTCGCCCCACACCAGTTCGCCGACCGCGCCCGGCGCAGTCTCGAACGACGCGTCGTCGGACCACCACATCTTGATGTGCTCAGGACGACTCACCACGTCGAACACGATCTCCGGTGCCGCGTCGATGCGGATCTCGCGCTCCAGCTTTCCGAACTCCATTGCGGACCTCCAATAAGCAACCATTGGTTGCGTGTAACTCTAGAGGTCGTCCCAGCAATACGCAACCTTATGTTGCGTGACGGCCGGAGTGGCGTCGGAAATACTCCTGTGGCGTGCGGTGAGCTGACGGGTTCCGTCAGTGGATGTCGTGGTCGGGGTGGGTCCGGTCGTACGCGTGCCGTGCCTCGGCGATGACGGCGCGGTGCTCGAGGGACCAGTCGGCGAGTGCCTTGACCAGGTGGGTCAGGCCGGTCCCGGTCTCGGTCAGGCGGTAGTCGACGTGGGCGGGGACGGTCGGGTACACGGTGCGCAGCACCAGGCCGTCGCGTTCGAGCCTGCGCACGGTGAGGGTGAGCATGCGCTGCGAGATGCCGTCGATGGCGCGCTGCAGTTCGCGGAACCGGCGCGGCCCGCCCGCGAGTTCGACGATCACGAGCACCGACCACTTGTCGCCGATGCGGTCCAGGACGTCGCGGATGCCGCAGTCGGGGTGGTCCGCGCGTCCGCAGGGGTCGAGGTCGGCGGGGGTGGTGGTTACCCCGGTGTGCGTGGGTGACATCGAACTGCCTCCTTGTGGCCGCTGAGCGTGCGGTCGAGGATCAAGCGTAGTTACCGATGAGAACCACGGCGAAGGACTGCGACTGACATGATCTTGGTGACCGGAGCGAACGGGAATCTCGGCTCGGCCACTCTCGCGGCACTGCGTGCGCGCGGCGTCGCCGCGACGGGCGCCAGCCGCACGCCGGGCGAGGGGATGCGACGTCTCGACTTCGACGACCCTGCGGGCCTCGATCTCGCCGATGTGTCGACCCTGGTGCTGATCTCGGCCGGCTACGGCGAGGACGACCAGGTCGTCGGGCGGCACACGGCGGTCCTGGACGCCGCCCTCCGGGACGGTGTCCGTCACGTCGTCTACACGAGCCTGACCGGTGCCGGCGACCATCTCGGTTTCGCACTCGCGCACCGCGCGACCGAACGCCTCATCCAGGCAAGCGGATTGCCGTGGACGATCCTGCGCAACGGCCTCTACGCCGAACTCTTCGGCGGTCTCCTGATGTGGGCCGACGACGGTGTGGGGTCCGCGTCCGTGGAGTCCGCGTTCGGGGACGGCGCCCTGGCCGCGGTCGCGCGCGAGGATCTCGCCGATGCCGCGGCGATCGTCGCGGCGCATCCGGCACGGCACAGCGGACGCGTCCACGACCTCGTCGGCACGCCGATCACGGCGGGGCAGGTGGCCGATCGACTCGGGGTCCCGCACCGCGCCCTCACTCTGGGCGAGTACCGGCGCAGGCTCCTCGACGAGACATCAGGACTGCTGCCGTTCCAGCCGTCCATGCTCGCCTCGATCGCCACCGGCATCCGACACGGGTTCCTGGACGGCACCGCCCCCGACCTCGCGGACCTCCTCGGCCGCCCGGCTCGCGACCCACTGGCCACGGCCGTCGCAGTCGCGTCCGCCACGAGACCGGTCGCGAGCGTCTAGCGACGTGCGACACGGGCTCCGTACGCCTCCGCGCCGATCCGGTACAGCACGCACCGGCGGAGCGGGCCTTCGGGCACGCTCGGATCGTCGAAGTCGTCGGCCGTTTCCCGGGTCATGCCGATCCTGCGCATCACGGCCTGGGAACGCACGTTGTTGACGGTCGTCGACGCAAGGATCTCCGGCAGCCCGAGGTCCTCGAAGCCGAACGACAGGCAGGCCAGGGCGGCTTCGGAGGCGTAACCGTGACCCCACGCCGAACGCGTCAACCGCCATCCGATGTCCACCCCCGCGAACGGCATGTCCTCGTCAACCGCGTCCAGTCCGGCGCGGCCGATGAACTCACCGGTCTCCGCCGCCTCCAGCGCCCACCATCCAAAGCCCCGCTCGTCGAACTCGGCCTGCATGACAGCCGCCGCGGCATCGCTCTGCTCACGCGTCAGCAACTTCCCCAGGTGCTCTCGGACTTCGGGGTCGGCGTTCATCGCCGCCCACGGCTCAAGGTCGGACTCCCGCCACCGGCGGAGGAGCAGACGGTCGGTACGCAGTTCGGGCATGCGGTCCAGCCAACGCGATCCGGATCGGGGTGTCGAACGGTTTGTGCCGTCGGGGGTGTTGTGCGGAGTGCGGCCCGGACCTGCCGTCCCTCGGTACGGGGAACGGCCCCTGTGACGCCCGTCACCGCTCTCACGCTTCGCGCGGACTGCCCATGATCCAGGCGAAGGCCGCCGGTTCGGTGTCGTAGCCGTGGATGCCCGGCCGGAAGGCCCACGCTCCGGCGTCGTCGCGGGTGAACTCGCCGACGGTCGCGGCCGTCGCCTCCAGTACGTCGCCGAAGTCGCCCTCGGACAGAACGGTGTAGCCCTCCCTCAGGCGGACGCCTCGGTCGCGTACTTGGGCGAACGTCCTGCGGCCGCCCTGCTGGTGGATGACGACGCCGACCACCACCCGTACATACCGGGCGGCGAGCCGGTCGAGCTCCAGGGTCATGACCTCGTCCCAGCCGAAGCCCCTGCCGTCCTTGCTGTCCCGGTTGAGATAGATGGTGCCGTCCGGCGAGCGGCTGTCCCAGTGCACGACGTCGACGGGGTTTCCGTACGGGGCACTCGCCTGATAGGTCGCGGCGATGATGTCCAGATGGGTGTCCGGCTCACCGAAGGGGCTCGGGGCCCACTTCAACGAGACCTCGATCTTGCTGATGCCTCTGTCGAGTCCGCTCACCGGACTCACCTCCCCGTCGCGCCACACCCTTTGCGCCAACTCCATTTACGGCGAAGGCTGATTGTCCATCCTTCCAGGTGGGACGCGGTGCTCGCGTGCGGAGACTTTGCTGACGCATGACCGGCGCGAGGCCCCCGCGAAGGGGGTGTTCCCGCTCCGTAAGATCCGTGGCCCGTATTCCGGCGTAACGTGACAAATGCGGCCGGACCCCGCCGGTGCGTCGTAGTGGCACGTGGAAGGGGCGATCATGTCGATTCTCGAAGAGAAGCAGGCGGTACCCGACGCTGCGCGGCAGGAGCAGGCACCGCTCGATCCTGCCAAGCAGGAGGCTTTCGCGGGGGAAATGGTTGATGTGCTCAACAAGAGCGCGCTGGCCCTGCTCACCAGCCTGGGTCACCAGAGCGGCCTGTTCGACACCATGGCTGCCCTTCCGCCGTCGACCAGTGCGGATGTCGCCAAGGCGGCGGGCCTCGACGAGCGGTACGTGCGCGAGTGGCTGGGCGGCATGGTCGTCGGCGGATTCGTCGAGTACGAGCCGGAGGGCGAGACCTATGCCCTGCCGCCCGAGCACGCCGCCTCGCTGACCACCGCGGCCGGCCCGGACAACCTGGCCGGGATGATGCCGTACATCGGGCTGATGGGTGAGGTCGAACAGCAGGTCGTGCGCTGCTTCCGGGACGGCGGAGGCGTGCCCTACACCTCCTATCCGCGGTTCCAGGCGCTGCAGGCCGAGGAGACCGCCCGTGTCTACGACGCGGCGCTGGTGAGCACGATCGTGCCGCTGGTACCGGACCTCCCCGAGCGGCTCCGCGCCGGTCTCGACGTCCTCGACGTGGGCACCGGGCAGGGGCATGCCCCCCTCGTACTGGCGCAGGCCTTCCCCGCCGGCCGCTTCCACGGTCTGGACCGCTCCGAGGCCGGCGTCGAGGCCGCACGCGCCGAGGCGAGCCGCCTCGGGGTCGGCAACGTGCGCTACACCGTGGCGGATTCGACGCAGATCAGCGGCGAGTACGACCTGATCACCGCCTTCGACGTGATCCACGACCTGGCGCAGCCGGCCGAGACACTGACGGCGATCGCAGGGGCCCTGCGTGACGGCGGAACGTTCCTCATGTGCGACATCGCCGCGTCCAGCAGGCTGGAGAAGAACACCGAACACGTCTTCGGCCCCGCGCTCTACTGCTTCTCGGTCTTCTACTGCATGACGACCTCGCTCAGCACCGGCGGAGCGGGCCTCGGCACCGTGTGGGGTCAGGAGACGGCGGTCCGGATGCTGAAGGAGGCCGGCTTCGAGCATGTCGACATCAAGTCGGTGGAGGGCGACCCGCTCAACGCCTACTACATCGCGACCAAGGGCTGACGGCGCCGCTCACCCGACCAGGTCGGCCGAGTCGGCCCGCTGCGGCGGAATCGCGGTGTCCTGAACTCGCTCCGCGAGAGGCTCGACGCCCGTCGAGACACCCTCCTTCGAGACGCCCTCGTTCGAGACGCCCTCCGTCGGGACACGTTCTGCCGCAGCCCTGTCGGCCAAGTCGTTGACGGCCGCGTTGAACCGCTCCATCGAGGTGGGCCGGTCCGGCCCCAGGACGTACTGCTTGAGGATCCGGCGCTGAGACGACATCGGATCGTGGCGCGGCTCGCGCACCGACCGCAGGATCTCGGGCAGTTGGGCGCAGTCCCGGTCGAGCAGATAGGCGCCGCCGGCGGTGGTGTAGGCGGCGCGGAAGTCCTCGTCGGGCAGGTCGTGGGCGTTGGTCAGGACGTACGGCTTGAGACTGGCCACGAAGTCGGCGACCACGGAGGAGACGTCGCTGATGAGGATGTCGGCCTGGTTGAAGCACTCGTAGAGCGTGGGCAGTTGCTTGAGTATCGCGTGGTGCCTGAGCGGGCCGCGGCTCTCCCAGAAGAGCCGGTGCCACTCGGCGTGCAGCTCGTGCCACTCGGCCGTGCCGTCATGGTCGGGAATCCGCGCCTCACGGGTCTGCTGGGCGTCGTCGCCGCGCAGACGCCCCGTCAACTCGCCCAGCCGGGCCTGGATCTCCCTCAGCCGCGGTCCGGCGGCGTCGATCGCGGCCTGTGCGTCTGCGGCGTCGCGATGCTCGTTGTCAGTGCTCAGCAGCGCCCGGACGGCCCGGTCCGCGGCGGCCGCCGCGGGGGAGCGTTTGCCGGTGAGCGGATGCGGCTTGTAGAGGACGCGTACGTTCTCCGAGAGGAGCTTCTCGATCAGGGACACGCCCATCGGGATCAGTGAGGTGTGGCAGTCGTCGTCGCTCCAGCCCTCCCAGGTGGGCGCGTACAGGACGACGGGCAGCGGGCCGGGCGTGTGGTCGGCGTGCAGCCGGATGGAGGCCAGCTGCGGGCGGCCCACCTCGACGATGGCCTCGTCGTTGATGGCGTGCCGTATCCGCTGATAGCGGTCGCGGCCTGCCCGGCCGGCCACCCAGATCTCGTCGTACACCTTGCTGACCCGGTTGCTGCTGGCGAGCTTGTCGCTGTCGCCGTGGCCGATGAAGACGTGCTTGGCCTCGGCGACGCGCAGCATGTGCACGTTCTTGCCGGCGTTGCCGGGGTAGAGGACGACCCGGACGTCGGGCAGTTCCAGCTCGGCCAGGTCGTCGGCCTTGGGCACGCAGACGACCGGGAGCCGGGTGCGGCCGAGCGAGCGGAACGAGGCCCGCTCCCGAAGGATGATCAACGGCCGCAGGTCGAGCCGCTCCAGCGTCTCGATCCACATGTTGACCTGGTACATGAAGTCCCGGGACACCGCGGCGAAGCTGAAGTACAGCGCCACCTCGGGCCGGTACCCGGCCAGTTGGCGGTTCACCTCGCGGATCACGTCCTCCCGTCCCGGCGTCCGGCGGGCCCTGCGGACCTGCCTCAGCAGGGCCAGCACCGCCGCCACCGAGAGCCCGGCCGTCACCGCGTAGCCGATGTTCGCCGGGTACCGCGCTGCGGCCGCGAGCGCGGCGAGCAGCCCCGCGTGGGCCGGCAGGTCGAGGTGGAGCAGCTTGCGCAGAAAACGCCGGTAGAGGTGGGCGGGCGGGTGCTCCGGGATGCCTGCCTCGCTCATGTCGAGGTTGCGCACGACCACCGGCAGCACCCGGCGCACCCGGATGGCGCGGTGCAGCACCCCGTACAGCATCACCAGGGCGAAGTGGGCGCTGAACACCGCCAGCCCGGTGACCAGCAGTGCGTCCGGTGCGTCCAGCCGGTCGGCCAGGGCGAGCAGCATCACCGTTCGGGTGGCGAACCGCATGGTGCGGTTGAGCTGTAACGTCGCCAGCCGGCGGACGAACCCCGGGGCCCGCACATGCAGTGCCTCGTCGGCGAGATAGCTGACGGCCGACGCCGCGGCGAAGCCCCACAGCGACGGCAGCAGCGCGAAGACGGGCAGCGCCGCGAAGGTGGCGCCGAACAGGAACACAAGAACCAGGTCGGCCTTCCCGCGCACGCCCAGGAACGCATACAACCGACGGATCATGACGCGCAAGGCTTCCCCCCAGGGACCGCTGCGGCAAGGCAGACGCCGTTGTTCGCCAGTTCGACATGAGCAAGGGGTGAATGGTTGTACACCCGGTTGTCAGGAGCAGTTCACCTTCGAGATGCGTGTCCCGGCGTGCCCAGGCGGGAGCCCCCTCCATGGCCAGAAAGCGGTCGGGTTACCATATGAGCGCCGCCTAGCTCGAAAGATAAATCTGTGACTGTCAATGACGACTCGTTCACCGACTGGAAGACCCGCGAGGAGATCGCGGAGTCGATGATCCCGATCATCGGGAAGCTGCACCGCGAGCGGGACGTGACGGTCCTGCTGCACAGCCGCTCCTTGGTGAACAAGTCGGTGGTCAGCATCCTGAAGACCCACCGGTTCGCCCGGCAGATCGCCGGCGAGGAGCTCTCGGTCGTCGAGACCCTGCCGTTCCTCCAGGCGCTGACCGCACTCGACCTCGGTCCGTCCCAGATCGACATCGGCATGCTCGCCGCGACGTACAAGGCCGACGACCGCGGTCTCTCGGTCGAGGAGTTCACCGCCGGGGCCGTCGCGGGCGCCACGGGTGCCAACAAGATCGAGCGCGGCGAGGGCCGCGACGTCGTCCTCTACGGCTTCGGCCGCATCGGCCGCCTGGTGGCCCGTCTGCTGATCGAGAAGTCCGGCTCCGGCAACGGCCTGCGGCTGCGCGCCATCGTCGTACGCCAGGGCGGTGACCAGGACATCGTCAAGCGCGCCTCGCTGCTGCGCCGCGACTCCATCCACGGCCAGTTCCAGGGCACGATCACCGTCGACGAGGCGAAGAGCACGATCATCGCCAACGGCAACGAGATCAAGGTGATCTACGCGGGCGACCCGTCGGAGGTCGACTACACGGCGTACGGCATCAACGACGCCATCCTCATCGACAACACGGGCAAGTGGCGCGACCGCGAGGGCCTCTCCCAGCACCTGCGCCCCGGCATCGACAAGGTCGTCCTGACCGCGCCCGGCAAGGGCGACGTCCCGAACATCGTGCACGGCGTCAACCACGACACGATCAAGCCGGACGAGCAGATCCTGTCCTGCGCCTCCTGCACCACCAACGCGATCGTCCCGCCGCTGAAGGCGATGAACGACGAGTACGGCGTGCTGCGCGGCCACGTGGAGACCGTCCACTCGTTCACCAACGACCAGAATCTGCTGGACAACTACCACAAGGCCGACCGCCGTGGCCGTTCCGCGCCGCTGAACATGGTCATCACCGAGACCGGCGCCGCCTCCGCCGTCGCGAAGGCGCTGCCCGACCTCAAGGCGCCGATCACCGGCAGCTCGATCCGCGTCCCGGTGCCGGACGTCTCGATCGCGATCCTCAGCCTGCGGCTGGGCCGCGAGACCACCCGTGAAGAGGTCCTCGACTACCTCCGCAACGTGTCGCTGACGTCACCGCTCAAACGCCAGATCGACTTCACCACGGCGCCCGACGCGGTCTCCAGCGACTTCATGGGCTCGCGCCACGCCTCGATCGTCGATGCCGGCGCCACCAAGGTCGACGGCGACAACGCGATCCTCTACCTCTGGTACGACAACGAGTTCGGCTACTCCTGCCAGGTCATCCGTGTGGTCCAGCACGTCTCGGGCGTCGAGTACCCGACGTACCCGGCCCCGGCGGTCTGATCCAGAAGGCCCGTTCCCCGGCCTGTTCCGCTGCCCGAGCCTCGGCAGCGGGACAGGCCGTACGTTTTGTCACCGAAGCCCCAGGTGGCCTGTGATCGCACAGAACTGAAAACAATCAATGCCCGTCGTGGACGATCACGGCTAGGGTGAACCAGATGAAGGCTCTCGTGCTCTCCGGCGGCGCCGGTACGCGGTTGAGGCCGATCACGCATACCTCGGCCAAGCAGCTCGTACCCGTGGCGAACAAAGCTGTGCTGTTCTACGGACTCGAAGCGATCGCGGCGGCAGGGATCACCGAGGTCGGTGTGATCGTCGGTGACACCGCTGTGGAAATCCAGGAGGCGGTGGGCGACGGGTCGAGATTCGGCCTAAAGGTCACCTACATCCCCCAGGAGCGGCCCCTCGGGCTGGCCCACGCCGTGCAGATCGCCCGCGACTACCTCGGTGACGACGACTTCGTCATGTACCTCGGCGACAACTTCATCATCGGCGGCATCACCGGCATCGTCGACGACTTCCGCACGCACCGGCCGGACGCCCAGATCCTGCTCACCCAGGTGCCCGACCCGCGCGCTTTCGGTGTCGCCGAGCTCGACCCGGCCGGGCAGGTGGTCGGCCTGGAGGAGAAGCCCCAGCACCCCAAGAGCGACCTCGCCCTGGTCGGGGTGTACCTCTTCACGCCGGTCATCCACGACGCCGTACGCGCCATCGAACCGTCCTGGCGCGGCGAGTTGGAGATCACCCACGCCATCCAGCATCTGATCGACACCAAGGCCGACGTCCGCTCCACGCTCATCAAGGGCTACTGGAAGGACACGGGCAACGTCACCGACATGCTCGAGGTCAACCGCACGGTGCTGGAGACCCTGGAGCCCCGCATCGACGGCGACGTCGACGAGGCGTCCGAGGCGATCGGGCGGGTGGTGATCGAGGAGGGCGCCCGGATCACCGGCTCCCGGATCGTCGGTCCCGTCGTCATCGGCTCCGGCACGGTCGTCAGCAACTCCTACGTCGGGCCCTTCACCTCCATCGCGGAGAACTGCCGGATCACGGACAGCGAGCTGGAGTTCTCCATCGTGCTGCGGGAGTCGTCGATCGACGGGGTGGGCCGGATCGAGTCCTCGCTCATCGGCCGGCATGTCGAGGTGACCCCGGCGCCCGGTGTTCCCCATGCCCACCGACTCGTACTCGGAGACCACAGCGAGGTGCGCATCCATTCATGAACCTTCTCGTCACCGGCGCCGCCGGGTTCATCGGCTCCACGTACGTCCGCTCGTTGCTCGCCTCGGAAGCGCCCGACGCGCCGCGCATCACCGTGCTCGACAAGCTCACCTACGCGGGCACCCTGGAAAACCTGCCCCTCGACCACCCCCGCCTGGAGTTCGTCCGCGGCGACATCCGCGACGCCGAACTGGTCGACAAGCTGATGGCCGAGGCGGACCAGGTCGTCCACTTCGCCGCCGAGTCCCATGTGGACCGGTCCATCGAGGGCGCGAGCGACTTCGTCCAGACGAACGTCGTCGGCACGCAGACCCTGCTGGACGCGGCCCTGCGCTATCAGGTGGGCCCCTTCGTCCACATCTCCACCGACGAGGTCTACGGCTCGATCGAGTCCGGCTCCTGGCCGGAGGAGCACCCCCTCCAGCCCAACTCGCCGTACTCGGCGTCCAAGGCCTCCTCCGACCTGCTCGCCCTCGCCTACCACCGCACCCACGGCCTGGACGTGCGGGTCACCCGCTGCTCCAACAACTACGGACCGCACCAGTTCCCCGAGAAGGTCATCCCGCTCTTCATCAGCAACCTGCTCGACGGGAAGAAGGTCCCGCTCTACGGCGAGGGCCTGAACGTCCGCGACTGGCTGCACGTCGAGGACCACTGCCAGGGCGTCGAGCTGGTGCGCACCGCGGGCCGCCCGGGCGAGGTGTACAACATCGGCGGCGGCACCGAGCTGAGCAACAAGGAGCTGACCGGCCTGCTCCTGGACTCCTGCGGAGCGGACTGGGACCGCGTCCAGTACGTCGAGGACCGCAAGGGCCACGACCTGCGCTACTCCGTCGACTGGAGCAAGATCCGCGACGAGCTGGGCTACCGCCCGCGCCACGACTTCACGGCCGGCCTCGCCG
The DNA here is from genome assembly GCF_041051975.1 of Streptomyces sp. R21. GTDB lineage: Bacteria > Actinomycetota > Actinomycetes > Streptomycetales > Streptomycetaceae > Streptomyces. Next base: position 1,985,306 of record NZ_CP163435.1, on the reverse strand, counting down.
ACACCGTCGCCTGGTACCGCGACAACCGGGCCTGGTGGGAGCCGCTCAAGCGGCGCGTCGACCAGGCGAGCGGCGGCGCCCCGCAGCAGGGCGAGGGGCACGCATGAGGTGGCTCGTCACCGGAGCGGGCGGCATGCTCGGCCGCGACGTCGTCGAGGAACTGACCGGGCGCGGCGAGGAGGTCGTGGGCCTCGACCGCGCCGCACTCGACATCACCCGTTCGGAGGAACTCGACCGGGCGCTCGCCGAGCACCGGCCCGACATCGTCGTGAACTGCGCCGCGTACACCGCCGTGGACGACGCCGAGACGGACGAGGAGCGGGCGCTGCTGATCAACGGCGAGGGGCCGCGCCTCCTCGCCCGCGCCTGCGCCACGCGCGGCGCGCGCCTGGTCCATGTCTCCACCGACTACGTCTTCCCCGGCGACGCCCGCAGCACCCCGTACCCGGAAGACCACCCGACCGCCCCGCGCACCGCGTACGGCCGCACCAAACTCGCGGGGGAGCGGGCCGTCCTGGAGGAACTCCCGGGGGCGAGCGCCGTCGTGCGGACCGCCTGGCTCTACGGCGTCCACGGCCGCAACTTCGTCCGTACGATGATCGACCTCGAGGCCCGCCGCGACACCCTCGACGTCGTCGACGACCAGCGCGGGCAGCCGACGTGGAGCACGGACGTCGCCGTACGCATCGCCGACCTCGGCCCGCTGCTCGGCCGGGCCGAGGGTGCACACGGGGTGTTCCACGCCACCAGCTCGGGCGAGGCCACCTGGTGCGAGCTGGCCAAGGAGGTCTTCCGGGGCATCGGAGCCGACCCGGACCGGGTGCACCCCACCACCAGCGAGGCCTTCCCGCGCCCGGCGCCCCGCCCCGCCTACAGCGCCCTCGGGCACGACCGGTGGAAGGAGATCGGTCTCGAACCGCTCCGCGACTGGCGCCCCGCACTGCACGAAGCACTGTCCCGCATCCGTAAAGAGATCCACCAAGAGTCCCGCTGATCCACGAACAAGAGTCCCTCTAACCCACCAAGAGTCCCTCTAGGAGTCCCTCTCGTGAAGCGCCATGAGTTCCTGCGGGAGCTGCACAAGGTCACGGCGAACCGCAACTACCTGGAGATCGGCGTCAACGACGGCCGCAGTCTCACGCTGTCCCGTGTGCCCAGCGTCGCGATCGATCCCGCGTTCAAGGTGGTCACGGAGATCCGTTGCGACGTCCACCTGGCGAAGGCCACCAGCGACGACTTCTTCGCCCGTGACAACCCGCTGGTCCACCTCCGCGGCGGCCGCCACCCGCTGCGCCAACTGGCCCGCAACCGCAGCCCGTTGGCCTACTGGCGCCGCACCACCCTCGACCTGTCGTTCATCGACGGCATGCACCTCTTCGAGTACGCGCTGCGCGACTTCATCAACGTCGAGAAGCACTCCGACTGGGCCAGCGTGATCGTCTTCGACGACATGCTGCCGCGCAGCATCGACGAGGCGGCCCGTGACCGGCACACCAACGCCTGGACCGGTGACGTCTACAAGCTGATCGAGATCCTCGCCCGGTACCGCCCGGACCTCGTGACCGTCCTCGTCGACACCCAGCCCACCGGGCAGCTCGTGGTCTTCGGCGCCGACCCCACCAACACGGTGCTGAAGGACAAGTACGAGGAGATCCTCGCCGAGTACAACGTCGCCGACCCGCAGAAGGTCCCCGAGACGGTCCTGGAGCGGGCGTCCGCGGTCAAGCCGGAGACCTTCACCGGGGCAGGGTTCTGGGGCCCGCTCGTGCGGGCCCGCAACCGCGGCACCAAGCGGTCCCGCGGCTGGGAGCCGCTGCGCCGCAGCCTGGAGCAGCTCGGCGGCGCTCGCTGACCCCGCGGCGGGGGGCCCGGCGTCAGCCGCCGAGCCCCCCGCCGCGCAGGCCCGCGTAGTAGGCGGAGCACTCCGCGTACGACGGCAGCAGTCCGGACCGCTCCGCCTCGGCCAGCGTCGGCGCCTGCGCGTCCTTCTCCGACAGCACCGGCTTGATGCCCTCGGGCCAGGCGATCCCCAGCTCCGGGTCGAGCGGGTGCACCCCGTGCTCGCGGCCCGGCGCGTAGCCGGTCGAGCACAGGTACACCACCGTCGCGTCGTCGGTCAGCGCCATGAACGCGTGCCCGAGCCCCTCCGCGAGGAACACCGCGTGCCGGGTGTCGTCGTCCAGCCGCACCGCCTCCCAGCGCCCGAAGGCGGGCGAGCCGACGCGGATGTCCACCACCACGTCGAGGACGGCGCCGCGCACACACGTGACGTACTTGGCCTGGCCGGGCGGCACGTCCGAGAAGTGCACCCCGCGCAGGACGCCCCGGCGCGAGACCGAGCAGTTGGCCTGGGCCAGCGACAGGTCGTAACCGGTGGCCTCGCGGAACTCCTCGCCGCGGTACCACTCGTGGAAAGAGCCCCGGTCGTCCGGGAAGACCTTGGGCTCCAGCACCCAGGCGCCCTCGATGTCCAGTGATCGCACGCTGTCACGCCTTCTTTCGCAGTCGCGCCTTGAGTGTGGGGGCCATCTTCCCGAGCGCCGCGCCGACCACGCGCCGCACGGTCCGGCGGGTCCTGCGGGCCAGCAGCTGTACGACACCCGGGTGCGGCGGCAGCACCAGGTGGACGCCGTCGGCCGCGCCGCGCAGGGCGAGCGGCAGGGTGAGGAAGCGCGCCTCGTCGGCGTCCGGGGTGAGGCTCAGCGCGGGCCGCCAGGTCGCGCCCTGGAGCGTGCCGGTGGGCAGCAGGGCCTCCAGCACGGTCCCGGACCCTTGGTCGGCGGACAGGGTGCCGGTGGCCTCCACGGCCGTGCCGGTCGCGGGGGAGGTCAGCCGCAGAAGCGCCTTGGTGTCGCCGGGGACGTACAGCGGGAGCGACGCGCGGAACCGGTCGCCCTCGGCCGTGATGTCCGCGGCCCCCAGGGCGCCGAGGCCGAGGCGCTTGCCCGCCCGGTCGACGTCCAGGGCGAGCCCGCCGTGCGGCTTGGTCCAGTACGGCAGGACCACGCGCCCGGCGACGACTCCGGCGTGCCCGACGACGCTGCCCGGCCAGGGGCCCGGGCCCAGCCGGCACTCCTTGGTCCAGCCGCCGAGCTTCACGCGGATGTACGCGTCCCACAGGCCGGCCCCGAGCGGTGCGCCGCTCGACGCGGTGGCCGGGTCGACGGTGGCGGTGGCGCGCAGCACCAGCCGTACGCGCCCGCTGTCGCTGTCCCCGGTCGGGACGATCTCGCGGGTGAACTCCACCGGCTGGAAGAACTGGGCGGCGCTGGAGCGTTCGCGCAGCATCAGGTCGACGGTGGCCTTGTCGAAACGGCTGGCCGTGTCCGCGCCGAGCAGGGCGATCGCCTCGGCGACGTCCTTGGGCGGGCCGTCCAGCGCGGCGGGCGCGCCGTCGGCGGGGAACGTCATGGGCTCGCCGCCGGAGGCGAACTCGGCGCTGAAGTCGATCCGGAGCGCGCCGTCGGCCCACGCCACGGTGGACGGGGCGGCCTTGGGCGCGACGCCCGACTCCCACCGGGCGTAGGCCACGACGTCGTCGAAGCGGTCGGCGGCGATCAGTGCGGCGACGATCCGCTGTGCCGGCGCGAGCCCGGGGGCGACGCCGGGTCCGAAGCGCTCGACGACGACCGTGCGGATCTCGTCGAAGAGTTCCTTGCGGTAGTCCTCGGGCAGTTTGAGGAGGCGGCGGCCGCGCATGCGCTCGACCATCTCCTGGCGCAGCCAGCGCCGGTAGAGCCGGTCGCGGACCGGGCCCGGCTCGGTGTAGCGCTCGACGACGTCGAGGGCCTCGCGGAGGTTCTTGAAGTAGCCCACGGGCTCGAAGCGCTGGAAGCCCGCGTTCGAGCCGTCGTCCCGCTTGACGTGGTAGTAGCAGACGTAGTCGCTGAGCACGGAGACGTTGTCCGCGCGCAGATACGCCTCGGCGACGAAGACGTGGTCCTCCAGGCGCCGCCTGCCCTCGGGGAAGCGCAGGCCGATGCGGTCCAGGAACGCGCGGCGGAGCATCTTGTGCGGAGTGAGGCTGTCGATCAGCGGCGTGTTCTCGACGGTGGCGTGCGGGTGGTTGCGGCGGAACAGCTCCACCGGCACCGGACGGCCCTTGCCGGCCATCTTGCCCACGATGACATCGGCGCCGTTGGCCACGCCGTACTCGTACATTCGTTCAAGGGCTTCATCGCCGAGATAGTCGTCGTTGTCGACGAACATCACGAACTCGCCCGTACTGGCGGCGATGCCGACGTTGCGGGGCTTGCCCGACCAGCCGGAGTTCTCCTGGTGGATGACCCGGAAGTGAGGGTGCTCAGCGGCGAGCGCGTCCAGCCGGGCCGGGGTCCCGTCGGTGGAGCCGTCGTCGACGAAGACAGCCTCGAACTCATCGGGTGGCAGTGACTGCCGCAGCAGCGAGTCGACGCAGTCCTCGATGTACGGACCCGGGTTGTAGACGGGAACAATCACGCTGACCTTGACCGGCATCCGGTTCCAAGACCCCCTTGAGTCGCTTTCCGTTTCCTTCATGGCACGGCGCGTATGTCCCGATACTAACTACGCCTCGTGCGCAGGCGCTTGGTCAGCCCGCCCTGCGTACTCCGTCGAGGGCAACGGCGAGGACGCGGTCGCGCTGGCCGTCGGTGGGGAAGTTCGTCGCGGTGATGCCGGCGACCATCCGCAGCAGATCGTCGAACTCCATGTCCTCGCGCGCCTGCCCGGCCTGCTGCGCCCGCTCGAACAGCGGGCCACCCGCCTGGTACATCGAGTCCCGGCAGGCCTGGAAGATCTCCGTATCGTCGTTCAGCGCGTCGCGGACGGCCCGTTTGGTCACCATGTAGTCCGTGAAGCGGCGCAGCCATGCGGTCAGCGCCTCCCACGGCTCCAGTACGGCGACCTCCTGCGCGAACCGGCACAGCGCGTTCACCTCGTCCGCGTACACGCTTTCGAAGAGGTGGCGGCGGGTCGGAAAGTTCCGGTAAAGGGTGCCGATGCCGACTCCCGCGCGGCGGGCGATGTCCTCCAGGGACGCCTCCGATCCGTTCTCCGCGAACGCCTCGCGCGCGGCGGCCAGCAGGGCGTCGTAATTGCGGGCGGCGTCCTTCCGGTGCGGGCGCTGGGACGCGACGATCTCGCTGACGGGGAACGGCTGAGCCGTCACTGCTGCCTCCCGGGGCCGGAACGAGGTTGAAGCGGAGGTATGCCTCCGATACAGTGGAGGGGTACCTCCACTTTACCAGTCGGGGGTGCGTACCCCGTGGATGCGTGCGGCCGCGCGCATCGTCGTCGCACTCGTACCCCGCTACGACCGCACTCCGGGCCGTGCGCCCGCCGCGCCGTTCCCACCGCACCGCTCCCGCCGCCCTACGGCCGTCCGTGCCGCCCGGCGGCCCCGCCCAGCCCGTACGACCGTGGCTCGCAGACCCCGGCCGCACCCTGTTCGTATCCGGAGAGGCTTCTCGATGCCCCGCACCTCCACCCGTCTCACCTTCGCGGTCCTCGCGACCGGCGCAGGCGTGTTCTCCATGCTCCAGTCGCTGATAGCCCCGGCCCTGCCGACCGTTCAGCACGCGCTGCACACCTCGCAGTCCACCGCGACCTGGGTGATGACGGCCTACCTGCTGTCCGCCTCGGTCTTCACGCCGATCCTCGGCCGGGTCGGCGACCTGATCGGCAAGAAGCGCACCCTCGTCGCCGTCCTGGTGACCGTGACGCTCGGCTGCCTGCTCGCCGCGCTCGCCCCGACCATCGGCGTACTGATCGTCGCCCGGGTCGTCCAGGGCATCGGCGGTGCCCTGTTCCCGCTCTCCTTCGGGATCATCCGGGACGAGTTCGCCCCGTCCCGGGTGAGCCACAGCATCAGCAACCTGTCCGCCGTGATCGCCGCCGGCGGCGGTGTGGGGATCGTCGCGGCCGGCCCCATCGTGTCCGCACTGGACTACCGGTGGCTGTTCTGGCTCCCCGTCGGCATTGTCGCCGTCACCACGCTGATCGCCCTGCGCTATGTCCCCGAATCGCCCAACAGGGCCCAGGGGCACGTCAATTGGTCCGGCGCAGTGCTGCTGTCCGCATGGCTGGTCGCGCTGCTGCTGCCGCTCAGTCAAGCGAGCCGCTGGGGCTGGGGCTCCGGCCGGGTGATCGGACTGTTCGCCGCCGCCGTCGCCCTGTTCGCGCTGTGGCTGCTCTCCGAGGCCCGCTCCCGCACCCCGCTGATCGACCTGCGCATCATGCGGCTGCCCGCCGTGTGGACCACCAACACGGCCGCGCTGCTCTTCGGCGCCGGGATGTACGCGATCTGGTCCTTCCTCCCCGGCTTCGTGCAGACGCCAGGCACCGCCGGATACGGCTTCGGCGCCAGCGTCACCGCGTCCGGGCTGCTCATGCTGCCGATGCTCGTCGCGATGTTCCTCTCGGGTGTGCTCAGCGGCCGCCTGGAACCCGTCCTCGGCGCCAAGAAGCTGCTCACCGGCGGGGCCGCGCTGGGTGCGCTGGCCTGCGGCTTCCTCGCCGTATGGCACGACCAGCAGTGGCAAGTGGCCTTCTCTGCAGGCGTGTTCGGCCTCGGCATCGGACTGGCCTTCGCCTCGATGGCCAACCTGATCGTGGGCAGCGTCCCGCCTGAGCAGACCGGCGCCGCGACCGGCATGAACGCCAACATCCGCACCATCGGAGGGTCCATCGGGGCCGCGGTGACCAGCGTCCTGGTGACCGGCCACCTCCAGCCCTCCGGCCTGCCCTACGCCTCCGGCTACACCGACGGGTTCGCCCTGATGGCCGTGCTCTGCCTCGCCGCGGCGCTGGCCGCCCTCCTCGTGCCGGCGCGGCGCAGCGGTCCTGTCACCGGCGCCCCACAGGCTTTTGACGACTCGTCATCCACGGCGACAGAGGTGGCCGTCGCACCGGGCGCACGGAGCTGACGCGGAAAATATCCGGTCGCCCCGGTTGAGCCGGGTTCCCTACACTCACCATGAATCGCGCGTCGTACGGCACCGCCGGCGGCGCGCGTCGTGACGAGTGAGGGGAGCCCGGCCATGCGTTACCGCACCGCTGTCGTCGTCCCCTCGTCGCGCTACGAGGTGATCCTGGTGTCTTCGAGCGTCCGGTGCCGGCTGCGCGGCCGGCACCGGATGACCGCGACGAACACCTGACCCTGCCCCGTGCACGTCCCACCGAGGCCCGCACGGCCCCAGGAGTCCTGACCGGCCCGACACCGGGCCGTTTCGTCGACGGAATCGCGCTGCCCCGTTCCAGCAGCCCGAAAGGCCACGGCCGTGCGCGACAACCTGCGCCCTCACCTCACCGACTCTCTCACCGCCGTCCGCAACCTGGGCATCCTCGCCCACGTCGACGCCGGGAAGACCACCGTCACCGAACGGATCCTGTACGCCACCGGCACCACCCACAAACGCGGCGAGGTACACGACGGCACCACAGTCACCGACTACGACCCCCAGGAGCGCGACCGTGGCATCACCATCTTCGCCGCAGCCGTCAGCTGCGCCTGGGACGGCCACCGCGTCAACCTGATCGACACGCCCGGCCATGTCGACTTCGCCGACGAGGTCGAGCGCTCGCTGCGGGTCCTCGACGGCGCGATCGCGGTGTTCGACGCCGTCGCCGGAGTCGAGCCGCAGAGCGAGTCGGTGTGGCGCCAGGCCGACCGGCACGGCGTGCCGCGGATCGCGTTCGTCAACAAGCTGGACCGCGCCGGTGCCGACCTCGACACCGCGGTCGAGTCGATCAGGCAGCGACTCCATCCGGCCCCGCTCGTCGTCCAGTTGCCGATCGGCGCCGAGGACGCCTTCACCGGCGTGGTGGACCTCGTCCGGATGCGGGCGCTGCTCTGGACCGACGGCCACGACACGGTCGAGGAGGGGCCGGTGCCGGACGCCCTGCGCGACGAAGCGCGGCGGCGCCGACGGCAGTTGGAGGAGACGGTGGCCGAACTGCACCCCGCCGCCCTGGAGGAGTTCTGCGCCGAGGCGACGCTGACCGCGCAGACACTGGCCGGCGCCCTGCGCGACCTGACCCGCACCGGCGACGGTGTGGTCGTGCTGTGCGGCTCGGCCTACCGCAACCTGGGCATCGAGCCGCTGCTGGACGCCGTGGTGGCGTACCTGCCCTCGCCGTTGGACGTGCCGCCGGTGCGCGGCAGCGCGGACGGCACGGAACAGGAACGGGCCGCCGACCCCGAAGTGCCGTTCGCGGCCCTGGTGTTCAAGGTGAACGCAACCGCCACCGGGCGGCTCACGTACGTACGCGTCTACTCGGGAACGATTCGGAAGGGAGACACCGTGCTGGACACCGGCGCGCGCCGCACCGAGCGGGTCGGCCGCATTCTGCGGGTCCAGGCCGACCGCCACGCCGAGCTGGACCGCGCGGTCGCCGGGGACATCGTCGCCGTGGTCGGACCGAAGTCCGCCCGCGCCGGGGCGACCCTGTGCGCCCCCGCGGCTCCGCTGCTCCTCGAACCGCCGACGGTCGCCGATCCGGTCGTCTCCGTGGCGGTCGAGGCCCGCAGGAGCACCGACACAGAACGCCTGGTGGCGGCGCTGGCGCGGCTGGCCGAGGAGGACCCCTCGCTGGTCGTCCGCACCGACTCGGAAACTGGCCAGACAGTCCTTTCGGGCATGGGCGAACTGCACCTGGAGGTGGCGGTGGAGAAGATCCGGCGCGCCCAGGGACCGGACGTCAATGTCGGGCGGCCGCGGGTGGCCCACCGGGAGACAGTCGTGCGCGGGGTGTCCGGGCTGGTGTACCGGCACGTCAAACAGGACGGCGGCGCAGGGCAGTTCGCGCATGTCGTGCTCGACGTGGAGCCATTGGAGGCCGAAGCGGGCTCCGAGGGCTTCGTGTTCCGCTCGACCGTCGTCGGCGGCCGGGTGCCGCAGGAGTACGTCCGTGCCGTGGCGGCCGGCTGCCGGGACGCCCTCGTCGAGGGGCCGATCGGCGGTCATCCGGTGACCGGGCTGCGCGTCACCCTGTCCGACGGGTCGACGCACGTGAAGGACTCCTCGGAGATGGCGTTCCGCACGGCGGGCCGGCTCGGTCTGCGCCAGGCCCTGCGCGCCTGCGCGACGATCCTGCTGGAACCGGTCGTCGACGTCACGGTCACCGTGCCCGAGGACGCCGTCGGCGGCGTGCTCGGCGACCTGGCGGCGCGGCGCGGCCGGATCTCCGGTTCGGCCACCCGCTCCGGCACGGCGGTGGTCGAGGCCACCGTGCCGCTGGCCGAGCTGTTCGGCTACGCGACCCGGCTGCGCAGCCGCACCCAGGGCCGGGGCGTCTTCACCACCCGGCCCGCCGGTTACGCCCCGGCACCGGCCGCCGTCGCCGGCGCGACGGCGACCCGGTAGCGGCGACGGCGGCCCCGCCCGGAAGTCGGGCGGGGCCGCCGTACCGAAGTCGGGCAGGGGCGCCGCAGGGGCGGTTGAATCTGTTGACGCTGCGCGGTCCGCTGGCTAGCTTGCGGCGAGTTCTTGGTCAGGGGGGACACATGAACCGATCGAGCTGGACGGCGGCCGCGCTGGTCTGCGCCGGGGTACTGGTGCTGGGAGCCTGCGGTGACGACGACAGTGGCGGCGAAGCTGCCACGACGCCGGCGCCGTCCTCCACGGTGAAGGACTTCGGGTGCCTCGCCGGCAAGCAGCTCAAGGGCTCGGTGACCTTCAAGGACACCGAGGGCAACGACGTCGGCGGCTACGAGACGGGTACCGGCACCACCGGAATCGTCCTGTCGCACATGCGGGGCACCGACGTCTGCTCCTGGGTCCCGGCCGCCGACGAACTCGCCGGTGACGGCTACCGCGTGCTCGCCGTCGACAGCAGCGGATCCGAGGTGCCGGAGATCGAGGGCGCCACCGCACGGCTGCGGGCCCACGGCGCGAAGAAGATCATCCTGATGGGAGCCAGCAAGGGCGGCACCGCCTCCCTGGTCGCCGCGTCGAAGATCGCCCCGAAGGCCGCGGCGGTCGTGTCCCTCTCGGGCCCGGGGCTCTACAACAGCATGGACGCCACCGAGGCCGTGCCGAAACTGACCATGCCCGTCCTCTTCGTGGCGGCGAAGGGCGACGGCCAGTTCGCCGACGACGCCAAGGAGATGGACAGGCTGGCGAAGAAGTCCCGGGGCGAGAAGCTGCAGATGGTCTCGGGCGCCGCCCACGGCAACGGCATCCTCGACCAGCAGCCGTCCGTCTGGGCCGACGTCAAGGCCTTCCTCGCGAAGTACCGCTGATCACCGCCGACTCGATCCGGCTTGACCCATCGGGATGAACAACGCCCGGCGGCCGGACGCGGATCATCCCAAAATCGGATCGCACCGCCGACGATGATCGCCGGCGGGACATGCCGGTCTCCGCCCTCGCGCACTCACGTACCGAGGTGGAGATGTCGTCCCGTACGTTCAGCACGCGCAGACCGGTGAACGACGGGCCCAGTGGGAAGCGTCGGCTGCCCGCCTCCGTGGCCTCGCTGCTGACGGGCTGTCTGCTGCTCGGCATCGGCGGCATGCTGCCGCTGCTCACGGCGGTGCCCGCCCGTGCGGACGAGACGACCGTCTCCGTCGACGCCCTGCGCACCGGCTGGGACCCGAACGAGCCCGGTCTCGCCCCCGCCCAGGTGTCGAGCTCCGACTTCGGGCAGCAGTTCTCCACCGCCGTGGACGGTCAGGTCTACGCCCAGCCGCTCGTCGCCGACAAGACCGTCGTCGCGGCCACCGAGAACGCCAAGGCGTACGGCCTCGACCCGGCCACCGGGAAGATCAACTGGACGAGGAACCTCGGCACGCCCTGGCCGGCCTCGGCGATCGGCTGCGGGGACCTGGTGCCGAACTTCGGGGTGACCTCGACCCCCGTGTACGACCCGGCCACCAAGACCGTCTACCTCACCGCGAAGATCAACGACGGCGTGGACGCCCAGCACCCCAACTGGTACGTCCACGCGCTGGACGCGGCCACCGGCGCAGAGCGCAGCGGCTGGCCGGTGAAGGTGCAGGGCGCCCCGGTCAACGACCCCGGCCGCCCCTTCAACGCGTTCACCGCCGCCCAGCGCCCCGGCCTGCTGCTGATGGGCGGCTCCGTCTACGCGGCCTTCGCCTCCCACTGCGACATCCGCCCGTACGTCGGCTACGTGCTCGGCGTCAGCACCTCGACCCGCAAGACCACCCTGTGGGCCACCGAGGACTCCTCCGCCAACGGCATGGCCGGGATCTGGATGAGCGGTGGCGGCCTGGTCTCCGACGGGCCGGGCCGCATGTTCCTGTCCACGGGCAACGGCATCTCCCCGGCGCCCGGCCCCGGTTCGAAGCCGCCGGGCCAGCTCGCCGAGTCCGTGGTCCGGCTCGGCGTCAACAGCGACGGCACGATGTCCGCCCAGGACTTCTTCAGCCCCGCCAACGCACCCACCCTCGACCAGAACGACACCGACCTCGGCTCCGGCGGACCGGTGGCGCTGCCCGGCCCGGTCTTCGGCACGACCCAGCACCCCCATCTGCTGGCGCAGATCGGCAAGGACGGCCGCCTCTTCCTGCTCGACCGGGACAACCTCGGCGGCCGCGCCCAGGGCTCCGGCGGCACCGACGCGGTGCTCGGCAGCTTCGGACCGACCGAGGGCGTCTGGGGACACCCGGCCGCGTACGGCGCGGAGGGCGGCTATGTCTACACGATCGGCAGCAGGGGCCCGCTGCGGGCCTTCGCGTACGGCGTCGACGGCTCGGGCCGGCCGTCGCTGACCAACACCGGTGCCAGCACCGGGAACTTCGGCTACACCTCGGGCTCGCCCGTGGTCACCTCCACCGGCACGACAGCGGGCTCCGCCCTCGTCTGGGCGGTCTACACGGACGGCTCCAACGGCGCCGGAGCCCAACTGCGCGCCTACGACGCCGTACCGGTCAAGGGGACCCTCAACCTACGGTTCTCCGCAGCGATCGGCACCGCGTCCAAGTTCGCGGTGCCCGCCACCGACGGCGGCCGCGTCTACGTCGGCACCCGGGACGGTCACATCCTCGCCTTCGGGCGCCCGTCCACCACCGCGCTGAACGGGAGCCCGGTGGACGTCGGCAAGGTGGCCGTGGGCAGCACCGGGCAGGCCACCGCGAAGGTGACGGCCACCAAGGACGTGACGATCACGGCGGTGGGCACGCCCACGGACAGCGCGTTCTCCGCCGCGCCCACCGGACTGCCGGTCACGCTGCACGCGGGGGACACCTACTCGGTGCCGGTGTCGTACACGCCGACCACGCCGGGGTCGGACAGCTCGGTCCTGACCTTCACCACCGACGCCGGCGCGGTCGGCCTCGGCCTCACCGGCTACGGCACCCGGCCCGGCCTCACCGCCTTCCCCTCCGCCCTGGCCTTCGACACGGTGGCCACCGGCACCGTCAAGACCCTCGGCGTCAGCTTCACCAACACGGGCACCGAGGCCGAGACGATCTCGGCGAGCAGTCCGCCGGGCGCCCCCTTCGCCGCCGTAGGGCTGCCCGCCGACGGCACGGTCGTCGAGCCCCAGCATTCCGTCATCGTCCAGGTGAAGTACACGCCGACGGTCGCCGGCGACAACTCGGGGACGCTCTCGGTCACCGGGCAGAACGGCACCGCGTCCGTGAGCCTGACCGGCACGGCGGTGGTCGGTGAGGCGCGGCTGACGGTCACACCGACCTCCACCGACTTCGGCAGCGTCGCGGTCGGGAAGTCGGTCACCAAGACCTTCGACATCAGCAACACCGGCAACATCCCGCTCACCATCACCAAGGCGGCACCGCCCGCGGCCCCGTTCCAGGTGACCAACCCGCTCAGCGAGGGCCAGGTCATCGGCCCCGAGGACGTGGTGCACCAGTCCGTCACCTTCTCCCCGACCGCCGTCGCCGCGGCCACCGGCACCTACCAGCTCACCTCCGACGACGGCCGGGGCCCGCAGAACGAGACGCTCACCGGCATGGGAACCGCGCCCGGCCGCGTCACCGTCCCCGCACCCGGAGCGGGCGGCTGGAAACTCAACGGCTCCGCCCAACTCTCCGGCAACGACCTCCAGTTGACCCAGACGAGCGCCTCCCAGGCGGGCTCGGGTGTCTTCCCCGTCCCGGTGGTCACCGACGGCCTCAAGGCGGCGTTCACCACCGTCATCGGCGGCGGCACCGGCGCCGACGGACTCACCTTCGCCCTGCTGGACCCGGCCAAGACCACGCCGAGCGCGCTCGGCGCCAACGGGGGAGGCCTCGGCTGGTCGGGCAAGCCGGGCGTGGCGGTCACCTTCGACACCTACCGCAACGGCAGCGACCCGTCGTCGAACTTCGTCGGCATCGCCACCTCGGGAAGCGGCTCCACCCTCACGTACGCGGCGACCACCACCGCCGTACCGCCGCTGCGCTCGGGCCCGCACGCCGTGGCCGTCTCGATCTCCGGGAAGACCCTCACCGTCTCCATGGACGGCACCCGGCTGCTGAGCACCACGGTGGCCTCGCTGCCGCCGACCGCCCTGCTGGCCTTCACCGGCGCCAACGGCGGCAAGACCGACATCCACACGGTCCGCGACACGATCATCACCGCGACCTCGTACGCCGTGCCGCCGCCCGGACCCAACGGCTGGACGTACAACGGCTCCGCCGCGCTGTCCGGCACCAGCCTGTCGCTCACCCCGGCCGTCGCGAACAGCAGGGGGTCCGGCATCCAGGCCACCGCCGTTCCCTCGGCCCGCCTCAAGGCGACCTTCACCGCCTCGATCGGCGGCGGCACCGGCGCCGACGGTCTCGCCCTCCTGCTGCTCGACGCGTCCAAGGCGACCCCCACCGCGCTCGGCGCGGGCGGCGGCGGCCTCGGCTACTCGGGCCTGCCCGGCATCGCCGTCACCCTGGACACCCACCGCAACACCGGCGACCCGTCCGCGAACTTCGTCGCCGTCGCCACCGGCGGCACCGGCGCGACCCTCCGCTACGCCGCCACCTCGACCGCCGTCCCCGCCCTGCGCACCGGCACCCATGCCGTCACCGTGACCGTGACGACCACCGGTCACCTGCTGGTGGCCGTCGACGGCACCCAGGTCATCGACACGGCGGTCACCCTGCCCCCGAACCTGCTGGTCGGCTTCAGCGGGGCCACCGGGGGCGCGACGGACAACCACACGGTGAGCGCCGTGAAGATCACCTACTGAGCCGCCGACGAGCCGAGGAGACCCCATGATCCTGCGGGCACCGTCCGCATGCACCGTTCAGCGTGCGGTCGCCATCTCGCCGACCGGCTTCCTCGAACCGTCCCTGCTGCCGTCCTCGGCGACCCCCGGCTGCTCGAGGTCCCGCACCGTCCACAGCCACCGCACGTCCCGTCCGAACGACCACACCAGCGAGCCCAGAGCCAGGGCCACCGCCCCGACCGTCCCCGCGTACGGCAGCAGGTCGGACGCCGCGACCAGCAGCAGGATTCCCTGGAACGCCGCCACCGTCTTGCGGGCCATGCTCGGCGGGAGTTCGCCGTTCAGCCAGGGCAGGACCCGTGCCGCGGCCACGAAGGCGTAGCGCATCAGGCCGATGGCGAGGACCCAGGGGCCCAGGGACATCGAGACATAGATGCTGAGGACGAGGATCAGGAACGCGTCGACCTCCATGTCGAAGCGGGCGCCGAGGGCGGAGGAGGTGCCGGTGCGGCGGGCGACCTTGCCGTCGACGCCGTCGAGGATGAGGGCCACGGCGGTCAGGCCGACGAAGAGGGTGACCGGCGGGGAGCTCTCGAAGGAGTCCGCGACCAGGGCGGTGACGGCGCCGACCAGGATCGAGCGGCCGAGGGTGACACGGTTGGCGGGGCCGAAGGAGCGCGGTTGCGAGCGGCGCAAGGCGCGGTTCAGGACCGCCCAGGTGGCGAGCGCGAAGGCCACGCCCGTGAGCCAGCCCGCGGGTCCCATCCCGATCGCCGTGCCCAGGAGGGCGAGGAGCAGGAGCTGCGCGCCCGCTCCCGCTGCTGTCTCCTGGTGGAAGAGCCGCGCGTCGTACGTGTTGTTCAGGGCCACCGAACATCCTCCGGCCGTATGACAAATTCGATCATCGCCGCGTACCGTGTGCGCGGCTTCGCAAAGCTTCATAGCTCCGTACGTGCAGAAATCCCCGATCGTTCAGGAGGCGCCCATGGAGCGCACCGCCCGAGCCTTCTGGCTCCGGTCACCGGGCCACGGTGAGATCCGGGACGTCACCGTCCCGGAACCCGCTGACGGAGAGGTGCTCGTGCGCGCGCTCTGCTCCGGGGTGAGCCGGGGCACGGAGACCCTCGTCTTCCGCGGCGGCGTACCGGAGAGTCAGCACGAGGTGATGCGTGCTCCGTTCCAGGAGGGCGATTTCCCCGCACCCGTGAAATACGGCTATCTCAGCGTCGGCCGGGTGGAGGAAGGCCCGGCCGAACTCGTGGGGCGGACTGTTTTCTGCCTCTACCCGCATCAGACGCATTACGTCGTCCCCGTGAGCGCCGTGACCGTCGTGCCCGACAGCGTTCCCGCCTCGCGTGCCGTCCTCGCCGGGACCGTGGAGACCGCCGTCAACGCCCTGTGGGACGCCGCACCGCTCATCGGCGACCGGATCGCCGTGGTGGGCGGCGGGATGGTCGGCTGCTCCGTCGCCGCCCTGCTCGGGCGGTTCCCTGGGGTGCGCGTCCAGCTCGTCGACGCGGACCCGTCCCGGCGCGACGTCGCACGGGCGCTCGGCATCGACTTCGCCCTGCCCGCGGACGCCCTCGGCGACTGCGACCTCGTCGTGCACGCCAGCGCCACCGAGGCCGGGCTCGCGCGGTCGCTGGAGCTGCTCCGCACCGAGGGCACCGTCCTGGAACTGAGCTGGTACGGCGATCGGCGCGTCAGCCTCCCGCTCGGCGAGGCCTTCCACTCGCGGCGCCTGGTCGTCCGCGGCAGCCAGGTGGGCACCGTCTCCCCGGCCCGCCGCGACAGCCGTACCTACGCCGACCGGCTCGCCCTCGCCCTGGACCTGCTCGCCGAACCCGCGTTCGACGCACTGGTGACCGGCGAGAGCGCATTCGAAGAACTCCCGGCCGTGATGGCCGAACTCGCCGCCGGGGAGATACCCGGGTTGTGCCACCGCGTGCGGTACGCCCCGGGCTGACCTTCCGCACCACCCTGCCTGACCTCCGAAATTAGGAGAACCGGCAGCTGAACAAGGAGAAGCTGGGAGCCGTACTACACGACACGGCATGCCCCGGCAGGGGATCAGACGTACCGCACCTGGAGGGTCGTCCGTTGTTCAGCATCACTGTCCGCGATCACCTGATGATCGCCCACAGCTTCCGCGGAGAGGTCTTCGGGCCCGCGCAACGCCTGCACGGGGCCACGTTTCTCGTGGACGCCACCTTCCGGCGTGCCGAACTGGACGACGACAACATCGTCGTCGACATCGGACTGGCCACCCAGGAACTCGGCGCCGTGGTGAGCGACCTGAACTACCGCAACCTCGACGACGAACCGGTCTTCAAGGGCACGAACACCTCCACGGAGTTCCTGGCCAAGGTCATCGCCGACCGGCTCGCCGACCGCGTCCACGAAGGCAAGCTCGGCGAGGGCGCCCGCGGGCTCGCCAGCATCACGGTCACCCTGCACGAGTCGCACATCGCCTGGGCGAGTTACGAGCGTGCGCTGTGACCGACATGACGCATCTGACCCGTACCGGCATCGAGCAGCCGTCCCTGTCCTACGTGCCCGTGCAGCACGCCGCCCTCAAGAACGCCGACATCATCCCCATGTCCCTGCGCTCCGTTCACTTCGTGATGCCCGGTGGCGTCGACGACCCGGCCGCCCCGAGCGGCGGCAACGCCTACGACCGGCGGCTCTGCCTGGACCTGCCCGGCTTCGGCTGGCAGGTCCGGCGGCACGCCGTCGCGGGGGAGTGGCCGCGACCGGGAGCCACCGCCCGCACGGAACTCGCCCGTACGCTCGCGGAGTTGCCCGACGGCACGGTCGTCCTGCTGGACGGGCTCGTCGCCTGCGGCGTCCCCGAGATCATCGTCCCCGAGGCCGAACGGCTGAGCCTGGCCGTGCTGGTGCACCTCCCGCTCGGCGACGAGAGAGGACTCCCGCCCGCCGTCGCGGCCGAGTTGGACGCCCGGGAACGGACGACCCTGCGCGCCGTCTCGGCGGTCGTCGCGACCAGCGACTGGGCGGTACGGCGGCTCGTGGCCCACCACGGGCTCGCCCCGGAGCGGGTCCATGTCGCCGCCCCCGGCGCCGACATCGCGCCGCTCGCCCCCGGCACCGACGGCGTCTCGCGGCTGCTGTGCGTCGCCGCGGTGACCCCGCGCAAGGGGCAGCACCGGCTGGTCGAGGCCCTCGCCGCCGTCACCGACCTGCCCTGGAGCTGCTTCTGCGTCGGCTCCCTCACGCAGGATCCGGCCTACGTCGCCGAACTCCGCGCCCTGATCGAGAAGTTCGGCCTCGAGGACCGACTGCAGCTCGTCGGCCCGCAGGCCGGTGCCGCACTCGACGCGAGCTATGCCGCGGCCGACCTGATGGTCCTCACCTCGTACGCGGAGACGTACGGCATGGCGGTGACCGAAGCCCTCGCGCGCGGCATCCCCGTGCTGGCGACCGATGTCGGCGGCCTCCCCGAGGCCGTCGGCCGCGCCCCCGACGGCGGGGTGCCCGGCATCCTCGTACCGCCGGAGGACCCGGCCGCCCTCGCCGCGGAACTGCGCGGCTGGTTCGGCGAGGCCGACGTGCGCCGCCGCCTGAAGGCGGCCGCCCGCGGCCGCCGGGCGGCCCTGGACGGCTGGGCGACAACCGCCCGCAGCCTGGCCGGTGTACTGGCCCGGCTGCCGAGGGAACCCCGGAGGGCGGCATGAACATGAGCGTGAGTGCGAGGACGGCTTCGCAGGATGCTGCGGGTGCCGGAACCGTGGCGGGAGACGCGGCGCAGACGTCGGTAAGTGCCGGGTCCCTGGCGGGAGATGGTGTGTCCCCGGCGGGAGATGTGGCGCCGGGGTCGGCAACTGCCGTGTTTTCGGCGGGAGGTGCCGCCGCCGAGGGTGGAGGCGCCCCGGACTACGCCGGGAACGCCGCACCCCCGGGCGCAGGCGCCTCGTCCCTCGACGGTGACGCGTCGCCCGGCGCGGACGAGCTCGACGTTCCCCGCTTCGCCCCCCAGTGGCTCGAACTGCGCGAGGCGGCCGACGCCTCGGCGCGGGCGTCCGCCCTGCTCGATCCGCTGCGGATCCGGCTGGCGAACCTGCCGGGGCGGCCCGGCGATCTGGTGATCCACGACCTCGGCTGCGGGACCGGATCGATGGGCCGATGGCTCGCCGGACGTCTCGACGGTGCGCAGCACTGGATCCTGCACGACCGCGACCCCTACCTGCTGCACTTCGCCAGCGCCGCGGCGCCCCGCGTGGCCGCCGACGGCAGCCGGGTCACCGTCACGACGCAGCGCGGCGACATCGGGCGGCTGACCGCGGACGCCCTGAACGGGGCCGCGCTCGTGACCGCCTCCGCCCTGCTGGACGTCCTCACCGCCGACGAGATCGAGCGGCTCGCCGCCGCCTGCGCGGGCGCCGGCTGCCCGGCGCTGCTGACCCTCTCGGTCGTGGGCCGGGTCGAACTCACCCCGCCCCACCCGCTGGACGCCGAGATCGGCGAGGCGTTCAACGCCCATCAGCGGCGCGGCGAACTGCTCGGCCCCGACGCGATCACGGAGGCCTGCGCGGCCTTCGCCCGGCACGGGGCCACGGTTCAGGTGCATCCGAGCCCCTGGCGGCTCGGCCTCGATGACGCCGCGCTCACGGCGGAGTGGCTGCGCGGCTGGGTCGGCGCGGCGGTCGAGCAGCGACCGGAGCTTGCGGCCAGGGCCGACACCTATCTACGGGACCGGCTGGCGGCCTGCGCCGAGGGCACGCTGCGCGTGGTGGTGCACCACAGCGACCTGCTCGCACTGCCCCGGCCGACGGGCGGGACCACGTGAACGCGCGGGCGGGCACCGCCGCCCTGACCGTACCGACGGCCAGTGTCGGTGTGCCGGTGCGGCAGCCGGCCGCCGGGCGGGCAAAGGCGGCGAAGTCCGCGAAGGCGGGAGCGCTGCGCACCCACCTCGGCACGATCGCCGGCGCCGTCATCCTCACCGTGCTGCTCTGGCGGCTCGGCACCGGCGTCTTCCTGGACGGGCTGCGGCGCATCGACGGTCCGACTCTCCTGGCCGCGCTCGCGCTGGGTCTGCTCACCACCGCGCTCAGCGCCTGGCGCTGGTGCGTGGTGGCCCGGGCGCTGGGCCTGCGGCTGCCGCTCGGCGCGGCTGTCGCCGACTACTACCGCGCGCTCTTCCTCAACGCGGCGCTGCCCGGCGGCGTCCTCGGTGATGTGCACCGGGCGGTACGGCACGGGCAGAGCGCCGGCGACGTCGGACGCGGGGTGCGCGCGGTGGTCCTCGAACGGACCGCGGGGCAGGTCGTGCTGGTCGCGGTAGGCGTAACGGTCCTGCTGACGCAGCCGTCCCCGGTCCTCTCCGAGACCCGCCGCCTTTCCGGACTGCTCGCGCTCGGCGCGCTCGGCGGGCTCGCGGTCGTGGCCGCCGTCCGGATGGGCCGGGCCCGCGGGATCTCCCGGCGGGGCCGGGCCGTCCGCGCCGCGCTCACCGAAGCGCGCCGGGCGCTGCTGGCCCGCTGCAGCTGGCCCGGTGTGCTGGTCTCGTCCACCGTGGTGCTGGCCGGCCACCTCGCGATGTTCCTGCTCGCCGCCCGCGTCGCCGAATCCACCGCGTCCGCAGCCGAGTTGCTGCCCCTGGCGTTGCTCGCCCTGCTGGCGATGGGGCTGCCGCTGAACATCGGCGGCTGGGGCCCCCGGGAAGGTGTCACCGCCTGGGCCTTCGGCGCGGCGGGCCTCGGTGCGACGACGGGCCTGACCGTGGCCGTCGTCTACGGAGTGCTCAGCTTCGTGGCGAGCCTGCCGGGCGTCGTCGTGCTCGTCGTGCGGTGGTACGCGGGGCTTCGGAACCCGCGCACTGCCACGGAGGAGGCGGCGGTCCCGGAGGCCGGGCACGAGGCGGTCGCCCCGGACACCGTAGACCTTCACAAGCCGTCGTACGACGAACACCAGCCGTACGGCGGTCACGAACCGCACGACACCGCCGAGTTGCCCGAACCGGCAGGCGCCCCCCACGCCCACCGAACCAGCACCCCCGGCCCCACCCGCACCCACACACCCCCGGCTCCCTACCCCCGTTCACCCCCTGCGGGGTCCCCGACACGGCGTCACGGAAGCCGGCGCCGCGGGGCCTCTCCGGGGAGTTCCGTCTCCGAGGTGACCAAGGAGAAGTACGCGCCGAAGGATTCGGCCAGCCCCGCCAGCAGCTCCTTGCCCTTGTCGGCGGAGGCGAGTGACGGGCGGCCGATGACTCCGGATTCCGTATAGGCCGACATGCCGAGGGTGAGCAGGTGCCTGCGGTCGTCCGCGACGAAATCGGAGGTCTCGTATCCGGGCCGGACGAATTCCGGGTGGGCGTGCAACAGAATGGAGGTCTCGATTTCTCCGGCATGCATATCGGTGAGCAACGAGGTCTGTACGCCGGCCCGTTCACGCGCGGCCTCCCAGTCCTCCAGGGCCGGGAAAAGCGCCATTCGGGTTCCGGTGCCGAAGGATTCCTGAACCACATTGCCGAGTACGTAATTCCCGCCGTGCCCGTTGATGAGCACCAGGGTGTCGACGCCGGAGCGGCGGAGCGACTCGGCGATGTCCCGTACCACCGCATGGAGGGTGACGGAGGAGATGCTGACCGTACCGGGCCAGGCGGCGTGCTCGTGCGAACAGGCGATGGTCACCGGAGGAAGGAGATGGACCGGGTACGCGGCGGCGACCTCCCGTGCGATGGCGCAGGCGACGAGCGTGTCGGTCGCCAGCGGCAGATACGGACCGTGCTGTTCGAAGCTGCCGACGGGAAGCACGGCGACCGCGCGAGCGACGCCTGATGCCCGCTCGCGCACGTCCTGTGCGGTGTCCTTCGGCAACAGACCGGATACCGTCGAGTGCGTTCCCGAACTACTCATGTTTTCACGGCCTTTCGACTCTGCTTAGGAACCAGATCATGACAGAAAACTATGGCGTACTCGGCGGGACCGCTCAGCTCTCGGGTGTCGAACGAGTCGTGATTGCCCCTTTGCCCACCGTGTACGGCGATTTTCAGGCCGTCGGCTACCTCGACCACGACCGTGGAGAGGAGCAAGTGGCCCTGGTGTACGGGGACGTGGACACCCTGGGGGAGTCGGACGTGCTTACCCGGCTGCATTCGGAATGCCTGACCGGAGACTCCTTCGGGTCCATGCACTGCGAGTGCGGGCCCCAACTCTCCACCGCGCTGCGGGAGATCGCGGCCGAGGGGCGCGGAATTCTCATCTATCTCCGCGGCCACGAGGGCCGCGGCATCGGCCTGCTCGCCAAGCTCCGCGCGATGAAGCTCCAGGCGGAGGGCCTCGACACCGTCGAGGCGAACCTCGCCCAGGGCCTCCCGGTGGACGCCCGCGACTACCGGGTGGCGGCGGAGATCCTGCACGATCTCGGCGTACGGTCGGTGCGGCTGCTGTCCAACAACCCGCGCAAGCGCGAGGCGCTGTTGCAGGGCGGCATCAAGGTCGCCGAACAGGTTCCGCTGCTGATACCGCCGTGCGAGGAGAACCTCACCTACCTGCTGACCAAGCGGGAGCGCCTCGACCACTACCTCCCGCACCTCGACGGGGCCCTCCTCGACAGGACCCGTCTGGACGGCGGCCACCTGGACGGAGGCGATCTTTTGCGGATCGGCGAAGACGGCTATCACTGAGGGCATGAGCCAAGAAGACGACATCGGTCCGCTGTATCTCTCCAGCGAACAGGTCCAGGAGCTGCTGACCACCGACGCGGCGATCGCCTCGCAGCGCGCGGCGTTCACCGCGCTCGGTGACGGCACCGCGGAGCTGCCCGGGAAGATCATGCATCCCAGCCGCTTCGACGACAGCGTCTTCTTCTCCTACGTCTCGCGGCTCTCCGCGGACACCGGGGCCGTCGCCAAGTTCGGCAGCGTCAACCCGGGCAACGCGGCGGCGGGGCTGCCGACCATCCACGCGGTGATCACCGCGCTCGATCCGGTCACCGGGCAGCTCGCCGCCGTCATGGACGGTACGGCGGTGACGACGCTGCGCACCGCCGCGGCGAGCGCCGTCGCCTTCGACGCGCTGGCCACCGCCGACAGCACGGAGCTGGGGCTGCTCGGCTCCGGCACGCAGGCGCTGGCCCACGCGCGGGCCGTGGCCCGCGTACGGGAGCTGCGATCCGTGCGCGTGTGGAGCCCGCACGCCGGGCGCCGCGCCCTGGCGGCCCAGCGGCTGGCGGCCGAACTCGGCATCGCCACCAAGGCCGTCGACTCCGCCGAGGAAGCGGTGGCCGGGCTGCCGATGGTCGCCGCCTGCACCCTCAGCAGCACACCCGTCGTACGGGGCGAGTGGCTGGCGCCGGGCTGCACGGTCGTCAGCGTCGGCTCCTTCGAACCGACCCGCAGCGAGGTCGACGCCGAGGTCGTACGGCGGGCCGCGGCCGTCGTCGTGGACGATCCGGGGACCGCTGCGGAGCACGCCGGGCCCGTCGTGGACGCGCTGCGGCAGGGGCTGCTCAGCCCGGAGCAGCTGATCCCGCTCGGCGGTGTGCTCACCGGCCGGCGGACCGCGCGGACGAGCCCCGACGACATCGTCTTCTACAACAGTGTCGGGCTCGGCATCCAGGACGCCGCGGCGGCCTGGGCCGTGATCGACGCCGCCCGGCGAGGGGAGGCCCACCGGTGATCAGCCGCGCCGGCGTCGTCGTCATCGGCGGCGGCGTCATGGGCACGAGCATCGCCTACCACCTGGCCCGCGCGGGCGTGCCCGACGTGGTGCTCGTGGAGCGCGACGAACTCGCCGCCGGGTCGACCTCGCGGGCCGCGGGCGGCGTCCGGGCGCAGTTCTCCGACGAGCTCAACATCCAGCTCGGCGCCCGCAGCCTGGAGGCGTTCGCCCGTTTCGGTGACGAGCCGGGCCACGACATCGGACTGCACCGGGTCGGCTACCTCTTCCTGCTCTCCACGCCGCAGGAGGTCGCCGCGTTCGAGGCCGGTGTACGGCTGCAGAACGCGCTCGGCGTGCCCAGCCGCGTGATCGACCCGGCCGAGGCGCGCCGACTGTCGCCGCTGATCAGCACCGACGGGCTGCTGGCCGCGGCGTTCTCCCCGGACGACGGGCACTGCACCCCGGAGTCCGTCGTGCACGGCTACGCGGCCGGGGCCCGCCGCCATGGTGCGACCGTGCTGCGGCACTGTGAGGTCACCGGCATCGAGCGGCACGGCGACGACATCACGGCGGTGGTCACCCGGCAGGGCCGGATCGCCACCGACACCGTCGTCTGCGCGGCCGGTGCCTGGTCGCGGGCCGTCGGCGCGATGGTGGGCGTGGACCTCCCGGTGTCGCCGCTGCGCCGCCAGATCGCCGTCACCGAACCCGTCCCGGGTCTGCCGCCGGACCTCCCCATGACCATCGACTTCACCAGCAGCCTCTACTTCCACACCGAGGGCCCCGGCCTCCTCGTCGGCATGTCCGACCCCGACGAGAGCCCCGGTTTCTCCACCGAGACGCACGACCGCTGGATCCCGCGGCTGGCCGAGGCCATGGAGCGGCGCGCCCCCGCCCTCCTCGACCTGCGCCGCACGGGCGGCTGGGCGGGCCTCTACGAGATCACGCCGGACCACAACGCCCTGATCGGCGAGGCGAGTTCCTGCTCGCGCTTCCTGTACGCCACCGGGTTCTCGGGCCATGGATTCCTCCAGGGACCGGCCGTGGGCGAGGTCGTCCGGGACCTGTACCTGGGCCGCTCACCCTTCGTCGACATCAGCCCCCTGAGCGTCGAGCGCTTCGCCGCCGACGCCCTGCGCCCGGAGGTCAACTGCGTATGACCCAGCTCCACTTGTGGCTGCGCCACGAGACCCGTACGACCGAGCGGCGTACCCCGGTCGTACCGTCGGACGCCCGGCGGCTCGTCGAGAGCGGCGTGACCCTGACCGTCGAGCGCTCGCCGCAGCGGATCTTCCCGATCGAGGCGTACGAGGAGGCCGGCTGCCGGGGTGCCGAGGCTGGCTCCTGGGTCTCGGCGCCGCCCGACGCGGTCGTCGTAGGCCTGAAGGAACTCCCGGACGAGCCGAGCGAGTTGGTGCACCGGCACGTCTTCTTCGGGCACGCCTACAAGGGTCAGCCGGGAGCGGCCGGGCTGCTGCGCCGCTTCGTCTCCGGCGGCGGGGCGCTGCTCGACCTGGAGTACCTGGTGGACGACGACGGGCGCCGGCTCGCCGCCTTCGGCTACTGGGCCGGGTACCTGGGGGCGGCGCTGGCCGTCCTCCACGCGCGGGGCGCGCTGCGTACGCCGCTGGAACCGACGTCGAAGCCGCAACTGGAGGCAGAACTCCGGGCGTCCGAGGGGGAGTTGAGCGCACTGGTGATCGGCGCCCTGGGCCGCAGCGGCCGGGGTGCGCGGGTCGCCCTCGGCGAGGCCGGGATCGAGCCCACCTGCTGGGACCTCGCCGAGACCCGGGACCTGGACCGAAAGGCCCTGCTGGACCACGAGTTGGTGGTCAACACCGTGCTCACCACGCGGCCGATCCCGCCCTTCCTGACGGACAAGGATCTCGACGAACCGGGCCGTCGGCTCAGGATGCTCTCGGACGTCACCGTCGATGTCGGCTCACCCATGAACGTCCTGCCGGTCTACGACACCACCACCGACTGGGAGCAGCCCGTGCGCCGCCTGCGCGAGCGGCCCCCGCTGGATCTCATCGCCATCGACAACCTGCCGTCGCTGCTGCCTCGCGAGGCGAGCACCGATTTCTCGGCGGCTCTGCTGCCCCCGCTCCTGGACTTCGGGCACGGCGGGCCGTGGGGGCGCTGCCTGGAACGGTTCCATCAGGCCTGCCGTGAACGCGGCATCACAGACTCGGAGTTCCGCAATGTCTGAGCTGGTTTCCGCGAGCGGCACCGTCCACTGGGTCGGTGCCGGACTGTCCACGGGCAGCGGTCTTGCCGCGCTGTGCGACGCCGCCGACCGCGTACTGCTGTGGCATCGCACCGAGGAGCGCGCCGGGCAGAGCCTGGCGGCACTGGGCCTGACCGGTCGCGCCGAGCCCCGCGCGTTCACCCTCGCGGCGCTCACCGCCGACCTCGCACCCGGCGACGTCGTCGTGTCGATGCTCCCGGCGCCCGAGCACGCCCCGCTGCTCGCCGCCTGCGTCGAGCGCGGCGCCCACTTCGCCTGCTCCAGCTATGTGTCGGACGCGGTCCTGGAGCAGGTGCCCGCGGCCGCGGCGGCCGGGGTCGTGGTGCTGACCGAGGCCGGGCTCGACCCGGGCATCGACCACCTCTTCGCGCAGGGCCTGATCGCCCGCGCCCGGGAGGCGATCGGCGCCGAGTCGGCGGCCTCGTACCGCCTGACCTCCTACTGCGGCGGCATCCCCGCGGTGCCGAACGAGTTCAAGTACCGCTTCAGCTGGGCGCCCGCCGGAGTTCTGGGCGCCCTGCGCTCGCCCGCCCGCTATATCGAGGACGGCGCGGAGACCACGGCGGCCCGTCCCTGGGAGGCGACCCGGCCCCATACGATCGACGGCGAGACCTTCGAGGTCTATCCGAACCGTGACAGCGTGCCCTTCGTCGATCAGTACGGCCTTCCGGCCACGTGGAAACCGCAGACGTTCGTCCGCGGCACCCTCCGTCTCGACGGCTGGCTGCGCGCCTGGGACGCCGTCTTCGAGGAGCTGAAGGCGGGCGACGCCCAGCGCATCGGGGCCCTGGCACAGGAGCTGGCGGCGCGGTACCCGACGACCGACGCGGACCGTGACCGCGTCGTCCTCGCCGTCTGTCTCGACGCGCAGGGCGGCTCGGGCGAGACCTGGGCGGGCCGCTACCTCCTCGACCTCGAAGGAGCCGCCGAGGAGAGCGCCATGGCCCGCTGTGTCTCCCGCACCCTCGCCCTCGGCGTACGCCACATCCTCGACGGCTCGTTGCCGCCGGGCCTCAGCCGGGCCGCCGAGACACCGGAGCGCTCCGAGGAGTGGCTGGCCGAACTCGGGCGGGACGGGGTCGACTTCACTCTGCGGGTGGAGCCGTAGCCGCGCCCGCTCGCGCGGCAGGACTCTCGCCTCCCGGTCCTCCCGCGACATGCGGTGCGTGCGGAAGGCGCCGCATCGTGCGCAGCGGGGAGAAGAACACCGGGAGTACGGCGAGGAGTTCGCCGAGGACGCCGACCCACATGGCCTGGCGGACGCCGACGGTCTGGCCCAGCGTGCTGCCGATGAGCGCACCGATCGGCATGGAGCCCCACACCACGAACCGGTTGGTGGCCGTCATCCGGCCCAGCAGCGGCTTCGGGCACAACTGCTGCCGCACGGACACCGAGTTGATTTTGAACGTCATGAAGCAGACCCAGCCCAGGCCCTGGAGCGCGACAGCCACCGCGAACCGTCCGTCGGCCTGGTACATCGGCAGCGCCAGCAGCCACAGCACGCCGCTCGTGACCACCGACGCGCACATCGCGGGACCCTGGCCGAGCCGGTCGGCGATCCGCACCGTGAGCAGGCTGCCGAGCAGTCCGCCCGCCGCCTCCGCCGTGAACACCAGGCCGCAGAGGAAGGGGGACAGCCCGAGCTGACCGTTGAGCAGCACCAGCAGCATGGAGGCGCCGATCGTGCCGCACATGTTGGAGATCGCACCGGTGAGCGTGAGCGCCCGCAGCAGCGGGTTGCCGAAGACGAAGCGCAGCCCCTCGCCGATCTCCGCGCGCAGGCTCGCGTCCGGATGGACCAGAGGTTTTGCCTCCGCCCGGCGGATACGGGACAGGAAGAGCGCCGAGCCCACGAAGCCGACCGCGTCGACGAGGACCGCCACGGGCGCCGACAGGGCCCCGACCAGCGCTCCGCCCGCCCCGGGACCGCCCACCTGCGCGATGCTGCGGGAGGCCTCCAGCTTGACGTTCGCCTCCACCAGATCGGTGTCGTCGACGAGTTGAGGCAGATAGCTCTGGTGGGCCACGTCGAAGAAGACCGTGCACACGGACACGCCGAAGGCCACCCCGTACAACTGAGTGAGCGTCAGCACGTCGAGCCCGTACGCAACCGGAACCGATCCGAGCAGGGCGGCGCGGCACAGCGAGCCCGCGATCATCACGCGGGGGCGGCGCATCCGGTCCACCCAGGCGCCGGCGGGCAGCCCGATCACCAGGAAGGCCAGGTACTCGAAGACGACGAGCAGCCCGGCTTCGAACGGGGTGGCGTCCAGCGGGCCGATGGCGATGAGCGGGAGCGCCACGAGTGTGACGGCGGCACCGGTCTGGCTCGCCGTGTCGGCCGCCCAGAACCTGCGGAAGTCGGCATGCCGGAACAGGCCGGAAGAGAGGAGGGACATGGCGGGCAACATCACCACCGGCGGGCCGGGGCCGCCATTGATTTAGGCTGGGCGAAATCCTCAGTCGGGTCGACGGAGCGGGGGCGCCGGTGGGAACCGTGCGGTTCGGTGTGCACGATGTGGTCAACATCCGGTTCGCGATCTCGCCGCTGGGGGAGACCGTGGCCGCTTTCCGGGCCGCCCTCGACCCCGGCAGGTACGCCGTCCATCTGCCCTGGCTCCGCACGGCCGTACCCCTGGTCGAGGGCCGTGATCTCGCTCGACGTACGGCGCCACTGGCCGACTTGGTGCGCCGTACGGCCGTACCGGAGGCGCTGACACCCCCGCCGCGCTGCCCGCTGTCCGAGATCGAGGAGGAACTCGCCCGGGCGGCGGTGGGCGCGGAGACGGCCGATGCCGTACGCGCCTGGTGGCGGGCGGCGGTCGAGCCCCACTGGCCGCGCATGCGGGCCCTGTTGGAGGCGGACATCGCGCATCGGACGCGGCAGCTCGCCGAGGACGGCATCCGGGAAGTGCTCGCCCATCTGCACCCGACGCTGAGCTGGGAGGGCGACCGGCTCGTCTCGCCGCACCTGCCGTCCCCCGGGCCCGGCCGCGCCGACGTCGTGCTGGACCTCGACGGCGCCGGGATCACCCTGGCGCCCACCGTGTTCGCGCCCGAGTGCCGGCTCCTCGCCGGTGACGGCACGGCGCCGCCCGCGCTCGTCTACCCCGCACGGGCCCTCGGCCCCCTGTGGGAGCGGCGCGACCCCGCCGGTGACGGGCTCGCCCGCCTGATGGGCCGCAGCCGGGCCCGGCTCCTCGCGCACACCAGCTCGCCCAGCACCACGACGCAGCTGGCCGCGCGTACGGGGCTGAGTCCGGGTGCGGTCTCCCAGCACCTTGCCGTGCTGCGGGGCGCGGGACTCGTGACCAGCCACCGCTACCGGCGCGAGGTGCACTACACGGCGAGCGACCTCGGGACGGCGCTGCTGCGCAGCCCCTGAGCGCCCGGGGCGTCCGGTCTCACTCCACGATCGCCTCGGCCACTAGCCGCCGCAGTTCGGGAACGACCGTGTGCGACCCGGTCGGCCGTACCTGGGTCAGGAACTGGACGGTGAGATCCCTGCGCGGGTCGACCCAGAACGTCGTGGTCGCGACACCGCTCCAGCTGAACGTGCCCTCGCTGGACGGGGATTGGGTGATGTCCGGGTCGATCACGACGGAGACGCCGAGGCCGAAGCCGAGGCCCGCCTTGCCGGGGACCCGCTGGACCGGGCTGCCGAAGGTGCGGATGTCGGCGCCGCCGGGGAGGTGGTTGGAGGTCATCAGGTCGACGGTGGCGGGGCTCAGCAGCCGGGTCCCGTCCAGTTCGCCGCGGCGGCGCAGCATCTCCATGAAGCGGTGGTAGTCGCGCGCGGAGGCCACCAGGCCGCCGCTCCCGGACAGGAGACGGGGCCGCCCGTGCAGCGGCAGCCCGGCGATCGGGGCGATCCCGCCCTCTTCGGTCTCGCCGTACAACTCGGCGAGCCGGCCCGCCTGCTCGTCCGTGACGCAGAACCCGGCGTCGTCCATCCCGAGCGGACGGAAGACCCGCTCGGCGAGGAACACGTCGAGATCCTGCCCGGAGACCACCTCTATCAGGCGGCCGAGGACATTGTGCGCGACCGAGTAGTTCCACTCCGTGCCCGGCTCGAACTGCAACGGCAGCGAGGCGTACAGGTCGCAGGTCTCGGCGAGGTTCGTGCCCTCCCGTACCGAGGACTCGATGCCGGCGTCCCGGTAGAGGGCGTCGACCGGATGGGAGTGGTAGAAGCCGAAGGTCAGGCCCGCCGTGTGGGTCAACAGGTGCTGGATCAGGAGGGGTTGGGAGGCCGGGCGGGTCCTGGTGTCGCGGCCCGACCCGCCGACGTGGACCCGCGGATCGGCGAAGGCCGGGAGGAAGCGGGCGACGGGGTCGGCGAGACGGAAGTGTCCCTCTTCGAGGAGTATCAGCGCGGCGACCGACGTCACCGGCTTGGTCATCGAGTACATCCGCCACAAGGTGTCGGATTCGACGGGGAGTCGGGCCTCGCGGTCGCGCTCGCCATACGTGGTGAGGTGGGCGACGCGGCCGTGCCGGGCGACGGCCACGAGACAGCCGGGCAGCCGGCCGTCGTCGACCAGGTGCGCGAAGTGCTCGTCGAGCCGGGCGAGCCCCTTCGGATCAAGACCGGCCTCGCTCGGCTCGGCCTCTTGTCGCAGGTGTCCCATGGCTCTCCTCCCGACTGCGGCTCCTGGACGATTCCGTCCCGGCCCGTCCGGCCCGGAACGATCTCGCCTTCATGATCTCGTACGCACTTGCGCCTCGGCCCCGCTCGGAGGGTGAGGAGCGGGTACGACTTCGGAGTTCCCCGGCAGCCGCAGCGCGAACACCGCGCCGATCACCGACATC
This sequence comes from Streptomyces sp. R21, assembly GCF_041051975.1. GTDB lineage: Bacteria > Actinomycetota > Actinomycetes > Streptomycetales > Streptomycetaceae > Streptomyces. The sequence continues at coordinate 1,955,507 of NZ_CP163435.1, read as the reverse complement.
GCCGCGAGCGCGGTCAGCGTGGGGCCCATCGCGACACCGGTGAACGTCATCAACGTGGTCGCCACGGCCACGCCCAGCGTCGGCCCGACGTTCATCGCGGTCTGCTGGAGCCCGCCCGCCACCCCGGCCGACCGCGCCGAGGCGTGCCGCACCACGACGGCCGTCGCGGTGACCATCGCCGTGCCGAAACCGGCCCCCAGGAGCAGGAACCCGCCGCCGATCGCCCCGTCCGTGGACGCCCGGTCGAGCCGCGACAGCAGCAGCTCGCCGACGACGAGGAGCACCATCGCCGCCCCCGTCGTCCGGCGCGGCCCGAACCGGCGCATCAGCACGGCGGCGAGCGGCGCGGCGAGCACCATCGCGACGGCCAGCGGCAGCGCCCTGAGACTGCTGCCGAAGGGGTCGAGGCCGAGGACGTCCTGGAGGTAGTACACGCCGACGAACAGCGCACCGAACAGCGATGCCGAGGCGGCCACCAGGACGGCCAGCGCCGCGCCGACGGCCCGCGACCCGAGCACGTCGGGCGGCACGAGCGGGCACGCGGTACGGCGTTCATGGCGCACGAACGCGGCTCCCGCACCGGCGAACCCGGCCAGGCCCAGCGCGGTAGCCGCCGTCCAGCCCGTGCGCGACGTCTCGACCAGCGCCTGCACCAGGCAGACCAGGGCCAGCGCGAGCAGACCGGCCCCGGGCAGGTCGAGGCGGCTCGCGGGGCCCCGGTCCTTGTCGGGCGCCGGGGCGCGGACGGCCAGCGCCAGGACACCCATGACCAGCGCGGGCACGACGTTGAGGAAGAACACGGACCGCCAGCCGAGCCGGGTGACCAGGATCCCGCCGACGACCGGCCCTGCCGCCGCCGCGAGACCGATGGCACTGGTGCGCAACGCGATGGGCATGCCCAGCCGGTCGGGCGGGAAGGCGGCCCGCAGCATGCCGAGGGTGGCCGGTTGCAGCAGCGCCCCGAAGATCCCTTGGGCGACCCGCAGCCCGATGACCCAGCCGATGCCGGGCGCCACCCCGATGCCCGCCGAGGCCGCTCCGAAGCCCAGCATGCCGACACCGAAGAGCCGATGATGGCCGTACCGGTCCCCGAGACGGCCCGCGAACACCAACAGGCTGGCCACCGCGATGAGATAGGCCGTGCTCGTCCACTGGACCTGCGCGAACGAGGCATGCAGATCCCGTTGCAGGGTGGGCTGCGCCACGGTGAGGACCGTTCCGTCCAGGGCGACGACCACGGCGCCGACGACGCTGCTCGCGAGCGTGACGGGGCGGGTGAGGGCCCGATGCATCTGTGCGTTCACCGTTCCTCCGGCCCGACGTGCGCGTCCAGCACGGAACGCAGCAGGGGTACGAAGTCGTCCGTACCGGTGGCGAGTTGGAGACTGCCCCAGCCCCACAGCTGGGCGATCCCGTGCAGGTTCGCCCACAGCGCGCCCGCGACGATCCGCGCGTCGGCCTCGGGGCGCACCCGCGCCACCAGGTCCACCAGCATCCCGAAGAGCGGCAGGCTGGTGTCCCGCAGACCCAACGCCCCGCTCTCCAACAGATCATGACGGAACATCAGCTCGTACATCCCGCGCTGGGAGAGTGCGAAGTCCAGGTAGACCCCGCTCAGCACGGTGAGCCGGTCACGCGGGCTCGCCGTGTCGTCGCCGAGCGCCTCCGCGGCTTTGGCCCCCAGGTCGGCGAAGCCTCTGCGCGCGATGGCGGACAGCAGTTCGAGGTGCGTGGGGAAGTAGCGGCGCGGGGCCCCGTGCGAGACCTCCGCACGCCGGGCGATCTCCCGCAGGGACAGCGCCTGCACACCCTCCCTGGTCACCAGCTCCACCCCGACCTCGATCAGGCGGGCCCGCAGTCCGCTCTCCTGTTCACTCATAGACACTGTCTACCATCATAGGTAGACAGTGTCTACTCGATGTTCGCCCGGAATGCTCACCGGGGTTCCAGGCGTTGATCCGGTATGACTCAGGACGCGACGCAGGACGCACTGCTCAAGCTGCTCTCCGAGTACGACGGCGGGGTGCTCGTCACCCTCAAACAGGACGGGCGGCCCCAGCTGTCGAACGTCAACCACGCCTACGACCCCGACGAGCGGATCATCCGGGTCTCTCTCACGGACGACCGCGCCAAGACCCGCAATCTGCGCCGGGACGCACGGGCGTCGTACCACGTGACCAGCCAGGACCGGTGGGCGTACACGGTCGCGGAGGGGACGGCCGAGCTCACACCGGTCGCCAAGGATCCGTACGACGAGACCGTCGAGGCGCTCATCCGGCTCTACCGCGACGTCAGGGGCGAGCACCCCGACTGGGACGACTACCGGGCGGCCATGGTGCGCGACGGCCGCCTCATGCTCCGGCTCCACGTGGAGCGCGCCTACGGCATCGCCCGTGGGTGACGCCAATTCCTGGTGACTGATCATCACAAGCTGTCCCTGCCACTACCGTTGACACGAAGACGTCGGAAGCGGGGAGTGCGGGGCATGCTGGATCCCCTGTCGCTGGGCGCCATCTCGGTGGTGCTCGGAGCTGTCGGATCGGGAATGGGCACCGAGGCGGGCAAGTGGGCCTGGGAGTCGGCCGGAGGCCTTGTGCGCCGCATCGCGGGGCGGGAGGTCCCGGCGCCGACCACCGCCGACCAACTCGCCTCCGTCGCCCGGCTGGTGCACGAGGGAGTGCGCGGCGACGCGCAACTCGCCCAGGCCTGGACGCTGTTCGCGGGGGCCGTACGGCTGCCCGGTACCGGATCCCGCCGGGAGCGCCCTCGGCTTCCCCCGACCACCCGGCACTTCACGGACCGTCAGGATGCCGTGAAGGTGCTGGACAAGGAGGCGGCGCGCGCCTTCGACGGAAGCCCCCGCGCCGCGCTCCTGTACGGGAGGGAAGGCATGGGTGCCAGCGCGCTCGCCGTGCACTGGGGCTGGAGCCAGGCCCAGCGCTTCCCCGACGGACAGCTCTACGCCGATCTGCGCGGCCCCGGCGCGAGCGACCCGGGCGCCGTGCTGGGCTCGTTCCTGCGTCAACTCGGCTTCCCCGATGAGGAGATACCGGCCTCCACCCAGGGCCGCCTGACCTCCTTCCGGCGCTGCGCCGCCGAGCTGCGCCTGCTGCTGGTACTCGATCACGCCCAGTCCGCCGCACAGGTCCTTCCGCTGCTGACCTCCGCCCCCGGCGTGTTCACGGTTGTTGTCGCCCGGCGTCCGTTCACCGGTCTCGACGCCCTGCGCATCGAGGTCGGCCCGCTCGCCCGGCGGGACGCGAAACAGCTGCTCACCGCGCTCGTGGGGAAGCCCGCGCTCACCGCTGCCCGCGCCGAACTGCCCGCCCATCTGGAGCGCTGCGGAGGATCGCCCTACGCCCTGCGGGCCGTCGCGCTCCGCCTGACCGCACCAGCGCCGGAACCGGAGCCGACCGCCATGCCCGAAAACGATCCGGTGCGCGCGGCGGCCGAGGACTCCTACCGGCTGCTGTCACCCGGCGCGGCCCGGCTCTACCGCCTGGCCGGACTCTACGACTGGCCCGCCATCGACTCCGCGGCCGCCGCACGCACCACGGAGACCGAGGCAGGCGAGGCGGCCCTCCTCCTGGAGGAACTCGCCGACGCGCTGCTGCTGGAGCGCACCGACAGCGGGCGCTACCGGTACCGGCCTGTGGTGCGCGCGCACGCCGAGGCCGCCGCGGCCTCCGCCGACGGAATCGCAGGGTGCTCGGCGGCCATGTCCCGCAGCATCGACGGCTACGTTCAACTCGCCGTCGGTGCCGCACGGGCGGCCCTGCCGGAAAGCTGGCGCGTTCCCTCCGGGGCCGTCGCCCCCGTCGCCTACGCCAACCGGGGCGAGGCCGTGTCCGCGCTCGCCGCCGAATCGGGCAACCTCGTCCAAGCCGTCCGCGCCGCCCAGGAGTTCGGTGCCCGGGACTCCGTCATCCGGCTCTGCCAGGCGCTGTGGCCCCTCCAGTTGAAGGCGGGGCACCACGACGTCCTTCTCCCCGCACTGCGGACCGGCGCGCGCACGGCCGACGAACACCTCCCCGGCACCCGCGCGTCCGGGGCGCTGCACGCTCAACTGGCCCACACCCTGACCGAGTTGGAACTCTGGGACGAGGCCGAGCAGGAAGCGCTCGCGGCGGCGCGGGACGAGCGGTCGGCCGGGCATACGCGCGGTCACGCCTCCGCCGTCGAGTTCCTCGGGCTGCTCCGGCTGCGGCAGTGGCGCTGGGACGAGGCGTACGCCTGCTTCGAGGAGGCGGGCGGCATTCTCGACGGCATCGGACCCGACGGGGAGGGCGCCGCCGATCTGCCGCGCGCCCGCGCCCTGTTGGAGCGCCACCGGGGGCGTGCGCTGCGCGGCGTCGGGCGCCTGGACGAGGCGGGGGAGCGGCTGGAGCGGGCGCTGCGGTTCTTCCGGGACAGCGGCGAGGCGTACAACACGGCGCGCGCCCTCACCGACCTCGCCGAAACCCGCCTGGCGGAGGGCGAGTTCACTGTCGCGCTGCGGTTGATCGACGAGGCGGAGACGGCTCTCGCGGACGAGAGGGCCGAGTACCACCTCGTGTATCTGCGCACCCTGCGCGAGCGGTGCGTCAACGCCGGGGGCCGCCCTCAGGCGTGACCCGTACGCGGTGCACTGCCCGGCCCGTGCGCACGGTCAGGCCCTGGGCGACGAGCTCGTCGAGCGACTTGCCCGCCGCCAGCCAGGCGTGCAGCGCGGAGGCGTAGACGGCTGGATCGGCGTCCGCTGTCGGAGGGGTGTCCGCCTTCGGCTCGGCATCCGTCGACGGCTCGGCGGTCAGGTGCAGGAGGTGCCCGGCGCGGGTGCGGACCGTGCAGTCGTCCCGGCCGGTGACACAGGCGGACAGCGCGCAGTGCGGATGGCGGGCGAGTGCCTCGGAGGTCCAGAGCGCCGGGGAGCCGAAGCGTGGATCGGCGGCTCCGGCCTCTCTGAACACGACGTCGGCGAGAGCCAGTTGGGTGGGGTCCCGGGTGTCCTCGTGCACGGCCAGGTGCGCTTCGCCCGCACCGCCCGGCTCCTCGCGCGGGTCGGCATGGCGCACGACGGAGACCTCGCCCGCCCCGAGCAGCTGTGTGCGGACCCTCAACGGGGTGGTGCGTGACGGGGGTTCGTACGGTGGGAGGGGCAGCGATGCGAGCAGCGCGGGTGCGTCCGGCTCCGGGATGCCGAGGATGTCGTAGAAGAGGCGGCGCAGCCGGGGCGCCGACTCGCCGGGCACGGAACTGGTGAACTCGGCGGGGCCGGGCAGCGGTTGGTGGGCGGCGAGCAGTGTCTCCAGCTGGCGGCGCAGGCCGGCTCGCGGGTCGAGGCGTGGCGCCGTCCGGACGAAGTCGGAGACGGGCGCGTCGGGATCGAGGCCCGACAGAGGGGCCGCTCCGAGGAGTACGGGGGTGCCGAGCGCGGCGGCGTAGTAGGTGACCGAGCCGTGGTCGCCGATGACGGCGTCGGCCGCGAGCAGGGCCTGCCGCCAGCCCTCCAGGGGGTCGATCAGCGTCAGACCGGCGCGCTGGGCGCGGTCCAGCCAGGCGCGGATCTGGCCCGGGCCGTGGCCGTGCCAGATGTTGGGATGCAGGACGGCCGCGAGACGGTATTCGTCGGCCGGGAACTCCGAGGTCAGCCGGGGCAGCAGGGACGGCAGGACGTCATCGCCGCCGTCCCCGCCGTCGCCGAAGAGCGACTCGGGGTTCCAGGTGGAGTTGAGAAGGATCAGCCGCTGGCCGGCCCGTACGCCGAGGGCGCGGCGGTAGCGGTCCCGGTACGGGCGGGCCGCCAGCATGCGGTCGAAGCAGGGGTCCCCGGCGAGCACGGCGGTGGGGGCCGCCTCGGGGCAGGCGGCGCGCAGCCGGTCGTACTGCTCGGGATGCGAGAGGACGAGGGCGTCGGCGATCGGCTTCCCGTCCGCCGTGAGGAGCCACTCCCGCGAGAGCCCGAAGACGGGCACCGGGCGCCCCTGCGACCCGTGCTCCCCGTTGTTGTCCGTTGTTGTCCGTTGTTGTCCGTTGTTGTCCGTTGTTGCGAGTCTTTTAGTGTAGCCAATCCCGTGGGACAACACGGCCAATTGCCCAGAAAAAGCGTCGAGTTGACCGCCGAAGCTGGCGGAGATCACCAGGTCCACCGGGGTCGTGATCGCCTGCTCCCAGGGAAGTACCGGTACTCCGACATCCGCGAGCAGTTCGGCGATCCCGGAGCGGAAGGCCGACGATCCGGTGCAGGTCGCCAGCAATTGGATGCGGAGGTCGTCGTCGAACAGTGGCAGGACGTCCAGCAGCCGGGTGGCGGAGGTGACGTTGTGCACGACGAGCAGTACGGGTCTGCTGCGGCCCCGTGTCGCCCAGCGCGCGGCGTCGTCGCCGACCGGCACCCGTATGCGTCCGGCCCGCCCCGCGTCCATCCGCCGCCCCCTCGCGCCCTGCGGCCCGGACGGGATCCGGGCTCGCTCATGTGATCGGGCAACGATAGTCCGACGGTCGAGGAGCGCTCCGCGTGCGCCGGCCACCCCTGACCCGGCCGGTGTGCGCGGAGCGCCCCTCGATGACGTCGTACCACGTCCCGGGCGTGAGGTGAATGTCTCCTGCCGTCGAGGTACCGGGCAGGAGGTGAAGGTCTCATGCGTCGAGGCTCTGCCCCTCTTGCTCCCCGCCGGGACGGCACCGTACGCTCACGGCGTCGTACCGACTGGCCGGTATGCGTGATGGCGTATCGGTACGCGGAGACGGGGCAGCCTGCCGGTTGCGCCCGTCGGCCCGATTCACCGCCGACCGCAGGAGCCGCCGGACATGACCACTGCCAACCGCCAGGTGCGCCTGGCCGCACGCCCCGTGGGCGAACCGCGCCCCACCGACTGGGAGCACGTCGAGGAGCCGGTCGGCGAGCCGGGCGACGGCGAGTTCCTGGTGCGGGTGCGCTATCTGTCGATCGACCCGGCGATGCGCGGCTGGATGAACGCGGGCAGGTCCTACATCCGCCCGGTGGAGATCGGCGAGGTCATGCGGGCCGGCGCCGTGGGCGAGGTGACCGCCTCCCGGCACCCCGGTTTCGCGGTCGGCGACCAGGTGTCCGGCACGTTCGGCGTGCAGGAGTACTGCGTCTGCGACGGGCGTGGAGTCATCAAGGTCGACCCGGAGACGGCGCCCCTGCCGACGTATCTCGGCACGCTCGGCATGTCGGGGATGACGGCCTACTTCGGCCTGATCGACATCGGGCGCCCGGAGCCCGGCCAGACCGTCGTGGTCTCCGGGGCGGCCGGAGCGGTCGGCAGCATCGTCGGCCAGGTCGCCAAGATCCTCGGCTGCCGCGTCGTCGGCATCGCCGGAGGCGAGCGCAAGTGCCGCATGCTGGTCGAGGAGTTCGGGTTCGACGCCGCGATCGACTACCAGAGCCAGGACATCCGCAAGGCGCTGCGCGAGCACGCCCCCGACGGCGTCGACGTGTACTTCGACAACGTCGGCGGCGACATCCTGGACGCGGTCCTTGGCCGACTGGCGCGAGGGGCCCGCGTCGTGATCTGCGGGGCCATCTCCCAGTACAACAGCACCGAGCCGAAGGGTCCCGCCAACTATCTGTCGCTGCTGGTCAACCGCGCCACCATGACGGGCATGGTGGTGTTCGACTACGCCGACCGCTACCCCGAGGGCGTCGCGCAGCTCGCCACGTGGCTGGCGGAGGGCCGCCTGACGTCGCTGGAGGACGTCGTGTCCGGTTCGGTGACGGACTTCCCCGACACCCTGATGCGGCTCTTCCGCGGCGAGAACCACGGCAAGCTCGTGCTCGAGATCGCGGACGCGTAGGCAGCGGGAGGCGAGGAACCCAGTGAAGGCACTGACTTACCACGGCCGCCACGACGTCAGATACGGCGACGTCCCCGACCCGGCCGTCACCCGCCCGACCGACGCGGTCATCCAGGTCACCACGGCCGGGATCTGCGGCAGCGACCTGCACATCTACCGCGGCAGTCCGTTCAGCACCGAAGTGGGCTACACGCCGGGCCACGAATGCGTCGGCGTGGTCGTCGAGACCGGCGGCCAGGTCACCCGCTTCAAGCCGGGCGACCGGGTGCTCGTGCCCGCCTCGGCGGGCTGCACCCTGTGCCGGTCCTGCGCGGCCGGGTTCACCGCCCGGTGCGAGCGCGCCAAGTCCAGCACGGACCTCTGCTACGGCGTCAGTCCGGGGCTCCAGGGCAGCCAGGCCCAGGCCCTCGCGGTGCCGTACGCCGACATCAACCTGGTGCACCTGCCCGAGGGCATCTCCGACGAGGCCGCCGTGGTGCTCACGGACAACGCCCCCACGGCCTGGTACGGCTGCCGCCGCGCCCGTATCCAGCCCGGCGAGACCGTGCTGGTCATCGGCCTCGGCCCGGTCGGTCTCATGGCCGCGCAGTCCGCGTTCGCGATGGGCGCCGCGCGCGTGCTGGGCGTGGACCTGGTCGCGGAGCGCCGGGCCTTCGCCGCCGGGCTGGGCGTCGAGCCGGTCGAGGGCGAGGACGCCCGTACGGCCATCCGCGAGATGACCGGCGGCCGCGGACCGGACGCCGTGGTCGAGGCCGTGGGCGCGGACGCCACCATCCAACTCGCCCTCAAATCCGTCCGGCAGGCCGGCCGGGTCAGCGTCATCGGCGTCAGCCAGACCAAGGACTTCCCCTTCCATATGGGGCTGGCCCAGATCAAGGAGCTGGAGTTCGCCATCGGGCTGTGCTCCATTCAGTACGAACTCCCCGCCCTCATCGCCCTCGCCCAGGCGGGCCGGATCACCCCGGAGGCCGTGGTGTCCCACCGCTTCGGCCTCTCCGAGGGCCCGAAGGCTTACGAGCTGTTCGACAGCCGCGCCGACGGCGTCCGCAAGATCCTTCTCGATCCCGCCCGCTGACCCGTCGCCTGGCGGCGCGCCGGGCGCGAGTGCGTGCCACGCGGGGCGGCCGGTGCTTGCCGACCGCCCCGCCCCGCACTAGCCTCCGCGCGTGATCAATGGCGCACACATCGTGATCTACTCCCGCGACACCGAGGCGGACCGCGCCTTCCTCCGGGACGTTCTGGACTGGCCGCACGTGGACGCCGGGCACGGCTGGCTCATCTTCAAGGCGCCGCCGACGGAGGTCGCCTGCCATCCGACAGAGGGCGAGCCGTCCCATGAGCTGATGCTGATGTGCGACGACCTGGACGCGACGACCGCCGGACTCACCGGCAAGGGCGTGGAGTTCACCCGTCCCGTCGAGGAGGCCCGGTGGGGCCGGGTGACCGGCTTCCGGCTGCCGGGCGGCGGCGAGGTCGCGCTGTACGAACCGCGCCATCCTCAGCCGTAGACCAGCAGCACCGTAGACCCGTACACCCAAAGGTCTACGGGTCCACGGGTCCACGGACCTACGCGATCAGGCCGTCACCGTCTCCGGCTGTGACGCCTCGCGTGCCGTCCGCTCGCCGAGCTGCTCCGTCGCCACCTTGTGGGTCTCGCGGGCCGAGAGGACGGCGATGACCGGAGGGACGCACAGGGCGGCCGTGAACAGGGCGACCGACGACCAGTCGGTGCCGTCCGGACCGGCGATCTGGGCGGCGAAGGTGACCGCGAACCCGGCCACCGCGAAGCCGATCTGGGTGCCGATCGCCATGCCCGAGAGGCGCACACGGGTGGAGAACATCTCGCCGTAGAAGGAGGGCCAGACGCCGTTCGCCGCGCTGTAGACGATCCCGAAGGCGAGGATGCCGATCGGGAGGGTCAGGGCGTACGAGCCCGTCGAGATCGCCCACAGGTAGAGGAACATCGCGAACGCGCTGCCCGCGGCACCGATCAGATAGACCGGGCGGCGGCCGATGCGGTCCGACAGCGTGGCCCACAGGGGGATCGCGGCGAGCGCGACGAGGTTGGCCAGGGCGCCGACCCAGAGCATCTGGGTGCGGGACATGCCGACCGCGTCGCTGGTGCCGTACGCCAGTGCCCACACGGTGAAGATCGTGCTGACCGAGGCGATGAGAGCGCCCGCGACGACCCGCAGGACGTCCGCCCAGTGGTCGCGCATCAGCGTGGCGAGCGGCAGCCGGGGGACGCCCTCGCTCGCGGCCTGCTGGGTGAAGACCGGGGTCTCCTGGAGCGTGCGGCGGATGACGAAGCCGACGACGGTGACCCCGACGCTCAGCCAGAACGGGATGCGCCAGCCCCAGGAGAGCAGCTGGTCCTCGGGCAGCTGCGCGACCGCCAGGAACACGATGGTCGCCAGGAGCTGGCCGCCCTGGGTGCCGCTGAGGGTGAAGCTGGTGAAGTAGCCGCGCCGGTCCGGCGGCGCGTGTTCCAGCGTCATCGAGTTGGCGCTGGCCTGCTCGCCGGCGGCCGAGATGCCCTGGAGGACGCGGCACAGGACGAGCAGTACCGGGGCGAGGCCGCCGACCTGCGCGCGGGTCGGCAGACAGCCGATGAGGAACGTCGACAGACCCATCAGGATCAGCGTGAAGACCATGATCTTCTTCCGGCCGAGCCGGTCGCCGAAGTGGCCGAGGAAGAGCGCGCCGACGGGGCGGGCGGCGTATGCGACGCCGAAGGTGGCCAGCGAGAGGAGGGTCGCGGTGGCCGGGTCCGACTCGTCGAAGAAGACCTTCGGGAAGATCAGGGCCGCGGCGCTGCCGTAGATGAAGAAGTCGTAGTACTCCAGGGCACTGCCGATCCAGGCCGCCTTGGCGGCTTTCCTGGGCTGGCCGGGTGGCGCGTCGAGCGGGGAGGCGGGGACAGACACGGCGTTGCTCCTACGGGGAAACTCCAACATAAGCGGAGTGAGCGGCGGGGGAGAAGTGCCGGATCCCTGGGGTGACGGGACGGCCGCGCCGGGTGTGGGGCCTTCTTGGCTCGCCCGGCTAATTAACCCACTGGATAGTTAGTGGCGCTTGGCTAGGGATGTTGCGCCCACGTTTCCCGGGTGTCAAGAGGTCGCGACGAAGGATCTCCTGCCGTACCGCGTGCCGCCGCGGGTCCGCCGTGGGGCTGTGGACGGCACCTGGTGCGGTCCGCCGTCAGTCCGTCGTGCGGTCCGCCGTCAGATACGCGATGACCATGTCGCCGAGCATGTTCCGGTAGTGCTCGCGCTGGTCGGTGGCCGTCAGGTCGCGGCCGAACAGGGCGCCGAAGGTGTGCCGGTTGGAGACCCGGAAGAAACAGAAGGCGCTGATCATCGCGTGCAGGTCCACGGCATCGACGTCGGCCGTGAACAGGCCCGACTCGCGGCCGGTCTCCAGGATCCGGCGGATCACATCGAGCGCGGGCGAGCCGATCTTCCCCAGTTCCTCGGAGGCGGCGATGTGCTCGGCCCCGTGGATGTTCTCGATGCTCACCAGGCGGATGAAGTCGGGGTGCGCCTCGTGGTGGTCGAAGGTCAGCTCGGCGAGCCGGCGGATGGCCGCGACCGGGTCCAGGTGCTCGACGTCCAACTCCTGCTCCGCCTCCCGGATCACCGAGTACGCGCGCTCCAGGACGGCCGTGAACAACTGCTCCTTGCCGCCGAAGTAGTAATAGATCATCCGCTTCGTGGTGCTGGTGCGGGCGGCGATCTCGTCGACCCGGGCGCCGGTGTAGCCGGCGCGTGCGAACTCCTTGGTGGCCACGTCGAGGATCTCGGCCTTCGTGCGCACGGCGTCACGGATGCGCCCGCCTGAACGTGCCGGTTCTTCGACGCTGGTCATCGGGTTCCTTCGGGCGAGGGGGTCGTGACCGCGATTCTAGAAGCAGGGCCGGTGCGCTCTCCCCGTCCGGTCTTCCCATCCTGCGGGCAGCCTGATATCACTAACTAACCAGTCCGTACATTAATCAGTCGTCCCGGAGGCCCGCCGTGCCCCAGAACTCCTACCTCGTCGGTCTCGTCGGCTCCGGCATCGGGCCCTCGCTGAGCCCCGCGCTGCACGAGCGGGAGGCCGACCGGCAGGGCCTGCGCTACGTGTACCGGCTGATCGACATCGACACGCTCGGCGTCGGCCCCGAGGCGGTGGGCGACCTCGTGCGCGCCGCCCGCGACCTGGGCTTCGACGGACTGAACATCACGCATCCCTGCAAGCAGCTGGTCATCGGCCACCTGGACGAGCTGGCCCCGGGGGCCGAGGCGCTCGGCGCGGTCAACACCGTCGTCTTCGAGGGCGGCCGGGCCGTCGGTCACAACACGGACGTCACCGGTTTCGCGGCCTCCTTCGCGCGCGGCCTGCCCGACGCCCCGCTGGAACGGGTCGTGCAGCTGGGCGCGGGCGGCGCCGGTGCGGCCGTCGCCCACGCCACCCTCACCCTCGGCGCCGGGCAGGTCACCGTCGTCGACGCCATGCCCGACCGTGCCGCCGACCTCGCCGCCTCCCTGAACCGGCACTTCGGCGAGGGCCGCGCCACCGCCGCGACGCCGGACGCGCTCCCCGCCCTGCTGGCCCACGCCGACGGCCTCGTGCACGCCACGCCCATGGGGATGGCCGCCCACCCCGGACTCCCGTTCCCGGCCCAGCTGCTGCACCCCGGCCTGTGGATCGCCGAGGTGGTCTACCGCCCGCTGGAGACCGAGCTGCTGCGCACCGCCCGCGCGCTCGGCTGCGCGACCCTCGACGGCGGCGGCATGGCGGTCTTCCAGGCCGCGGACGCGTTCCGGCTCTTCACCGGCCGGGAACCCGACAGTGCCCGGATGCTCAGGGACATCGCCGAGCTGGCCGGCGCCGTAGCGGCGCCGAAGTAGCACTCGAAGCAGCCTGACGCAGAAAGAGGTACCGACGTGCGTACGTCCATCGCCACCGTCTCGCTCAGCGGATCCCTGACCGAGAAGCTCACGGCCGCCGCCCGGGCCGGCTTCGACGGCGTCGAGATCTTCGAGAACGACCTGCTGGCCAGCCCCCTCACCCCCGAGGAGATCCGCGCCCGCACCGCCGACCTCGGCCTGTGTATCGACCTCTACCAGCCGATGCGCGACATCGAGGCCGTCCCCGAGGACGTGTTCGCCCGCAACCTGCGGCGGGCACGGCACAAGTTCGAGCTGATGCGACGCCTGGGCGCCGATACCGTCCTCGTCTGCTCCAGCGTCTCGCCGCTCGCCGTCGACGACGATGCGCTCGCCGCCGGGCAACTGAGCCAACTGGCCGAGCTGGCCCAGGACTTCGGCATCCGCGTCGCCTACGAGGCACTCGCCTGGGGACGCCATGTGAGCACGTACGACCACGCATGGAGCATCGCCCGGACAGCGGACCATCCCGCGCTCGGCACCTGTCTGGACAGCTTCCACATACTCGCCCGCGGCTCCGACCCCAAGGGCATCGAGGACATCCCCGGCGAGAAGATCTTCTTCCTTCAGCTGGCCGACGCCCCGCTGATGGCGATGGACGTCCTCCAGTGGAGCCGCCACTACCGCTGCTTCCCGGGCCAGGGCGGTTTCGACATCGCCGGGCTGCTCGGGCATGTCGTGCGCGCCGGATATCAGGGACCGCTCTCCCTGGAGGTCTTCAACGACGTCTTCCGGCAGGCCGCGGCCGGCCCGACCGCCATCGACGCCCGGCGCTCACTCCTCGTCCTCCAGGAGGAGACCGGCCTCGCCACGCCGCCCGCCCCCGTCGTGCCGACCGGCGTCGCCTTCGCCGAACTCGTCACCCCCGACGTCGAACCCGTCTCCGCGCTCCTCGGCGCGCTCGGCTTCACCCGCACCGCCCGGCACCGCAGCAAGCCGGTGGACCTGTGGCAGCAGGGCGAGGCGCGCATCCTCCTCAACACCGGCCCGGCCGCCCGGCGCGACGGCACCGCGCTCGCCGCGATCGGCCTGGAGTCACCCGACCCGGCGGGCGCGGCCCGGCGCGCCGAGTCCCTCCTCGCCCCGGTCCTGCCGCGCCGCCGCGCGCCTGAGGACGCGCCGCTCGACGCCGTCGCGGCCCCCGACGGCACCGAACTGTTCTTCTGTGCCAGCGACCATCCCGAACTCCCCAGCTGGACGGGTGACTTCGAGCCGGTCGAGCACCAAGGGGGTACGCGGTCGGTCGAGCGCATCGACCATCTCGCCCTCACCCAGCCCTGGCACCAGTTCGACGAGGCCGCGCTCTTCCACCACAGCGTGCTGGGGCTGAGCGCACAGGAGAGCGTCGACGTCGCCGACCCGTACGGCCTGCACCGCAGCCGCGCCGTCACCAACGCCGACGGCAGCGTCCGCATCGCTCTCGGGGTCGGCCCGGCCCCCACCGACGACGGCGCCCGCGCCCAGCACATCGCGTTCGCCACGGACGACGTGGTCGCCGCCGCCCGCCGCTTCCGCGCGTCGGGCGGCCGCCTGCTGCCCATGCCCGCGAACTACTACGACGACCTCGCCGCCCGCTTCGAGTTCGCCGAGGGCGAGTTGGAGACGTACCGCGAACTCGGCATCCTCTATGACCGCGACACGGACGGCGAGTTCCGCCACTGCTATACGGAGACGGTCGGCCGCGTCTTCTTCGAACTGGTCCAGCGTGACGGCGGTTACCGGGGCTACGGGGCGCAGAACGCGCCGGTGCGGCTGGCTGCCCAGCACGCCGGGCGGCCCCTTCGTTGAGGGGATTTGTCGATGAGGGAACTCACTGACGGCTGACCGCGCGGGTCACACCGGCGACGATCGTCGAGGCCAGCACCCAGCCCGTGATGATGAGGACGTACGAGAGTCCCTGGTACCAGCCCGTCGGTGAGAAGGCGTGCTCCTGGCCGAAGTCGATGATCGGCAGCAGCAGGTCGAGGGTGTAGAAGACGGGGCTGAAGTCGGGGGCCTCGTCCGCCTTGACCGGGGGCGGGTGATGCAGCCCGTACGCGATCGACCCGATGGTCAGCAGCGAGAGCAGCCAGACGGCGGCGCGCAGCGGGCGGAAGCCGTAGCCGACAGTGGCGTCCTGGAGGTGGCCCCAGGCTCGGGCGTACCAGGTCAGGGTGGCGCGGTGGCGGCGCTGCTTGGCCAACTGGACCTGGCGGGCCGCGTCGTCGTCGCCGATCCGGCGATAGGAGGCGGTCAACTGCTCGTAGGAGTACGGCAGATAGCCGTTGCCGTCGCGCTCCAGCATGGGCAGGCGGCGCTCGGCGGGCTCGTGGGGGAGGAGAGAGGTGTAGGTGAGGCTGTTGAGCGCCACCACGCCCGGCAGCATCTCCGGCTCCACGAACAGGACATCGATCTGGGACCGCCGCAGGTTGAGCGTCCCTTCCACAGGCGGGCCCATGCGCAGCCACAGCTCACCGATCGTGCAACTGCTGGCCCGCAGCGCCGTGCCTGAGGCGTTCGACAGGCGCGTGTAGGAGATGTCGAGCCGGCCCGCGACACGGGCGCCGCGCAGCTCGACCTTGCCCCGTACGTGCACCTTCCGCAGGAGAACATCGGCTCCCGCGGTGAGGGTCGACGCATCGAGGGCGGTGCCCGCGGGGCGATCGAACTCCGCTTCCACGAGGTTGATGGAGCCGGTGATGTTGGCGCCGTTGAGCCGTACCTCGCCCCGCGTCCGCAGCCCCGGGGCCCACAAGTCGTCCCCGATCACCGACTGGTTGAGCTCAAGCACGGGGTCCGAGGTGTCCGGCGCGGTGAACTCGGCCCGGTCCAGGAACAGCGCCCCGGCTATCTGCGTGCCACCCAGCCGGACGGGGCCCCGCATCCGGCAGTCCGTCATCCTCAGCACGCCGTCGATCCGCGCGCTGCCGAAGTTCAGGCCCGGCAGCACTGAGCCGCTCAGGTTGAGCTGGCGCAGCCGCGAGCCGTAGAGGTTGGGGGCGTTGACGAAGAGGCAGTGGCTGAAGCGGATGGCGCTGTCGATGACCGCGTACATCAGGTGCAGGTCTCCGGTGATCCGCGCTCCCGAGACCTTGAGGGCCGCGATCTCGCCCTCCTCCTGCGGCGCGGTGAGCAGCAGCGACCTCAACACCGAGGCGCGCAGCGTCCGTTCGGGTCCCCAGCCCTCGCCCCCGGCCGGGTCGTCTTCGGGGGAGTCTCGGAAGTCCACGGACTCCCCCCTGGGAAACGCCTCCCACACACGTCGCTCGGCCGGCGTCAGATCGTTGATCTCCATCACGGGGGACTCTGGCCCGGAAGTGCACGGGCTGTCAACCAGTGAGGGCGGGCAGCCCAACTGCCCGCCCCCACCAGGGATTACCGCACCATTACCGTACGAGCCGCACGCCGAACGACCGGTCCAGGCTCAGACTCGGCGTCGTGACCGTCGTGACCCCGCTGTCGGCGTCGTACGTCCAGGCGGTGCGGCCCAGTGGCCGCCCGTTCAGGAGCACCTGCCGTGGCGCGACCTCACCGTGCACGGTGAAGCGGTACGAGCGAGCGGCGGGCTTGTCCGCGTAACTGCCCTTGCTCGCGCCGATGTTGACGTCCGTCCCACCAGTGGACGTATGCACGGTCACCTTCTGCCTCGCCGACGCACCTCCGGAGAACTGCCGTGTCACCCCGTCGTCCTCGTACAGCGTGTAGCTGCTGTCGCCCTTCGGGTACAGGTCCCAGTCCAGTTCGTGCCGGTCGCGGGTCCCCCAACTGGTCGTCCCCTTCGGCCACATGGGGACGATCGCGCCGGACCGCACGAAGAGGGGGAGGGTGTCGAGCGGGGCGTGGTAGCCGTTGACCGTGGTCGGACCCTGATAGGTGCGGCCGGTCCAGTAGTCGGTCCAGGTGCCCTTCGGGAGGTAGATGCCGTCGCGGGTGTCGGAGTCCTGGTAGACGGGGGCGACCAGGAAGTCGGAGCCCGCGAGGAACTCGTACTTCGCGTCCGCGCCGAGGGTGTTCGGGTCGTCCGGGTACTCCAGCCACAGCGGGCGCACCGCGCCGACCCCCGTCTTCGCCGCCTCGGCGGACAGGGTGTACATGTACGGCAGCAGGCGCTCCTTGAGCTGGAGGTACTTGCGGTTGACGGAGGTGTACGGCTCGCCGTCCAGCCAGGGCTGCTGGTCGGCGGGCTTGCCGGTGGTGATGTCGGAGGCCCAGCCGTCCATCGTCATGATGGCCGGGAGGAACGCCTTCCACTGGAGGTCGCGGGCGTACATCTTCGGGTCGTGACGGTAGATGGAGCCCACGTCACCGGTGTTGTAGGCGATGCCGGACATGGTCGCCCCGGCGTACGTCGGGATCTGCCAGCGGATGTAGTCCCACGACAGCTTCTGGTCGCCACTCCACAGGACACCGCAGCGCTGGGCGCCCGCCCAGGACACCGGGAGCCAGACGAAGCCGCGCGCGTCGCTGTTGTCCTCGATACCCGCCTTGGCCTTGTCGCAGGCGTCGAGCGCGAACTTGTAGCCGTTGCCGACCCAGGCCACGTCCAGCTTGGCGACCCGCTGGCCGGCCTTGACCTGTTCGGCGAGCTTGTCGATGCCGTCCTGGGTCCACAGGCCGAGCTGGGCGTGGTGGTCCTGGAGTCCCTTCGCCGTCTCGGCGAGGTTCTCGTAACCGCAGCCGTAGCCGTCGTTGACGAGCATCCAGCCCAGCGGCATCTGGTGCTCGGTGTAGCCGTCGGCGATCTTCAGCGCGTCGAGGGTATGCCGTTCGCCGCGGTTGGCGTTGTGCAGATAGCAGTCGGAGTCGCCCGGTTCGAGGCCGTACACCGGCGGCATGAACGGCTTGCCCACCAGTGTGGTGTACTTGCCGATCACCTTCTTCGCGTCACCGGTGAAGTAGTAGGCGTCCAGGCGCCGTTCCTGCTGGCCGGTCCGCACCGGTGAGCCGAAGTCGTACACGCCGGGCGCGAAGGTGTTGCGGAAGACACCGTAGCCCGCGCTGGAGAGGTAGAACGGCTGCGAGTTGTTGTAACCGCCCTCGTTCCAGTTGAAGTTGTTGGCCACGTACATCGTCCGGTCGCGATGCGAAAAGCTGCCGTTCTGCTCACCGCCGCCGAAGAACTGCTCGTCCGCGCCGCGCGCCAGGCTCTGTCGCATACCGCTGGTGGACCAGCGCAGCGGCTTGTCCTCCTGCCAGACGGGCGTGCGGTTGTCTGCCTTGTAGAGGCCGAAGCGCAGGGGTTTCTTGTACACGCGCAAGACCGCGTCGGGGGAGCGGATGCCGTAGTAGGTGCCCGCGTCGAAGGATGTCGTGTGCGTCTGGAGCGCGGGCCGTTTGCGGACGATCGCCGTGCCCGCCGGGTCGGTGAAGGAGCCGGACGGGTCGGCCTGCAGCCGCAGTTGACCATCCGTCAGGAAGTCGGCCTTCGCCTTGAGCTGCCCGGCCGCGATCGTGTAGCTGCCGTCCTTGCCGCCGAAGGACGTCAGATCGCCCGCGTCCGTGGTCTGCGGCAGATAGACCTTCCCCGTGTAGGAGTTGTCGTGCACGTCGTACGGCACCACCAGCACGTGATACGTCCCCGAGGCGTTCGGGATCACCGTGGCCTCCGGGTCCGCGGTGCCCGCGCTGTCGGCGACCTTCTTGCCGTCGGCGTCGTAGACGTACAGGTCGAAGTCGTCGGTGGGCGTCTGCCACTCGATCGAGATCGGGACACCGCCCTCGGGGTTGTCGGCCCAATACCCGGCCGGTACCGAGACGTTCACGTCGAAGCGGTCGCAGACCTTGTTCTCCGGGTCGTCGGCCGCGGACGGACAGCTCTCGGTGCCGCCCTGCGTGCCCTTCGGGTAGACGGGGCTCTGCCAGGTGACGCTCTGGTGGGTGGCGTCGAGAACGGCGCTCGGCGGAGTCGCCGCGAGGGCCGGCCGGGCCGGGGCGCTGAGCACGGTGACGGCCAGGGCGGTGGCCAGCCCCGCCATGGCCCAGGAACGGTGTCGGAGTCTTCGCACGGTACGCATCTCCACTCAAACCGGCAGTGTGGTGTTTGCAGGTGCTCGAAACTGCGTCAGATCGTGCAGGTTCAAGCAGGAAGGGTGGCCGTTCGCGCAGGTTCATGTCAATGGATCTCGACCTAAAAGGCGCCTGGCTGTCCGAAATCCCGGCTGCCGCCCCACCTCGAACCTCGTGAGACTGGCAACTCGAGCACGCGCAGAGACCAAGCAGGAGCCATCGAGCGCAGAGGCGGATCCCCATGCCCAACGGAGCAGATCCTCGTCGAAGGCCTCGTGGGCGCGGGCGTCGACGTGTGCTTCGCCAACCCCGGCACCTCCGAGATGCACTTCGTGGCCGCCCTCGACGACGCGCCCCGGATGCGGCCCGTGCTCTGCCTCTTCGAGGGCGTGGCCACCGGCGCCGCCGGCGGCTACGGACGCCTGGCGGACAGGCCCGCCTGCACCCTGCTGCACCTCGGCCCGGGGCTCGCGGGCGGCCTGCCCAACCTGCACAACGCGCGCCGCGCGGGCACCCCGGTGGTCAACGTCGTCGGCGGCCACGCGCTGCACCACAAGCGCCTCGACGCGCCTCTGGAGTCCGACATCACCGCCCTCGCGCGCACGGTCTCCACCTGGACCCGGCGCACGTATCGCGCCAGTGACCTGGCGGGAGACCTGGCGGAGGCGGTGGCCGCCGCGTACGGCCCGCCGGGCGGGGTGTCCACGCTGGTGGTTCCCGCCGACGTCTCCTGGTCGGAGGCGGGCAAGGGCGGGGTCGAGCCGGTCACCCCGCGCACCGGAGCCGTGTCCCCGGCCGCGGTGACGGCGGCCGCCGAGGCGCTGCGCTCCCGCGAGCCCGCCGCCCTCCTCCTGGGTGGTGCGGCCACCCGGGGCGCCGGGCTCATGGCCGCCGCCCGGGTCGCCGCCGCCACCGGCGCCCGGCTGCTGTGCGAGACCTTCCCCGCGCGTCTGCAGCGTGGCGCCGGACTGCCGCCGGTCGAGCGGCTCGCCTACCGCGGGGCCGACGTCGCCGCCCAACTCTCCGGCGTACGCCACCTGTTGCTGGCCGGGACCGCGGAACCGGTCTCCTTCTTCGCGTATCCCGGGCAGCAGGGCCGGCTGGTGCCGGACGGCTGCGAGGTGCGGTCGCTGTCGGTCGGCTCGGAGGACGTGACGACCGCGCTGGAGGCGCTGGCGGCGGCGTACGACGCCATCACACCCATCCCGCAGGCGCCGATCAGGCCCGAGCGGCCCACCGGCGCGCTCACCGCCGCGTCCGCCGCCGCGGTGATCGGCGCGCTTCTTCCCGAGGGGGGCCGTCGTCGTCGACGAGGCGAACACCTCCGGGCTGTGGCTGCCCGGTGCCACCGCGGACGCACCGCCGCACGACTGGCTGACCCTCAGAGCCTGTGTCACATCCCCGGCCGGGCGCCCGCCGTCTGGCACGCACGCTCGCCGCGTTGCCGAAACGTCCTAGTAGCTCCGCTACGAGGACGCTCCGGCGCCTTGCGATCGCACGCACCAGACGACGCGCGCTGATCCGACCGGGGATGCGACACAGGCTCTCACCGGCGGCGCCATCGGACAGGGACTGCCCGCGGCGTTCGGTGCGGCCCTCGCCGTACCGGCCCGACCTGGACTTCGTCGGAATCGCCCGCGGCCTCGGCGTACCGGCCGAACAGGCCACCACGGCCGAGGAGTTCACCCAGCTACTGGGCCGGGCTCTTGCCGAGCCCGGCCCGTACCTCATCGACTGTCTGGTGCCGCCGGTGTTCTAGGGCCGGTCCCACAGTCCGGCGTGACTGCGGTGTGCAGCCGTCTGCCCGTTCTGGAAGAACCGGTCGTAGTACTCGCCCTCCACATGGTGGGCCTGGAGCCAGATGCCGGGGACGTGGATCGCGTCCGTGTGCGCCGGGAAGCGGCGGTGCGTGCGGATGATGTACTCGCAGATGTCCCGGGCGCAGTCGATGACGCGCTCCTCGTACTCGCTGGCCTCGGCGAGGTAGCGCTGCCCGTAGTCCTCCTTGTAGATCCGTGCGAAGACGTCCTTGTCGGCGTACGTGCCGCCGGTGCCGAACTTGGCCGCGATGACCGAATCCACCGCCTCCGACATCGACTTGTGCGTGGGCGGGCAGGCCGCGGCGATCAGCGGTTCGCCCTCGGGGGACTTGAGGCCCACCGGGTGCGAGCGCAGGGCCGCGTACTGCGGCAGCGGGATGTGCCAGCGCCACAGATCGGCCAGGCGCCAGCGAGGGGTGACGAACGTGAACCCGAGCATCCTGCCGTAGGTGCGGGAGAACTTCGGGTCGCCCAGGGCGATCTGGGGATTGATCGAGGCGTGGATCCAGGCGCCCAGACCCATCGCCTCGGCCGTGAGCATCAGGTTCTGCAGCAGCAGGTCCGCCTCGATCTGGGTGCGCATCGGGCCGAGCGCCCCGAGCGGGAGCTTCAACTCCCCGTTCAGGAAGCCGTTCTTGACCCACTTCTTCACGCCGGCCGGGCGGTAGAGGTTGCGGTCGTCGACGAGCGTGGGGCGCGCGCCGTCCGGCTGGGTGAGCAGGTACATCAGCGCGTTGATGTACTGGTGCGAAAGGTCGACCACCGGCAGGAACACCGTGGTGCCGGGCAGGTTGGACAGGAACCGGTTCGAGTCGAGGTACGCCGGGAAGTCGCGCAGTCCCTCGGCGACGTCCAGCCGGTGATCGAGCACCCGCACCTTCGACTCGCGGGCCCGGGCGACGAGTGTCCCGGCGTCGAAGGGCTCGTGCGGCGCGGGCGGCAGCTTGCGCAGGAAGTAGGTGCCCGAGTCGTTGATCACGAAGAAGTGCGTGCCCTGCGCGTTGTCGGGGCTGCCCGCGGTGCGGCCCGTCATGGTCAGGTTGGGCTTGGCCATGATGGGCTTGCCGTCCCGCGGGTCATCGAACGGCCGGTCGGGCATGGTCAGTCCGGTGGAGCCGGTCAGCGCGATCAGCACCGCCTCCTCCAGTTCCGACAGGGGCTGGTGCTCGTGCGGGGAGCGGTAGCTCATCGACCCGGCGGGCACCGACGCACCCCGGCTGACCCGGTGCGTACGGCGGTGCCACAGGGTCTGCAGGAGCGGGCGCGTCAGCAGGTCGTCCAGTCCGGAGTGGCCTGATGAGGTGTCAGCCGACGTCATCCGGGGCCTCCGTCGGTGCTCGGCCGCACTGTCCGCCACGGCGCGAACGCGCTCGCCCCGCGTGGCAGCAGCGCCGCGAGCTCGGGGCAGTGCCGCAGGACGACCGAGTTCATGCCGCTCTTCTCGACCCAGTCGATGCCGAGCGGGGTGTAGATCTCCGGCCGGTAGTCGACGGTCAGGAAGCGGTCGCTCTGCAGCCTGCGGCTGGCCATCAGGATGAAGATGCGGAACGCGGTGTCGCTGAAGCCGAAGCCGGTCGGCGGGTTCTCCGCGAACAGCCCGACCACGGTGTCGATCTCGTCGACCGAGCTGTAGACCTCCTTGAGCCGCGCCACCGTCTCGGCGTTCTCGGTCAGCTCCTCGAAGGACTTGATGCGCTGCTTGTGCAGGCCCTGGCGGAAGTCGTTGTAGCGCGGCACACCGCGCCGCCTGGTCCGTACGAGGTCCACCACCGACAGGTCGATGATCTCGCCGTCGCGCTCGAAGTGCTGTAGCGAACGAGGGTAGTTGTGCAGGGTGATCGCGCCCGGGTGGGCGATGCCGAAGGAGTACAGCGTGTTCGC
Source organism: Streptomyces sp. R21 (assembly GCF_041051975.1). Taxonomy (GTDB): domain Bacteria; phylum Actinomycetota; class Actinomycetes; order Streptomycetales; family Streptomycetaceae; genus Streptomyces. Next base: position 1,933,093 of record NZ_CP163435.1, on the reverse strand, counting down.
GAGGCCGGTCTTGCGGATCTGTGCCTCGGCCGAGGCGCCCTGGATGTCGAGGAAGCCGACGGTCTCGGTGCGCTGCCCGAAGTGGTGCTCGCGCAGCTCGAAGTCGTCCGGGATCAGCGGGTGCATCCGGTAGACGGTGACGAAGTCCTCGGTCAGCGAGTACGGCGCCGCGTGGTGGTCCGGAAGTGTCTTCGGGATCCCGGTCAGCGAGTGCGCGTCGAGGAGCCACAGGCCCAGCTTGTTGATCCAGTTCTGCGGCGGGCCCTGCCAGTTGGTGTGCAGCCCGATGTCGATCGCCTCGGTGGCGAGGATCGCGGGCGTCCACTCCACCGTGTGGATCTTCGCGATGAGGGCGGAGACGACCAGTCGGGCCGTGTGGTAGACCCGCTCCTCGCTCATCGACGGGTACTCCCCGCGCAGCGCGTCGCAGACCGCGTTGTGCTCGCGCGCGAACAGCGAGTGCATCGCGCTCAGGCCCATCCACCAGTTGTCGTTGAAACCGGTGAGCGGAAGCCCGTTCTGCCCGCCGGGCAGGAAGCCGTCCTCCAGCCGGAGCTTGGCACCGCCGTCCGGCTCCCGCAGGAACCGGGCGGCCTGCTCGTCCTCGCCGTACACCTCCGAGCCGTCCCACCAGTGCGAGGCGGTGTTGCCGAACAGGATCGGCGGACGGCCGCCGGGCAGTTCGATGCCCTCGTTCTCGGCGAAGCGCATCATGTTCTCGGGAGGCCCGCCGGGGGTGTTGTGCCACTGGCCGCTGCCGGGCGGCAGGGGCACCTCGACGTTGCGCTCACCGGGCTTGTAGCGACGGTGGTTGACCCAGTCGTGCACCTGGAACTGGATCCAGGCGGCCGCGAGCACGTTGAGCGAGGTCGCGGGCACGAAGCTCTCGCGGTACAGGAGCTGGCGGCTGACCGTCACCGGGTTGGGCGTGTCGAAGAGGTCGGGACGGTACTGCGGCTTCAGGTTGCGTCCGAAGGCCGCGCCGACGGCACCCATCTTCGGGGCGGACAGGTCGTTGTACGTCCCGTCGTAGGAGCGCTCCGAGCGCAGCCGCTCGGGGATCGGCTCCGGCACCGGCTGGGCCTTCGGCGGCGCCTCGCGCAGTTCGGTGTCGATCAGGTTCAGCCGGCGCAGCACCTTGCGCAGGAACACCAGGTTCAGCAGGCTCAGCTGCAACGGCAGTTTGTGCCAGGGCACATAGCGGTTCAGCAGCGTGAAGGCGGCGCCCACCGGCGCACCGATCAGCCGGTTCTGCAGTGGCTCCTCGGTGACGAAGCGCAGCCCGAGCCGGTGCGCGCTGCCCGCCTGGTAGCCGGCCTTGCGGGCCCGGTTGATGTTGCCGAGCGGGCGGAAGTCGTCCGTCGTGTACCAGGGGTTGAAGGTGAGGTCCTCGATCCGCCGGGCGACCGCGCGGGACTCGGCCGAGTCCAGGTCCTGGGCAGGCAGGGTGAGCCGGGCGATCGGCACAGCGGGGGCCACACCGTCCCGCCACTCCACCGAGGCGTCCTCGACGGGCGTACGCCGCTCGTCCACGAACCGCTGCACGCACAGGTCGTAGGACACGTCCGCCTTGGCCAGGCGCCGGGCCATCTCATGGTGCAGGAACTCCGGGTCCTTGCGGTCCTGCGCGGGCGCCGCCGGGGTGCCGGGAATCGGGCGGAACATATAACGCACCGGGCCGGCTTCGCCCCACAGCACGGCGCCGCGGCTCCAGAAGGTCTCGTTCGCGAGGGAGTCGACGGTGTGCCGGGTCGCCGCCTGCACATTGCGGCGCATCCGGTTCGCCGTGCCGAGGCCCACGGCCAGCGGCAGCTTCACAAAGAGCCCGAAAGCCTTCTGGACCGGACTGCGGGCACCCGCCATCGCCTTGGCGAAGGCGACGAACTCCCGTGCGTTGCGGGCGTGCGACACCGGATAGCTGGTCGCGAGGAGATCGTGACTCTCGTCCTCCGACACCTGCACGCGCACCGCCGCGCCGCGCAGATCGGGCGAGCCGTCGCCCTGCCGGATACCGCTCGCGTTGGACAGCCGTACCGTCGCCGGATACTCCGCGCCCGGCTGCGCGAACCCGACCCGCAGGGCCGCGGGCAGATCGTCGTGGAAGCGCAGCCGGGCGTTCTCCACGCCCACCGGCGCCTTGGCGTGGAAGGCGCGGCTGATCCCGCCACCCCCGGCCCGCCGGTTCTTGACCTGCACCTCCATCAGTTCGCGGGCGAGCCGATCGAAGACCAGCCGTTCCGCCTCGGGACTGCCGCCTTCGTACTGCTCGTACTGCTGTTCGTGCTGCCCGGTCTCGGCCATCGATGGTTTTCCTTCGTACGGATGCGTACGGGACAGGGGGCAGCACGCTAGTCGGCGCTCCGGAGCCCGGACAGCGGTGCTTCCCGCCGATCTGCGCACTCTCGTCACCTTCTACGAACAATCCTGCGTACAGCGGCATTTGGGCATGTCAGCGTTGCGGTCGAACACCCGTTGCGATCCGGCGTACGCCTCGCCAGCGCAACCGCTCCACAGGAGCCCCACGCGGCCGCGTCCGGACTGGCCGGGGAGTGCCTGGTGCGGATAGCGGCGCCGGTTGACGGTTGCATCAGGCGGTGGTGTGCTCACCGTCCCGCCGCCGCGTGCGCTGTCGCCCGGCGGTGTCCGCGATGATCCGGGGGAGGACGATCATGCGGGATGAGCAGTCTGCAAAAGGGCCGAGCTTCGCGGAGTTGCGGCCGTACAAGTCCGAGCAGGGCGCCGAAGCGGGTGCGACCGGGTTCCCGGTCTATCCCGACCTGGTGGAACGGCTGCTGGACGCCAAGGGGCAGCCCGATCCGGACGGGATCGTGCCGCACGCCCTGGCGACCTGCTGCGCCTACTCGTACGCCGGCTTCGACCAGCGGGGCGATCCGGGGACGATCGCCATGATCATGGCGCGGCTCGGCCTGGACGAGAACCACGTCCAGGTGTTCGAGCAGCGTGTGGACGCCATGTACATCGCGTCGGCCGGATACCTGATCCAGGACAAGGACCGCCGGATCGCGATCCTCTGCTACCGCGGCACCCAGCCCGAGGACATCATCAGCATCCTGACCGACGCCGACGTGCGGCCCGAGATGCTCTCGGTCGAACTCGAAGGCCGGCAGTACGAGGTCCACGCGGGCTTCTACCGCAATGTGCGGGCCACCCGGCACCTGGTCGTCCACGCCCTCGGCCGTGCACTGCGCGGCGAGTCCGTGATCCCCGGCGTGGAGGGCACGCGCGGGGACGGCCTGGAGGCGCTCTACATCACCGGCCACAGTCTCGGCGGCGCGATGGCCGCCCTGATGGGCGTGATGCTGACCCACGAGCCCCAGTACCGGCCCATCGCCGAGAAACTCAGGGGTGTCTACACCTTCGGGCAGCCCATGGTGGGCGGCGAGGAATTCGCGAAGGCCTGCGAGGAGGCGACCGGTCCGTCGGGCGGACATCTGCTGCGCGACCACATGTTCCGCTACATCTTCGACCGCGACATCGTCCCGGCGCTGCCGCCCCGGCCCGTCGGCCCTTACGCGCCCTTCGGACGGGAGTTCCACTACCGCAGGCCGCGTGCGCCCCTGGACGCGGCCCTGACGTTCGCCGCCGACTCGGCGATCGAGGCCGTCTCGCTCCCCGGCGATCTGCTGCGGCTGCTGACGGGCAATCCGATGCGCCAACCCGTCGCGCGCCTGGGAGAGTTGACCCTACGCACCGGCGAGGCGGTACGGCGGTCGGTGCGCCCGCTGATGCGGTCGCGGGCGGCGGGCTGGAGCGAGAACACCGAACCGGGCCTGCACTACCCGCAGATGGACAGCCTCGCGGGCCTCGCCGTCGTCGCTCCGCTGGCCTTCTTCGCCACCCGGCTCGCGCTGACCCGCACCATCCCGTTCAAGTACTCCTTCGACGACCACGGCCCGGGCCACTACGTCAACGCCCTCGCCCCCTCATGGGTGTTGAGCGAGTTCGGCGACGTCCTGTAACCCGGGCCGGAGAGGACCTGGAGGACCTACAGGTCGAACTCGTGCGGCGGCAGGTCGAGTGCGAAGCACGCCTCGCGCACGATGGCCTGCTCCGCCTTGTCGAAGTCGCCGTCGGCGCCGCCGATGACGATGCCGATCTGGATGACGGCACGCGCCTCGGCGGGCTTCTTCTTCGCCTTGGCGATCTCCTGGAGCACGGTGACCTTGCCGAACGCGAAGTCGGCCGTCAGCTTGTTCAGGTTGTCGTCGAAGCGGCGCTGGAGGTCGGCGGCGTCGAAGTTCTGCAGCACTTCGTTGGTGGCGATGAGCTGGGCCACGCGCTGTCGCTCGGCCGGGTCGATCGATCCGTCCGCCGCCGCGACGAGGGCGCACATCGCCATGCTCGCGTCGCGGAACGCCCCGCTCTTGAGGTCGTTCTTCTTCGCCACGAGCTGGGTCTGCATCCCCGACGCGGACTCCTTGATGCGGTCCCACAGGGCCATGAGAACTCCATACGTAGTCGAAGGCCCGGCCCGCCCCCGTGGGCGGGCCGGAGCCTCTTCGGTGTCTACAGCACTGTAGAAAAAAGGCGCCTACAGCACCGTGGAAACTAGTGAACGGCCGCAGAAGTTCCTGTGGCGTTCCACTGGGCGATCACCGGGCGCCCGTGCTCGGTGGAGAGCCGGCTGAGCGTGCCCGTGGCGAGCTGGAACAGGCGTCCGTCCGCGGCGGGCAGGCCAAGGCGGCGGGCGGTCAGGACACGCAGGAAGTGAGCGTGGGCCACGAGGACCACGTCACCGCCGGTGCTCTGGAGGGCCGCGTCCACCCGGGACAGCACGCGGTCGGCGCGCTGCCCCACCTCCTCGGGCGACTCGCCCCGGTACCCGTCCGGGGCCGACGGCACACCGTCGGTCCACAGGTCCCAGTCGGGCCTGGTGCGATGGATCTCGATGGTGGTGATGCCCTCGTACGCGCCGTAGTCCCACTCGTGCAGATCGGGGTCGGTCACGGCCCCGGTCAGGCCCGCCAGCTCCGCCGTCCGCACCGCGCGGTCGAGGGGGCTGGTCAGGACACGGCAGAAGGAGTGTCCGGCGAAGAACGGGGCCAGGGACTTAGCCTGCTCCTCGCCGTGGTGGGTGAGGGGCAGGTTGGTCCGGCTGGTGTGCTGGCCCGACAGGCTCCACTTGGTCTCGCCGTGGCGGACCAGCAGAATGTCGCCCATGGCCGTTACTTCGCGGACTCGACGGCGTGGCCGCCGAACTGGTTGCGCAGCGCCGCGATCATCTTCATCTGCGGCGAGTCGTCCTGCCGGGAGGCGAACCGCGCGAACAGCGACGCGGTGATCGCGGGCAGCGGCACGGCGTTGTCGATGGCGGCTTCCACGGTCCAGCGGCCTTCACCGGAGTCCTGTGCGTAACCGCGCAGCTTGTCCAGGTGCTCGTCGTCGTCCAGCGCGTTGACCGCGAGGTCGAGCAGCCAGGAGCGGATGACGGTGCCTTCCTGCCAGGAGCGGAAGACCTCGCGCACGTCGGTGACGGAGTCGACCTTCTCCAGGAGCTCCCAGCCCTCGGCGTAGGCCTGCATCATGGCGTACTCGATGCCGTTGTGGACCATCTTCGAGAAGTGGCCCGCGCCGACCTTGCCGGCGTGCACGAAACCGGCGTCGCCCTCGGGCTTGAGCGCGTCGAAGACCGGCTGGACGCGGGCGATGTGCTCGGCGTCGCCGCCCACCATCAGCGCATAGCCGTTCTCCAGGCCCCAGACACCGCCGGAGACGCCCGCGTCGACGAAGCCGATGCCCTTGGCCGCCAGCTCCTCCGCGTGCTTCTCGTCGTCCGTCCAGCGGGAGTTGCCGCCGTCCACGACCGTGTCGCCCGCTTCGAGGAGCTCGCCCAGCTCGTCGATGACGGACTGGGTCGGGCCGCCGGCCGGGACCATCACCCACACCACGCGCGGGCCTTCGAGCTTGCCCACGAGTTCGGTCAGGCTGCTGACGTCGGCGAGGTCCGGGTTGCGGTCGTATCCGATGACGGTGTGGCCGGCGCGGCGGATCCGCTCGCGCATGTTGCCGCCCATCTTGCCGAGGCCGATGAGTCCGAGCTGCATGTCGTTCACTTCTTTCGGAGGGTGCGGTAGGCGGCCACGAGGGCGGCGGTGGAGGCGTCGAGTCCGGGCACGTCGGCGCCTTCGGTGAGCGCGGGCTCGACGCGCTTGGCGAGGACCTTGCCCAGCTCGACGCCCCACTGGTCGAAGGAGTCGATGTTCCAGATCGCGCCCTGGACGAACACCTTGTGCTCGTACAGCGCGATCAGCTGGCCGAGGACCGACGGGGTCAACTCGGCGGCCAGGACGGTCGTGGTGGGGTGGTTGCCGCGGAAGGTGCGGTGCGCGACCTGCTCCTCGGGCACGCCCTCCGCCCGGACCTCGTCGCCGGTCTTGCCGAAGGCGAGCGCCTGGCCCTGCGCGAACAGGTTGGCCATCAACAGGTCGTGCTGGGCGGCGAGTTCCGGCTCCAGCTCGGCGACCGGGTTCACGAAGCCGATCAGGTCGGCCGGGATGACCTTGGTGCCCTGGTGCAGCAACTGGTAATAGGCGTGCTGCCCGTTGGTGCCGGGCGTGCCCCACACCACCGGACCGGTCTGCCACTCCACCGGGTTGCCGTCCCGGTCCACCGACTTGCCGTTGGACTCCATGTCCAGCTGCTGCAAGTAGGCGGTGAACTTGGAGAGATAGTGCGAGTACGGCAGCACGGCGTGCGACTGGGCGCCGAAGAAGTTGCCGTACCAGACACCCAACAGGCCGAGCAGCAAAGGCGCGTTGGCCTCGGCCGGGGCCGTCCTGAAGTGCTCGTCGACGAGCCGGAACCCGTCGAGCATCTCGCGGAAGCGGTCCGGGCCGATCGCGATCAACAGCGAGAGGCCGATGGCGGAGTCGAAGGAGTAGCGGCCGCCGACCCAGTCCCAGAACTCGAACATGTTGGCCGTGTCGATACCGAAGTCCGCGACCTTGCCGGCGTTCGTCGACAGCGCGACGAAGTGCTTGGCGACCGCCTTCTCCTCGCCGCCGAGCCCGGCCAGCAGCCAGGACCGCGCGGACGTGGCGTTGGTGATCGTCTCGATCGTCGTGAAGGTCTTCGAGGCGACGATGAAGAGCGTCTCGGCCGGGTCGAGGTCGCGGACGGCCTCGTGCAGGTCGGCGCCGTCCACGTTCGACACGAAGCGGACGGTGAGGTCGCGGTCGGTGAACGCCCGCAGCGCCTCGTAGGCCATCGCGGGACCGAGGTCGGAGCCGCCGATGCCGATGTTGACGACGTTGCGGATCCGCCTGCCGGTGTGGCCGGTCCACTCGCCGGAGCGGACGCGCCCGGCGAAGTCGGCCATGCGGTCGAGCACGGCGTGCACACCGGGGACGACGTTCTCGCCGTCGACCTGGACGACCGTGTCACGTGCGGCCCGCAGCGCGGTGTGCAGCACCGCGCGGTCCTCGGTGACGTTGATCCGCTCGCCGCGGAACATCGCGTCGCGCAGCCCGAACACATCGGTGGCGGCGGCCAGTTCCTGGAGCAGGGCGAGGGTCTCGTCCGTGATCAGGTGCTTGGAGTAGTCGATCCGCAGATCGCCGACGCGCACGACATAGCGCTCCGCGCGCTGCGGGTCGGCGGCGAACAGCTCACGCAACTGCGGGTGGAGCAGCGCGCCCGCGCGGTGGTCCTCCAGGGCCGTCCACTGCGGACGGTGCGTGAGCTTGGGTGAGTCAGACATGAGAGGCGTTCTCCTTGGTGCCGTCCCCACGCAGGGCTACGGCGTACATCTCGTCCGCGTCGAGGCGGCGCAGCTCCTCGGCGATCAGCTCGGAGGTGGTGCGCACCTTCAGCGCCAGGGTGCGCGAGGGCTGTCCGGGCAGCGACAGGGTGGCCAACGGGCCCTCGGGGCGGTCGATCACGATCTCGCCGCTCTTCGTGCCCAGGCGCACGGCGGTCACGACCGGTCCGGCCGTCACGATCCGCTCGACCGGGACGTCGAGGCGGGCGCCCAGCCAGCGGGCGAGCAGCTCGGCGCTCGGGTTGTCGGCCTCGCTCTCGACGGCCGCCGAGGTCACCTTGGCCCGGGCCTGGTCGAGCGCGGCGGCCAGCATGGAACGCCACGGCGTCAGCCGGGTCCACGCCAGGTCGGTGTCGCCGGGCGTGTACGCCTGGGCGCGTGCGTCCAGGGCCTCCAGCGGCCGTTCCACGGCGTACATGTCGGTGATCCGGCGCTGTGCGAGGGCGCCCAGCGGGTCCTTCGCCGGGATCTCGGGCGCGTCCACCGGCCACCACACGACGACGGGCGCGTCGGGCAGCAGCAGCGGCAGGACCACGGAGTCGGCGTGGTCGGACACCTCGCCGTAGGTCCGCAGCACGACCGTCTCGCCGGTTCCCGCGTCCGAACCGACGCGCACCTCCGCGTCCAGGCGGGAGTGGGTGCGGTCGCGCGGGGTGCGGGCGACGCGCCTGATGACGACGAGGGTGCGCGAGGGGTGCTCCCGGGAGGCCTCCTCGGCCGCCTTGATGGAGTCGTACGCGTTCTCCTCGTCGGTGACGATGACCATCGTCAGGACCATGCCCACGGCGGGGGTGCCGATGGCACGGCGTCCCTGCACGAGCGCCTTGTTGATCTTGCTTGCCGTGGTGTCGGTCAGGTCGATCTTCATGGCCTGCGCCAGCTCCGTCCGTCTCGTGCGAGCATCTCGTCGGCTTCCTTCGGACCCCAGCTGCCCGAGGGGTACTGCGCCGGCTTGCCGTGGGCGTCCCAGTACCCCTCGATCGGGTCGAGGATCTTCCAGGACTCTTCCACCTCCTGGTGACGGGGGAAGAGGTTGGCGTCGCCGAGCAGGACATCCAGGATCAGCCGTTCGTACGCCTCCGGGCTGGACTCGGTGAACGACTCGCCGTAGGCGAAGTCCATCGTGACGTCCCGGATCTCCATCGACGTACCCGGCACCTTCGATCCGAAGCGCACCGTCATGCCCTCGTCGGGCTGGACGCGGATGACGATCGCGTTGGCGCCGAGCTCCTCGGTGGCCGTCGAGTCGAAGGGGGAGTGCGGGGCGCGCTGGAAGACGACCGCGATCTCGGTGACGCGGCGGCCCAGACGTTTACCGGTGCGCAGGTAGAAGGGGACGCCCGCCCAGCGGCGGTTGTCGACCTCCAGCTTCACGGCCGCGTAGGTGTCGGTCGTCGACTGCGGGTCGATACCGTCCTCCTGCAGATAGCCGCGCACCTTCTCGCCGCCCTGCCAGCTCGCCGCGTACTGGCCGCGCACGGTGTGCTCGCCCAGCTCGTCCGGCAGCTTCACCGACTTGAGGACCTTCAGCTTCTCGGTCAGCAGCGAGTCGGCGTCGAAGGCGATGGGCTCCTCCATGGCGGTCAGGGCCATGAGCTGGAGCAGGTGGTTCTGGATGACGTCACGGGCCGAGCCGATGCCGTCGTAGTACCCGGCACGGCCACCGATGCCGATGTCCTCGGCCATCGTGATCTGCACGTGGTCGACGTAGGACCGGTTCCAGATCGGCTCGTACATCTGGTTGGCGAAGCGCAGCGCCAGGATGTTCTGGACCGTCTCCTTGCCGAGGTAGTGGTCGATGCGGAACACCTGGTCCGGGTCGAACACGTCGTGCACGATCGTGTTCAGCTCGCGCGCGCTCTTCAGGTCGCGGCCGAACGGCTTCTCGATGACGGCACGCCGCCAGGAGCCCTCCGGCGCGTCCGCGAGCCCGTGCTTCTTGAGCTGCTGGACGACCTTCGGGAAGAACTTCGGCGGTACGGAGAGGTAGAAGGCGTAGTTGCCGCTGGTGCCCCGGGAGGCGTCCAACTCGTCGACGGCCGAGCGCAGTTGCTTGAACGCGGTGTCGTCGTCGAAGTCGCCCGGGATGAACCGCATGCCCTCGGCGAGCTGCTGCCAGACCTCCTCGCGGAACTCGGTGCGGGAGTGCTCGCGCACCGAGTCGTGCACGACCTGCGCGAAGTCCTGGTCGGCCCACTCGCGGCGGGCGAACCCGAGGAGCGAGAAGCCCGGCGGGAGCAGACCGCGGTTGGCGAGGTCGTAGACGGCCGGCATCAGCTTCTTGCGGGACAGGTCGCCGGTGACACCGAAGATGACCAGACCGGAGGGGCCCGCGATACGGGGCAGGCGGCGGTCGCGGGGGTCGCGCAGCGGGTTGGACCAGTCGAGGTCCAGGGCCGCGGCGAGCGCGGCCGTGACGGCCGCGGACCCGGCGGCCGCGGCTGCGGCGTCGGCGGTCACCTCGCCCGGTTCCACGGCCGGGTCACCCAGTCCTTGCGGCGCGGCGGCCGCATCCTGCGCGGCGTTGTCGGAAGGCGTCTCACGCTCGGTCATTCCCCCTCGACTCCCTTGCTGCTCAGGGAGGTTGCCACGGCGTCGAGCAGATCGCCCCAGGCGGCCTCGAACTTGGCGACGCCCTCGTCCTCGAGCTGCTGCACGACCTCGTCGTAGGAGATCCCCTGCCGCTCGACGGCCTCCAGGTCGGCGCGGGCCTGGGCGTAGCCGCCGCTCACCGCGTCGCCGTGGATGTCGCCGTGGTCGGCGGTGGCCAGCAGGGTGGCCTCCGGCATGGTGTTGACGGTGCCGGGCGCGACCAGCTCGTCGACGTACAGCGTGTCCTTGTACGACGGGTCCTTGACGCCGGTCGAGGCCCACAGGGGGCGCTGCCTGTTGGCGCGGGCCCCGGAGAGGGCGGTCCAGCGGCCGCCTCCGAAGACGTCCTCGTACGCCTCGTAGGCGAGCCGCGCGTTGGCGAGCGCCGCCCTGCCCTTGAGCGCGAGCGCCTCGTCGGTGCCGGCCTTCGCGAGCCGCTTGTCGATCTCGCTGTCGACGCGGGAGACGAAGAAGGAGGCGACGGAGTGGATGACGGCGAGGTCGAGCCCGGCCGCCTGCGCCTTCTCCAGGCCGGCGAGGTAGGCGTCCATGACCTCGCGGTAGCGCTCCAGCGAGAAGATCAGCGTGACGTTGACGCTGATGCCGAGACCGATGACCTCGGTGATCGCCGGGAGACCGGCCTTCGTCGCCGGGATCTTGATCATCACGTTGGGGCGGTCCACCAGCCAGAACAGCTGCTTGGCCTCGGCGACCGTGGCGCCGGTGTCGTGGGCCAGACGCGGGTCGACCTCGATGGAGACCCGGCCGTCACGGCCGCCGGTGGCGTCGTACACCGGGCGCAGGATGTCGGCGGCGGCGCGGACGTCGGCCGTGGTCATCATCCGCACGGCCTCGTCGACCGTGACGCCGCGCACGGCGAGGTCGGCGAGCTGCTCCTCGTAGCCCTCTCCCGAGCCGATGGCGGCCTGGAAGATGGACGGGTTCGTGGTGACGCCCACGACGTGCTGCTTCTCGATCAGCTCGGCGAGGTTGCCGGACTCGATGCGCTTGCGCGAAAGGTCGTCCAGCCAGATGGAGACGCCCTCGTCGGAAAGGGACTTGAGGGTGTCGGTGGTGCTGGTCACAGTGATCATCTTCTTTCTGGCGTACGGATCAACCACGCGCGGCGGCGAGGGATTCCCGCGCGGCGGAGGCGACGTTCTCGGCGGTGAAACCGAACTCGGCGAACAGGGTCTTGGCGTCGGCGGAGGCACCGAAGTGCTCCAGGGAGACGATGCGTCCGGCGTCACCCACGTACCGGTACCAAGTCAGACCGATCCCGGCCTCGACCGCCACGCGGGCCTTCACGGACGGCGGAAGGATGCTCGCGCGGTACTCGGCGGACTGCTCCTCGAACCACTCGACGGACGGCATCGACACGACCCGCGTGCCGACCCCCTCGGCCTCCAACTGCTCGCGGGCCGCAACGGCGAGCTGCACCTCGGAGCCGGTGGCGATGAGGACGACGTCGGGTGTCTCGGAGGAGGAGTCCTGCAGGACGTAACCACCGCGCGCCGCATCGGAGTTGGCGGGGTAGGTCGGCACACCCTGCCGGGTCAGCGCCAGGCCGTGCGGGGCCGGGTTGGTGGCGTGCCGCTTGAGGATCTCGGCCCAGGCGATCGCCGTCTCGTTGGCGTCGGCCGGGCGGACGATGTTGAGACCGGGGATGGCGCGCAGCGACGCGAGGTGCTCGACCGGCTGGTGGGTGGGGCCGTCCTCGCCGAGACCGATGGAGTCGTGCGTCCACACGTACGTCACCGGGAGCTGCATGAGCGCGGAGAGGCGGACGGCGTTGCGCATGTAGTCGGAGAACACCAGGAAGGTGCCGCCGTAGATGCGGGTGTTGCCGTGCAGCGCGATGCCGTTCATCTCCGCGGCCATCGAGTGCTCGCGGATACCGAAGTGGACGGTACGGCCGTACGGGTCCGCCTCCGGCAGCGGGTTGCCCTTCGGCAGGAAGGACGACGTCTTGTCGATGGTGGTGTTGTTCGAGCCCGCGAGGTCGGCGGAGCCGCCCCACAGCTCGGGGAGCACACCGCCGAGGGCTTGCAGGACCTTGCCGGAGGCGGCACGCGTCGCGACGGAGGTGCCCGCCTCGAACGTCGGGAGGGACTGCTCCCAGCCCTCGGGGAGCTGCCCGGCCACGATCCGGTCGAAGAGCTTCGCGCGCTCGGGGGCGGCGGTGCGCCACTCGGCGATCTGCTTGTCCCAGGCGGCGTGCGCCTCGGCGCCCCGGTCCAGGGCCTCGCGGGCGTGGTCCAGCACTGCGGCCTCGACCTGGAAGGTCTGCTCGGGGTCGAAGCCGAGGAGGCGCTTGGTGGCCGCGATCTCCTCGGCGCCGAGGGCGGAGCCGTGCGAGGCCTCCGTGTTCTGCGCGTTCGGGGCGGGCCAGGCGATGATCGTGCGCATCGCGATGATCGAGGGGCGCTCGGTCTCCGCCTGCGCCGTCTTGAGCGCCGCGTACAGCGCGTGGACGTCGATGTCACCGCCGAGCTCGGGCTCGATCCGCTGCACGTGCCAGCCGTACGCCTCGTAGCGCTTCAGCACGTCCTCGGAGAACGCGGTGGCGGTGTCGCCCTCGATGGAGATGTGGTTGTCGTCGTAGACGAAGACCAGGTTGCCGAGCTTCTGGTGACCGGCGAGGGAGGACGCCTCGGCGGAGATGCCCTCCTCCAGGTCGCCGTCCGAGACGATCGCCCAGATGGTGTGGTCGAAGGGGGACTCGCCCTCGGGGGCCTCGGGGTCGAACAGACCGCGCTCGTAGCGGGCGGCCATCGCCATGCCCACCGCGTTGGCGACACCCTGGCCGAGCGGACCGGTCGTCGTCTCGACGCCCGCCGTGTGGCCGTACTCGGGGTGTCCGGGTGTCTTCGAACCGTGCGTGCGGAACGCCTTCAGGTCGTCCAGCTCCAGCTCGTAGCCGGAGAGGAAAAGCTGCGTGTAGAGGGTCAGCGAGGTGTGGCCGGGGGAGAGGACGAAGCGGTCGCGGCCGGTCCACTCCGGATCGGCGGGGTCGTGACGCATCACCTTCTGAAAGATCGTGTACGCCGCCGGGGCCAGGCTCATCGCCGTGCCGGGGTGGCCGTTGCCGACCTGCTGCACAGCGTCGGCCGCCAGCAGACGGGCGGTGTCCACGGCACGCCGGTCGAGGTCGGTCCACTCGAAACCGTCAGAGAAGCTGTCGGGGGTCTGCGTGCTCATCTTCAAGAAGTCCTCACGAGAAGCGGAATCACTGGTGGAACGCCTTCAAAAGTAAAAGTCTGACTTTTGCTGGGGAAGGTCTGCCTGTGTCAGCCTTTGGTGAAAGTGGGACAACGACCACGGGACCGAGCCGCTGCGAGAGGGACATGGCAGACAGAAGCATCCAAGACGTCCACGGTGACGGCGACGGGATCAGAACCTTTCCTTTCCCCGTCGATCTGAGTGTCTCCGGGGTGGGGATGCAGGTCGGCCCCATGGGCACCGGCCGTGTCTGGCACGCGGACGCGCCGCTGGAGCGCGTGCACCGCATCGACTTCCACGTCGTCATGCTCTTCAGCGGCGGCCCCGTCACGCACATGATCGACTTCGCCGAGTACGAGGTCTCCGCCGGCGACCTCCTGTGGATCCGCCCCGGTCAGGTCCACCGCTTCTCCCGGACGGACCGCTACCGCGGCACCGTCCTGACCATGCAGCCCGGCTTCCTGCCCCGCGCGATCGTCGAGGCGACCGGCCTCTACCGCTACGACCTGCCGCCGCTGCTGCGCCCCGACGCGGACCGGCTCGGCGCCCTGGAACACTCCCTCGCCCAGCTGGAGCGCGAGTACGTCGACGCGACCACGCTGCCGCTCAGCCTGCACACCTCGGTGCTGCGGCACTCCCTGACCGCGTTCCTGCTCCGCCTCGCCCACCTCGCGGCCAGCTCCGCCGAAGCGGCACGCGAGCAGACCGACACCACCTTCACTCTCTTCCGGGACGCGGTCGAGAAGGACTTCGCCACCAACCACAGCGTCAGCGCCTACGCCGACGCCCTCGGCTATTCCCGCCGCACCCTCGTCCGCGCCGTCCGCGCGGCCACCGGCGAGACCCCCAAGGGTTTCATCGACAAACGTGTCGTCCTGGAGGCCAAGCGCCTGCTCGCCCACACGGACATGCCGATCGGCCGCATCGGCGTCGCCGTGGGCTTCCCCGACGCGGCCAACTTCTCCAAGTACTTCCACCAGCACACCGGGGCGACGCCGGTGGCGTTCCGGGCGGAGCTGCGCTGAAAAAAGGGGGGCGGACCGACCGGTCCGCCCCCCTTTCTCACCCGGTGGGACTCACCAGCCGATGCCGAGCGTCAGCCCGGTCGGCGGATTGCTGTTGCCGAGGATCTGCACCGACGACTGGTCGTTGATGTCGTCGTAGGGGAAGCCATAGGCGCGCCGGTCGAGGCCGACGGTGTGGAAGAAACCGGCGTAGTCGTTCTTGACGCCTCCCGTGTAGTAGGCGGACGGGGTGTACCAGGTCGACGTGTCCAGGGCCACGCCCCGGTTGAACGCGGCGCAGAACTCCGCGCCGAGCTGCTTCTCCGGATCACTGCCCGAGGCGAGCGCGCCCGCGCAGGCCACCACGTCCGGGGAGGACGGCTTCTGCAGCGTGAAGGGGCCCGCGCCGTTCTTGGTGAACGTGAGGGTGGTGCCGTTGACCTGCCCGGAGAAGGTCTCGCCGAGGCGAGTGAGCTTGAAGGGGTGGGTGGAGTAGTAGGACCAGGTCTGGTCGACGTACGACTGGAGGTAGTTCGCCTGGGAGCCTCCCGCGAGGAAGAGGTTCGAGGAGCGTGGCGCGATGATTCGGTACGTGTTCTGCAGCGGCCTGAACGCCGCGCCCGCCGAGGCCGCGTACTGCGACATGACCTGTGCGCGGGTGAGCGTGATGCCCCGCGTGGTGTCGTAGCCGCTCGACGTCTGCGTCAGGTGCGAGGTCATCGGGAAGCCGAACTGGTCGACCTGGGTGGTGTTGCCGCCGAAGGCCACCTGACCGGCGACGTACGTGTACTCGTACCAGTCGTAGTAGACGTCCGTGTTGGGGTCCCCGGGGTTGCGCAGGTCGGGGCCGCCCCAGCCCTGGTCGTCGGGGGAGACCGGGATGTACATCGGGGCGCCGAGCGAGACGTAGATCCGGCCGCCCCGGATCGACGTGGGGGAGGGGACCGAGCCGCCGGACTGGGTCAGCGTGAACGACATGTTCGGATAGTTCACGCCGTTCTTGGTGAGATGGCCGGGGGCGCTCGCGTCCAGGTGGTTGATGTGGGCCATGGTCCCGTCGGACTTCATGTACGACCACTGGCCGGGCGTCACCTGTCCGAGGACGGTGACGTAGACCTGTGAATTGGCGTACGTGCCACGGGTGTTGTTCTGGAAGGTGATCGGGAAGCTGCCGGTTCCGCCGCCCCCTCCGCCACCGCCGCCCCCACCTCCGCCGCCGACGGTGCAGGTGAAGTGCGGGGTGTCGTAGAGCGGGCCGTTCTTCTCGTACGTGAACCAGTACTGCAGCGTGAATCCGCTCGGCAGGCCGCTGACGTTCTGCTGCCAGGTGCCCGCGTTGTTCGTCATCCGGAAGTTCTGCTGGCCGGCGGCCGGGGACAGGTAGTGCACGTCGACGAGCGACGCGGGTGTGGTCGGCTGGAACCAGATCCGGACCGAGTCGGACCCGGTCGCGGTGACGCCCTGGCTGTAGTCGGCGGCGGCCCTCGCGGGAACCGCCCCGGCCAGGCCGAGCGCCAGCACCGTGAGGAGGGCGGCCAGGACGGCGGTCATCAGCCGACCGGCCTCGGCGCGTGGCGGCCTCGGCCTGACCGGGGAGCTTGTGGTCATGGGTCAACTCCCTTGTCAGTGACCGAAGTCGAACCAGTTGAGGTTCACGAAGTCGGCCGGCTGGCCGCTGGTGAAGGTCAGATAGACGTCGTGGGTGCCGGTGACGGAGCTGATGTTCGCCGGGACCGTCTTCCAGCTCTGCCAGCCCCCGGTGCCCGCCACCGCGAAACTGCCGATCGGCGCGCTGGTACGGCTGTCGAGGCGCACCTCCACGAGACCGCTGACGCCGCCCGCTGCGCCGCTCGCGACCCGGCCGTAGAACTGATGGGCCGCTGTGGAGCCGAAGTTGACGCCCTTGAAGAGCGCGTAGTCGCCGTTCGCGAGCGTGCTGATGTTCTGTCCGCCGCCGGAGTCGGTGGTGGTCTCCGTGCCCACACCCGCCTGGCCGTCGTACGACTCGGCCTGGATGGCGCTGTAGGCGTCACGGTTGCCGGAGGGCGGCGGGGTCGTGGGGGGAGGAGTGGTGGGCGGCGGGGTCGTGTCGCCACCGCCGCCGGTCGACTGGAGCACCTGGACGTAGTCGACCACGAGCGGGTGGCCGGGGTCGGTGCTGCCGTCGGGGCCGCCGCCGAAGGCTGCCGGGAACTCGCCGCCCATCGCGACGTTCAGGATGACGAAGAAGCCGTGGTCGGTGGCGTTCGTCCAGGTCGTCGCGTCGACCTGGTTCTGGCTCACCGTGTGGAAGTTGACGCCGTCGAGGTAGAAGCGCATCTGCTGGGGGCTGGTCGACTTGTCCCACTCGACGGCGTAGGTGTGGAAGCCGCCCTGGCAGGTCGTGCCCTCGCAGACCTTCTGGCCGCCGATGCCGGACTTCTCGTTGCAGGGGCCGCCCGGGCTGGTGCCGCAGTGCATCGTGGCCCACTCGTTGTTGATGCCCTGCACGTTCTCCATGATGTCCAGCTCGCCGACGCCGGGCCAGTTCCACCAGTTGCCGCGGTAGGGGGCGCCCAGCATCCAGAACGCGGGCCAGTAGCCCTTGGCGGCGGCGCCGGTCACGTTCGGCATCTGCAGGCGCGCCTCGACGCGCAGTTTGCCGCCGGCGGGCGGCTGGAAGTCGGAGCGCGTCGTCTCGATGCGGCCCGAGGTCCAGTTCCCCGCACCGTCGCGGCGCGGCGTGATCCGCAGGTTTCCGGCGCCGTCGAGCGAGACGTTGTTGGTGCTGTTCGTCATCGTCTCGACCTCGCCGGTGCCGAAGCCCGCGGGTCCGCCGGGATAGCTCGTGCCCGTCGTGTACTGCCAGTTGGCGGTGTTGACGCCCGTTCCGGCGGCGCCGTTGAAGTCGTCGAGGAAGACCTGGGACCAGCCGGAGGGGGGTGGGGGAGCGGAGGCGTTCGCGGGCAGGATCGCGGCTGTCGCCGCGGCGGCCGCGAGGCTCAGTGTGCCGAGCACGGCGACGAGCACGCGCCGCAGCGGGCCGCGGCTGCCGGACGTGCTGGATGTGCTGGATGTGCTGGTCGTTCCGGAAGTGCCACTCATGGGTGCCTCTTCGGGTACGGAGTGAGGTGCGCGGGTGTTTTTGAGAGCGCTCTCAAGTAGCTGCGGGGCCAATGTGCTCTCTACCACTCCGGCCGTCAAGAGGTGAAGCCGGGAAAGTCCTTTCGCCTTAGGGGAGTTCACGCCTTGAAGAAACCCCTGGTGAAACGGGCGCAGGTGGAACGCGCAACGGCGAAACGCGCAGAGGGGCGGGTCCCGGCACTCGGCCGGGACCCGCCCCTTCAGCTACTCGTCTCAGTGACCGAAGTCGAACCAGTTGACGTTCACGAAGTCGGCCGGCTGGCCGCTGGTGAAGGTCAGATAGACGTCGTGGGTGCCGGTGACGCTGCTGATGTTCGCCGGGGTGGTCTTCCAGCTCTGCCAGCCCCCGGTGTTGGCCACCGAGAAGCTGCCGATGGGTGAGCTCGTACGGCTGTCGAGGCGCACCTCGACCAGTCCGCTGACCCCGCCCGCCGCACCGCTCGCGACCCGTGCATAGAACTGCTTGGCGGCTGTGGAGCCGAAGTTGACGCCCTTGTAGAGCGCCCAGTCGCCGTTGGCCAGCGAGCCGATGTTCTGGCCGCCGCCGGTGTCCGAGGTGCTCTCCGTGCTGCTGCCCGACTGGCTGTCGTACGACTCGGCCTGGATGGCGCTGTACGCGTCGCGGTTGCCGGTCGGCGGGGGCGTGGTACCGCTCCCACTCGACTGGAGCACCTGGACGTAGTCCACGACCAGCGGGTGGCCGGGCTCGGTTCCGCTGTCGGGGCCGCCGCCGAAGGCGTCCGGGAAGCCGCCGCCCATCGCGACGTTCAGGATGACGAAGTAGCCGTGGTTGGTGGCGTTCGCCCAGGTCGTCGCGTCGACCTGATTGGCCTTCACCGTGTGGAAGTTGACGCCGTCCAGGTAGAAGCGGACCTCCTCGGGGCTCGTCGAGCGGTCCCACTCCATCGCGTACGTGTGGAAGCCCGCCTGACACGTCGCGCCCGCGCAGGCCGTCGAACCGCCGATGCCGGACGTCTCGTTGCAGGGGCCGCCCGGGTTCGTGCCACAGTGCATGGTGGCCCAGTCGGTGTTGAGGCCCTGGACGTTCTCCATGATGTCCAGCTCGCCGACGCCGGGCCAGTTCTGGTAGTTGCCGCGGTAGGGGGCGCCCAGCATCCAGAACGCGGGCCAATAGCCCTTGGCGGCGGCACCGGTGACATTCGGCATCTGCAGCCGCGACTCGACGCGCAGCTTGCCGCCGGCCGGCGGCTGGAAGTCGGTGCGGTTGGTCTCGATGCGGCCCGACGTCCAGTGGCCGGAGGAGTCGCGCAGCGGCGTGATCCGGAGGTTTCCGTTGCCGTCGAGGGACACGTTGTTGGTGGAGGAGGTCATCGTCTCGACCTCGCCGGTGCCCCAGTTGGCGGCGCCGCCCGGATAGCTGGTGCCGGTGTCGTACTGCCAGTTGGCGGTGTTCACGCCGGAGCCGGCGGCTCCGTTGAAGTCGTCGACGAAGACCTGGGACCAGCCGGACGGCGGCGTGGGTGCGGACGCGTTCGCGGGGAGGGTCGCCGCCGTGGCCGCGGCCGCCGCCAGGCTCAGGGTGCCGACGACGGCGACGAGGACGCGCCGCAAGGGACCACGTCTGACAGGTGCGCCGGAAGTTTCACTCATGGGTGCCTCTTCGGGTACGGAGTGGGGGTGCGCGGGTGTATATGAGAGCGCTCTCATCGCAGCTGCGCGGCCAATGTGCTCTCTGTCACTCCGGTCGTCAAGAGGTAAAGCCGAGAAAGTCCTTTCGCTGCACGGGAGTTCAGGTGGTGAAGGTGAGGGCGGCGGGTGCGGGGCGCGTCGGTTCGGTGGTGCTTCATCCGGACATGTTCCGGTTGCCGTTGCGGCGCCCTTCGTGGCGGTGCGCGCTCCCGTGGCGGAACCCGGGGATCAGACAGGTCGGGTCGCCGTCTCCGTCCTTTCTCTCAATCGGCCGATCACATTCGATCAGGGAGGAGAAAAAACCAATTAACGGTCGTGGGACCGCTCATCCGGACCCGTAAGGTGACCCGCCTCCACGTCATTCGGAGGAACTGATGGCACCTTCTCCTTCCGGGGAAAACGCGGGTCTTGTCCTGCCCAAGTCATTTCACGATGTACTGAGAGCGACGGACAAAGTCATCGTCGACCGGTATGCGGGAATTCCGTTTCGGCGGCGCTCACGAAAAGCGCGTATTCCCGCCCTGGTGTTCGTCCGGGAAGCCGTCGGCGACGCCTCGGTGCCGGAGGCCGATCCGGACCTCGCGGACCTGCTCACCTTCTACCGGCAGCGGCTGCTCAGGTCGGCGGCAGGAGAGTCGGGGCACATCCCGAGTCTCGTCCCGCACGCGATCGTGGACGAGGCGCGACTGCCCGTCCCGCCCGAGGAATGCGCCACCACCGGCAGTGCGCATGTCATGCTGCTCCGCCACGTGGCACGGCAGTTCCGTTCGACCATGCCGGACGGCGCCGGAAAACTGCGGCGCACCGAGTTCGACATCTGCCTGTCGGTCCTCCAGGCCGATCTGCCCCCGGAGGACGCGGACGAGGAACAGCGAGCCATTCGGGACGTCCTCTACGGAAAGTACGCGTGGACCTTCGGGTGGGGAAGCGAGGCCGGCGCCGTCGGTGAGGCGATCGCCCCCAAAGGATGGGCGGCCGTCGCCAAGGTGGTGGGCGCGCCCGTGGCGTGGCTGTGGAGACGGTGGTACGGATTCCGCATCAACCGCGGACGCCGGATGCAGTGGGTGGGCCGGCTGCTGGGGGAGCCCGGGCGGAGCTTCCTCAATGCGGCGGTGGTCCTGCGGGAACGCTCCCGGGACCGAGTCGCCGACGGCGCGGCCACCGTGCCGCGGGACGAGGCGGTGGTGCGCCAGGTCCTGCTCACCGCCCTTCTGCACGACCTGGCCGCGGCGTCCCGTCCGGCGCTGCTGAGCCCCCGACGGCCGCGGCGGTCGTGGCCCTTCGTCCTGCTGCTGCCCGCCCTCGGCAGCGAGGGTTCCCTCAGCCGCAAGCTCCTCGACACCTTCGTCGCGGTCGAGCGGGACGTGCCCTCCTGTCCCGTACTGGTGCTGGCGGCCGCCACCACGGACATCCCCTCGTACGCCGCCGAGGTCCCTCAGCAGGGCACGCGCGCCCGCGCGCAGGGCATCGGCGCCGTCTTCGCGGCGGCAGCGGCGGGACGGCAGGTCGAGGGCGCCTACCTCGTGCCCGTCTCCCGGCACGCCGACGACGGCGCGGCGGCCGACTGGGTGGCGGTCCACCGCAAGGTCCGCTCCCGGCCCAACCGTTGGCGGGACTGGGCGCGTCCGGTGGTCGCCGCCCTGGTGGCGACGGTGGTCGCCACCACCGGTGCCTTCGTCGCGGCCCGGCCGACCACTCCGGACTCGTGCACGCCGGTGGCGACCGGCGAGATGGTGGGCCTGACCGACGGTACGGACGGCTGCGAACTCGCGACGGGCCTGTACGCCTCCGAACTGAAGCCCCTGGAAGAGGTGCTCCGGCGCCAGAACCAGGAGGTGGACCGCCATGGTCCGTACCGCACCCTGGTGTTCTTCGCACCGCTGAGCGTGGGCTCCCAGTCCCGGCGCGCAGTGCCGACCGGCATCCAGATGCTGCGCGGCGCACTGCTCGCACAAAAGCAGGTCAACTCCCTGCGGCTGAAGTCCCAGGTGCCGGTCCGGCTGCTGATCGCGAACGCGGGGGAGTACTTCACCTACGGCTCGCACCAGGGCCTGAACAAGACCAACCCCACCTCCGTGGACGTCGCCGGGATGATCGTCTCGCGGGCCCGGCGCGACAACATCTCCGCGGTCATCGGCCTCACCCAGAGCCGCCCCGAGTCGTTGCAGGCGGCCATCGAACTGGGCGAGTCCGGCATCCCCGTGCTCGGCACGGGCGTCTCCGGGCAGCCCATGGTCGAGGGCGACTCCCCGGTGTCCTACTTCCAGATCTCGCCACCGGACGCCTACATCGCCCGCGGCATGGCGTCCTTCGCCCTGCACTCGCCCCGGCTGCGCGCGGTGACCAAGCCGTCCGCCGGGCGGCCGGGGCCACCGGCCATCGTCGTCTTCGACCCCAGCGACCGGTACTTCAGCGCCGACCTGGCTCATCGCTTCGAGGCCGCCTACCGCGGCATGGGCGACACCCACGAGGTGCCGTACACCGAATCCATCCGCGGGGACCAGTCCCCCGAGGTCGCCGCGAACGTCTGCACGCTGGTCCGCAAGACCGACGGGTTCGTCCTCTTCGCGAGCCGCTCCGGCGTCATGCACGACCTGTTCCACTACCTCCAGGGCGACCGGGAATGCCGTACGCGCAAGGGACGGGTGGCGGTGCTCGCCGAGAGTCCCGCCCCGGACCTCATCCTGAACCGGCACCTCATGGCGCAGAAATACAGCGCGCTGACGCTGTTCTACAACCAGTTCAGCAGCCCCGACCCGTCGGGTTCCTTCGCCGGCAGTCTCAAAAAGGCATTCGACAAGAACCCGGACGCCGACGCGGCGGCCGGCTACGACGCCGTCAACATCCTCTTCGGCGCCATGGACGACATCTATGACACGGACCCGGAATTCACCCCCAGCGCGGTCGTCACCTACCTGCAGAAGTACGGGGTCAGGGATTACGTCGGCGAATCGGGCATCATCAGCCTGGGAAACGGCCGCAAATTCCCGCCGAACAAGGAGTTCCACGTCCGGGAGATCACCCCTCAGAGCGTCATCAGGACGGACCTGACGTGCGGAGCGGTCTCCGTCAGCATGGCTCCCGTCACCCACTGGGGGCCCGACGGGCAGTTCCCCTGCCCTTCGGACGACTAGCCGACTGCCCTTCGGACGACCAGCCGACCCGGTCCGCGGTTTCCGGCGGGTGCGACTACAGGGCGCTCCCCGCCTTCCAGTCCGCCCAGGAAAGGTTCCAGCCGTTCAGGCCGTTGGCCGGGTCCACGGTCTCCTCGCCCGAGTTCTTCACGACGACCACGTCACCGAGCATCGAGCTCTTGTAGAACTTGTAGCCCGCCACGGAGCTGTCGTTCGCGCCCTTCGCGTCGTGCAGGCCGACGCAGCCGTGGCTGGCGTTGGTGTGGCCGAACACCGAGGTGGAGGCCCAGTAGTTGCCATGCACGAAGGTGCCGGAGGTGGTCAGGCGCTGGGCGTGCGGGACGTCCTTGATGTCGTACTCGTCGCCCAGGCCGACCGTCGAGGACTCCATCCGGGTCTGCTTGAACCGCTCGCTGATCACCATGATCCCGGACCAGGTGGTGTGGTCGGAGTCGCCACCGGTGACCGGGTAGGTCGCGGACGTCGCGCCGTCCCGCTGCACCGTCATCGTCTTCGCCGCCAGGTCGACCGTGCTGATCTGCGAGCGGCCGATGTGGAACGTGACGTCCTTGGACTGCGTGCCGTAGACGCCGTCCGCGCCCTCGACGTCCTTCAGCCGCAGGCTCAGCGTGATCTTCGTGCCCGCGGCCCAGTACTCCTCGGGCCGGAAGTCCAGCCGGGTGTCGCTGAACCAGTGGCCGACCACCTCGACCGCGGGCTCCGCCGTCACCGTGATGGCCTTCTGTACGGCGGCCCGGTCCTTGACGGCCTCGGTGAAGTTGATCGACACGGGCATGCCCACGCCGGAGGTCGAGTCCGCCTCGGGCGTGAAGTAGCCCACGAATGTCTCGCCGGGCGCCTTGGTGGTGAAGCTCGCGCTCTCCTCGGCGGCTCCCTGTGCCTGCGCCGTGACCGTGTACTCGGTGCCCGAGTACGGGTTCCTGGTGGAGGTCCACCTGGTCCGGGCGTCGTTGAAGGAACCGGCGAGCGTGGATCCGTCGTTGCCGGTGACCTTCACGGTCGACAGCGTGCCGTCGGTCACGGTGACCTCGACCGGGCTGTCGAAACCGGCCTTCTTCGTGCCGTTCGCGGGGGCCACCGTGACGACCGGCTTCTTCGCCGCCGCGGTCTGGGCGGGTGTACTCGCCTTCGCCGATCCCTCCGAGGCGCCGGCCGAACTGCTGCAACCGGTCAGAACGACGGCCGGTACGACCCCGAGCACGGCGAGGATCCCGCGCCGGGACCACCTCTCCGGCTGTCGGTCGGACCGGTTGGATATGTGCGAGACGCCCACGGCAGGCCTTCCTGAGATGTCCACCTATGCGGGTGCATCGTGCGCCTCCTACATGTTTTGATCCTTTGAATCCCCAGGGCCTTGCCTGAGATTCCTGTGAGAACACCCGGAGAGAAGGCCTGAAAGCGCTGTTGTCGGGCGGTCTCAGAATGTGAACAGAGTAGGGAGGTCGACCGGGTCGCCGGTCTTCGCAGCACATCACCGCCGGAGGTATTCGTGACCGAAGTCCGCAAGCGGCACACCGTCGCCGTCGTCGGAGCGGGCGCGGCAGGCACCCTGACCGCCGTCCAGCTGTGCGAGACGGCGACCCGCCGCCGGACTCCCCTCGACCTGATCCTCGTGGACCCGGCGCCGGAAGCGGGCCGCGGCACCGCCTATGCCACGCGCGACCCACGGCATCGGCTCAACGTCCCTGCGGGCGGCATGAGTTGCTACCCCGACGACCCCGGACACTTCACCCGCTGGCTGTGCCGGCACGGCGAACCCACCGTCACCGCGGCCGACTTCGCCACCCGCCACCGGTTCGGCGCCTACCTGGCCGACACTCTCGGCCAGGCCATCGTCCGCGCCCACGGCACCGTCGCCCTACGCAGGCTGCGCACCCGCGCCGAGAGCTGCGCGGGCGCCTCCGACGGCCGAGTGGAACTCCAACTGGCCGACGGGGGCCACCTCACCGCCGACAGCGTCGTCCTCGCCACCGGACCCGCCGCCGTGCGCAGCACCTGGGCCCCGCCCGCGCTGCGCACGTCCCCGCAGCTGATCGCCGACCCGTGGGCGACGGGCGCGCTGGACGGGCCGCTCGGTGACACCGCCGACGTACTGCTGGTCGGTACCGGACTCACCGCGATCGACCTCGCGCTCACTCTCGACCGGGCCGGGCGCACCGTTCACGCCGTGTCCCGCAGCGGTCTGGTGCCGCAGCCGCACGCGCTGAGCCCCGCCGGACCGATGTCCGCGCCCGAAGGACTCTCCGAACCCTCGGGGATCTCGCTCTCCGGGCTGCGCAGGACCGTCTACCGGCACATCAGCAGGGCCGTGCGCACCCACGGGGACTGGCGCCCCGCCCTCGACAGCCTGCGCCCGCACACCGCGCACCTGTGGCGCAGCCTCACCCCCGAGGAACGGGCCGCGTTCCTGGAGCGCGAGGGCGCGCTGTGGAACACCCATCGGCATCGGATGGCGCCCGCGACCGCCGAGTCGGTGGCCCGTGCCCGCACCGCCCGCCGCCTGCGGGTGCACACCGGCGGGATCACGGACGCCCGCGCGGCAGCGGACGGCAGGCTCACGGTCACGCTCTCCAACGGCCGGGAAATTCGGGCGGGTTGGGTCATCGACTGCACCGGACCCGGGACGCGTCTCGACGACCCCGTGTGGCGCTCGCTGCTCGACTCCGGCTGGGCCGTGGCCGGCCCGCTGGGCATGGGCGTCGCCACCCGCGAGGGCCGCCTCCTCGACGCCGAGGGTCGTGCGCGGCTTCCGCTGTACACGCTGGGCGCCCCGCGTCGCGGCGAGCTCTGGGAGACGACGGCGATTCCGGAGATCCGGGTCCAAGCGGCCGCGCTGGCACAGGAGTTGCTCGCCCCGCTCGCCCGGACCGCCGGCGCCGGGCGACGACCGCACCGCCGTCCAGTGGACGCGCACGGGCTCGGGCTGTCCACGCATGCCGAGGCGGCCGCCGCGCACCGCGCCGGGCTGGACCGGGTCCTCAAGGTCAGGGCCGGAGCCGAGGACGCCTTCCGGCGGGCCGTCGCCCTCGACCCCGGCTTCGCCCTCGGGCACGCCGCGCTCGCGCTGCTCGGCCACGAGTGCGGTGCCGCCGTCGACGTACCCCGGGCGCTGGCCGACGCCGGGCGCTGCGCGCGCGAGAGGGCCGACGAGCGCGAGCGCTCCTTCGTGGACGTCGTCACGCGCCGCGTCCACGACGAGGGCGGCGACCGGGCCCTGCTGCGCCACCTCGACGCGTACCCCGCCGACGCGCTCGCCCTCGCCACCGCCGTGCCCACCATCGCGTTCTCCGGCATCAACGACCTCGACGACTCCTATGCGCTGCACCTGGTCGAGCGCACCTCGCCGGCGTACGACGGGCACTGGTTCCACACCTCGCTGCTCGCCTTCCTCCGCCAGGGGCAGGGCCGCTTCCACGAGGCGGGCGAGCTGGCCCACCGCGCGCTCGCCGCCGAGCCCGCCTCCGGCCACGCCGTGCACGCGCTCGCGCACGTCCACTACGAGTCGGGCGCGCACCGCAAGGGCCGTGACTGGCTGGACGCCTGGGTGTCGGGGCAGGGCCGGGGCGCGGTCCACCGGGCGCACTTCTCCTGGCACATCGCCCTGCACGAACTGGCTCTGGACGACCCCGCCGCCGTACGCAGGAGGTGGTTCGCGCAGCTCGCGCCGGGGCGGGTGAGCGGGGTGCGGGCCCTGGTCGACTCGGGGTCGCTGCTGTGGCGGGCCCGGCTGAGCGACAGCTGGCGGGGGGAGGTGCCCGCGGCGGACGTCCTGGAGACGGTGGCCCGTGAGGTGGTGGAGCGGCCCGCGACCGCCTTCACGGCGCTGCACGCGGCGGTCGCCCTCGCCGCCGCCGGGGACCTGGCGGCGCTCGCCCGGCTGCGCGACCATGCCGCGGGTGCCGATCCGGTGCAGCGCGAGGTGGTCGTGCCGCTGTGCGAGGCGTTCGCCGCGCTCGTCGAGGAGCGGTTCCAGGAGGCCGCGCGCGGACTCGACGCACTTCTGCCGGTCCTGCGCAAGGTCGGCGGCAGCGCGGCGCAGCGCGAGGTTGTCGAGGAGACGCTGCTGTACGCCCTTGTCGCGGCCGGTCGTTGTGACGCGGCCCGGCGGCTGCTGGGCGCACGGCTCGACCGCGGGGCGGCCCCGCGCGACCGGCGGTTGCTGGCGGCGCTGCCCGGCTGACCGGTCCGTCTCGGCGCGTCCTGCACGGGGTCGCGTCTCGTACGGGGCCCTGTTCGATCACGTGTGGGACACGGGCCCCGCCGCCGGGGCGGGGGTGGGGCAATCTGCGGTCATGGCGACGCGCGGGGGATGTGCGGTCAAGGGGTGTCTGGGCGTACTGATGGCGGCACTTGTGCTGGTGATCGGTGCGGTGGTGTGGCTCGGCACGGCTCCCGGCCGGTGGCAGGATCAGGCGCGCGACAACATGATGCAGGGCGTGGCCGCGTCGAAGAACCGGTTGGTGCGGGCGTCCGCCGACGGGACCCTGCTCGGCACCGAGATCCAGCGGGCCGTGCGGACGACGGGCAAGGGCGCCGTGGACATCCGGCGGCAGGGGTCCCGGGTGACGGTGACGGCGGAGTTCATGGGTATGGGCCCCGGGCTCGGCGGCAGCGGCGAGGCCACCGGCTGCTACCGCTTCGACATCGTGCCGCCTTCCGTCTCCGCCCACGAGATCTCCGAGAAGGTCTGCCGGGACCGGCCGTATGCGCCGGTGTTCCGGAGTCCGGCGGAGGTCGCCCAGGACGTCGTCGCGGAACTGCGTGCGGCGCTCTCCCGGGACGGGCTGACGGGTGTGCAGGACGCCGAGGTCTGGCAGACGTACGGCATCGACATCCAGGACCGCGAGACGAAGAGCGGCCAACTGGTCACCCTGGCTTGGTTGTTGAAGGGTCCGAGCCTTCGAGGCCGGGTCTGCTACGAGTTCCGTGTGCAGGACAAGCCCCGCACCGTCACCGCCAAGAAGCTGACGCAGGACGGCTGTTACCGCATCCGGCGCGCCGAGGAGGCGCGGCAGAAGGCCGCGCAGCGCGCCGAACTCGACGAGAGCGCCGGGAAGATCGAGCACCGCATCGACCACGCCCTCGCCGACGGAAGGCTGACCGACGGGGAGTTGGCGGACGCGCTCGCGCTGCCGAGGACGGACTCGATGGGCGGGCCCGCACACGATGACCCGGTGGCGGTTCCGGTCGGCGTGCGGAGGCCGTCCTCCGAGGTCGTCGTTCTCGCCAAGGTCAACGCCCTCCAGCAGACTGCGTGGAACGAGGGCTGCTACGAGTTCCGTGCCCGCCTCACGACGCGGTCCGTCACCCGCCGGGCGGTGGGGACGGACTGCCTCGGCAAGGCTCAGTGGCGGGCCGGTTCGGGCTGAACCGGCGCCTCTTCGCGCACCCCGAACCGGTCGTGCAGCCGCCGCAGCGGACCCGGTGCCCACCACGCCCGCCGCCCGAGCAGGGTCATCGTCGCCGGGACGAGCAGCATCCGTACGACGGTGGCGTCGATCAGCACCGCCAGGGTCAGGCCCAGGCCGATCTGGAGGATGGCGGAGAAGCCGCCGGTCATGAACGCGCCGAAGACGACGGCGAGCAGCAGGGCGGCGCAGGTCACCACGCGGCCGGAGCGGCGCAGGCCGGTCACCACGGCCTCGCGGTCGTCGCCGGTGCGCAGCCAGGTCTCGCGCATCCGGCCGAGGATGAACAGCTCGTAGTCCATGGCGAGCCCGAAGGCGATCGCGATGATCAGCGGCGGTGAGGTCAGGCTGAGCGCGCCCTGTCCTTCGGTGCCCAGCACTCCGGCGAGGTGCCCGTCCTGGAAGACCCACACCACCGCGCCGAGTGCGGCGCCCAGGCTGAGCAGGGTGGTCAGGAGGGTGCGCAGCGGGATGAGCAGCGAGCCGGTGAACGCGAACAGCAGGACGAGGATGCCGATCAGGACCGTGACGGCCGACCAGGGCACGCGGTCGGCGAGCATCGTGCGGAAGTCGACCAGTCGGGCGGCTGGGCCCGTGACCTGCACGGGTTCGCCGCCGCGCAGGTCTCGTACGTGCTTGACGAGATCGGTCGCCGCCTTGCCGTCGACGCTGCCGGTCGGCTGGAGATCGACCACCGTGCCGCCGTCCGTCAGCGGGCTCGTGCCGGTGGTCTGGGGCAGGGCGCGGATACGGGCGGCCATGTCCGCCGAGGTGCCGGGCTTGAGGACGACGGTCACCGGCGAGACCCCGGTGCCGGGCGGGAAGTGGGCGTTCACGGTGTCGTACAACCGCCGTGCCTCGGTGCTGGTACCCAACTGCTTCGCGTCCCCGAGGATGATCTTCATGCCGGTGGCCGGCAGCGCGAGGACGAGCAGGACGGGGACGACCACGGCCACGACCGCGAGCGGGCGGCGTGCCGAGAAGTGGGCGAGGCGGGCGAACACGCGGCCCTCCTCGCGGTCGGCCCTGGGCCGCGACGGGGCGATCTTCGCGCCGAACCGGGCTAGCAGCGCGGGCAGCAGGGTGAGGGCGGCGAGCATGTCGATGACGACGACGGAGGCCACCGCGAGGCCCATGCTGCGCAGGAACGTGCTGGGGAACACCAGCAGGCCGGTCAGGCTGACCGCGACCGTGAGCCCGGAGAACAGGACGATGCGTCCGGCTCGGTCGATGGTGCGCCGCACGGCCTCCACCACGTCGTCGGTGTTGCGGCGTTCCTCGCGGAAGCGGACCAGGATCAGCAGCGCGTAGTCGATCGCGAGGCCGAGCCCCAGCATCGTGGTCACCTGGATCGCGTACACGGAGATGTCCGTGACATGGCTGAAGCCGAACAGCGCCAGGAACGCGCCCGCGATGCCGCTGATAGCGATCACCAGCGGCAGCCCCGCGGAGCGCAGTCCGCCGAAGACGACGAGCAGCAGCACGAGCACGACCGGCAGGGAGATGAACTCGGCCTTCTTCACGTCCTCCTGGGCCCGCTCGCCGATCTGCTTGCCCAGCAACGGGCCTCCGCTGACGTGGACTTCGGGCGCCTCGATCTGCTTGATGCGCGCGGCGGCCGCATCCACCGCCCGCTCCTCCTCGTCGTCGGACAGGCCGCCTGCGAGGGTGACGGGGATGAGCAGGGCCTGGCCGTCCTCGGCGGTGAGTCCGCGGGTGGTGAACGGGTCGGGCACGGCCGCCACTCCGGTGATGGCGCGTACGTCGGCGACGGCGCGGGCGACCTGGGTGTGCAGCGCCGGGTCGGAGACCGCGGTGCCCTCGACGACGCCGGTGATCGACTCGCCGGTCCGGTCGACGCCGTCGAGGTACTGCGCGGCATGGTCCGACTCGGTGCCGGGGATGTTCGGCACCTCGTCGGAGAGGCGGCCGAAGACGCCCGTGCCGAGGCCGAAGCCGAGCAGGATGAAGAGCGTCCAGAGGCTGATGACGGTGAGCGGGCGACGGGTGGCCGCCCGGGTGATCGTGGCGAGCACGGTCCCTCCCGGCGATGGTCGTGGGTGTCGCCTTCAGGCTCGTGCCGCAGGGATGGCGAGCGGATCGCCGGGGGGAGCGGTTTCCGGGGCTCCCTCGCGCGAGGGATGCGGGCGCCCGGCTCACTCCTCGGAGGGAGTCGGCAAGCGCTCGGGGTCAGGGCGCGCCCGGCAGCACCAGGCCCGTCTCGTACGCGCAGATCACCGCCTGGACCCGGTCGCGCAGGCCGAGCTTGCCGAGCACGTTGCTGACATGGGTCTTGACGGTGTGTTCGCTGACGAAGAGCGTGGTCGCGATTTCCGAGTTGGTCAGCCCGCGGGCCAGCATCCGGAGGATCTCCTCCTCCCGCGCGGTGAGGACGTCCAGGCGCTGCGGGGTGACCTGGGCGGCGGCCTCCTCGCGGCGGCGCCGGACGACGTCCGCGACCAGCCGGCGCGTCACCGTCGGCGCGAGCAGCGAGTCGCCCGCCGCGACCACCCGCACGGCGTGCACCAGGTCGACGCGCCGGACGTCCTTGAGGAGAAAGCCACTTGCTCCCGCGTACAGCGCCTCGTACACGTACTCGTCCAGGTCGAAGGTGGTCAGCATGACGACCCGGCAGGTCGACTGAGCGCACACCTGACGAGCCGCCTCCAGGCCGTCCATGACCGGCATCCGGATGTCGAGGAGGGCCACGTCGGGCGCGTGCCGGTGCACCGCGGCGACGGCCTCGGCGCCGTCCCCCGCCTCGGCGACCACCTCGATGTCCTCCTGGGCCTCCAGAATCATGCTGAAGCCGCTGCGGACCAGCTCCTGGTCGTCGGCGACGACCACCCGGATGCTCACCCGAGGGCCGCCTGCCGTTCGGCCGCGACGGGCAGCCGTACGACGACACGGAAGCCGCCGTCGGGTCCGCGGCCGGTGTCGGCGCTGCCCCCGCAGGCCGTGGCCCGCTCCCGGATGCCGATCAGTCCGTGCCCGCCCGGCGTGTCCGCCGGGCCCTGCCCGTCATCGGTCACCGTGATCCTCAACTCGTGTGCCCCCCAATCGAGTTCGACCCTCGACAGGGAGGCGCCCGCATGCTTCACCGTATTGGTGAGGGCCTCCTGGACCACACGGTAGACGGCGACCTCGGCGTCCGGCTGCAAAGAGCCCGGCGGCCCGATGGTCCCCAGCGTGACGCGCAGGCCGGTGGAGTCCGAGACCTGACGGACCAGTTCGGCGAGTGCGGCGACGCCCGGCTGCGGCACGCGCGGCGAACCGCCGTCCTGCCGCTCCTCCTTGAGGACGCCGAGGATCCGCCGCAGCTGTGTCATCGCGTCGCGCCCGGCCCCCGCGATCGCCTCGAACGCCGCCTCGGCGCGCGCCGGATCGCTGCGCACGACGACCGGTCCGGCCTCGGCCTGCACCACCATCAGGCTGACCGCGTGGGCCAGGATGTCGTGCATGTCCCGGGCGATGCGGGCGCGCTCCTGGGTCAGCGCCCGCGCGGTGTCGGCGGCCCGCTCCCGCTCCAGCCGGCGGGCCCGGTCCTCCAGCGCGGCGGTGTAGGCGCGTTGGACACGGGCGAGCACTCCGAAGCTGTACGCGCTGACCATCGTGAGCAGTTGGAAGGCGTACTCGAAGGGCTGGGCGTCCTCCATGACGGACATGCTCGACGAGGCGCCGATCAGCCAGCAGACCAGCATGGCGCGCCGCTGCCAGGGTGGGCAGACCGCAGCGACCGTATAGAGGACGACCAGTCCGCCGTACGCCACGTCGGGCGGCGGCGCGTGATGCACGGCCATGGCGGTCGTGGCCGCCGATACCGCGCAGGCGCTGAGGAACGGCGCCCGGCGTCGCCACACCAGCGGCACCGCCGTGCCGACCGCGAGCAGGAAGCCCTGCCAGGTCAGCAGGTCGTCCCCCTCGTCGGGGAAGATCCACTGGAGGGAGGCCGCGAACAGCACCAGGGCGGCGAGCGCGGTGTCGACGGCGTACGGATTGGCCGTCCGCAGGCGTGCGAGGGCGGGCGTGAACCAGGGCTGAGCGGACATGAGCGGCTCCTCGGGCAAGGGCCGTCCCAGTATCGCGACCGGGGTACGGCGACGTCCTCACCGGTGCGAGGGATATCCGGGACCCTCTCAGGCCCTCCGGCACCCCGGGGCTCAGGTTTCCTTCGCCGGTTGCCAGCCCAGTGCCCGCGATATGCCGCGCGCCGCGAGCCGCAGCGCAGGGATCAACGCCGGTACCTGCGCGTCGCGTTCGGGCACCACGACCGACACGGCGGCGGCCACCGTACCGCCCGGGCCGCGCACCGGGGCAGCCACCGAAAGGGCGTCGTCGGTGACCTGACGGCTGCTCACCGCCACGCCGGTGCGCCGGACTTCGGCGAGCACGCGGCGCAGGCGGGACGGGTCGGTGATCGTGTGCGGGGTGAAGGAGGCGAGCGGCCGGTCGCAATAGGCGTCCTGGAAGGCCGGTTCGCCGTGCGCGAGGAGGGCGAGCCCCACGCCCGTCGCGTGCAGTGGCCAGCGGGCGCCGACGCGGATGTGCACGCCGACCGCGGAGCGCCCGGAGATCCACTCGATGTAGACGACCTCCGCGCCGTCGCGCACCGCCAACTGCACGTTCTCGTGCGTCGCTTCGTACAGGTCCTCCAGGTACGGCAGCGCGATCTGCCGCAGGGCGAGCCCGCGCGGGGCGAGCGCGGCGAGCTCCCACAGGCGCAGGCCCACGTGGTAGACGCCGTCCTCGTCGCGCTCCAGGGCGCCCCAGTCGGTGAGCGCGCCGACCAGCCGGTGGGTGGTGGTGAGGGTGAGTCCGGCCCGGCGGCTGATGTCCGACAGGCACAGCGCAGGGTGTCCGTGGTCGAAGGCGGCGAGCACGGCGAGCAGCCGGTCGGGCGCGGACAGGGTGGTCATGAGTCGAGTTCGGTCTCGGCGATCCGTTGCAGGAGCCCGTGCAGAGTCTCGGCCTCGGCGGGGTCGAGGGGCTGGAGCAGATCGTTGGTGACGCGCAGGCCCGCTTCGTCGGTGTCGCGCAGGAACGACCGGCCGTCCTGCGTCAGGACGACGATGCGGCTGCGGCGGTCGTCCGGCGAGGGGCGCCGCTCGGCGAAACCGAGCTTCTCCAGGTCGTCGACCAGGCCGACGATCGCGCTCGGGTCATAGCCGAGCCGGGTGCTCAGCTCCCGCTGGAGCGCGCCTTCGGAGGTGGCCAGGAAGCGCAGCAGCGCGTAGTGGCGCAGGCGCAGCCCCGACTCCTGCAGAAACGTGTTGAACAACTGACCCGAGCGCAGACCCAGCCGGTACAGGAGATAACCGGTGTCCGCGTGCAGCCCGCGCATCCACGGCTCCTGCGCGTCGATGGAGGCGGGGGTGGCGGCGTGCGGCTGGCGGGCGATGGCGGACTCCCTGGTCGTGGCCCCGGGCGGGGCGGTCCTGCGTGCTTCTCCGGTACGGAGTGACGTCCGTACGGGAACAGCATGGCGCACAAGTCGAACGGCAACAACTATTGACGTCAACAATTATTGTCCTTAGCTTCGATCTCGTACCCGCATCTGCTTCTGCATCTGTCTCCCGAAGGGACACCGTCGTGCCCAGCATCGATCTCACCGGCAAGGTCGCCGTCGTCACCGGCAGCGGCCGTGGCCTCGGCCTGGCCTACGCGCACGCTCTCGCCGCCGCCGGCGCCTCCGTGGTCGTCAACGACGTGGACGAGGCCGTCGCCGAGCAGGCCGTCAAGGCGATCACCGCGGCGGGCGGCACCGCCGTGGCCGAGGTGGTCCCGGTCGGCACCAGCGAGGCCGCCGACCGCCTGGTCAACCGCGCCGTGGAGGAGTTCGGACGGCTCGACATCCTGGTCACCAACGCGGGCATCCTGCGCGACAAGGTGCTGTGGAAGATGACCGACGACGACTTCGACGCGGTGATCACCACCCACCTCAAGGGCACCTTCACCTGCGCCCGCGCCGCCGCCGTACGGATGCGCGAGCAGGGCGAGGGCGGCAGCCTGATCCTGGTCGGTTCGCCGGCCGGGCAGCGCGGGAACTTCGGCCAGACGAACTATGCCGCCGCGAAAGCGGGCATCGCCGCCATGGCCCGCACCTGGTCGATGGAGCTCGGCCGGGCGGGCATCACCGTCAACGCGATCGTGCCGGTCGCCGCGACCGCGATGACCGAGACCATCCCCGCCTTCGCGCCCTACATCGAGGCCAACCGGGCGGGCGAGCCGCTGCCCGACTTCCTCCGCAAGGGCGAGGGCTTCGGCACCCCCGAGGACTGCGCGGCCCTGGTGCCCTTCCTCGCCTCGGAGGCCGCCCGCCAGGTCACCGGCCAGGCCATCGGCATCGGCGGCGACAAGGTGGCACTCTGGTCCCATCCGCAGGAGATCAAGGCGGCGTACGCGGACGGCGGCTGGACCCCGGACACCCTCGCCGACGTCTGGGCCACCTCGCTCGGCGCCGAGCCGCAGACCGTCGGGATCCCCGCGCCGAAGCTCCCGGAGGCGTGATGGACCCGAACGAACTGGTCGCGATCGACGTCCACACCCATGCGGAGGTCTCCTCCAAGGGCCACGCGTCGCTCGACGACGACCTGCACGACGCCTCCAGCGCCTACTTCAAGGTCGCGGGCAAGCGCAAGCCCACCCTGGAGGAGACGGCCGCCTACTACCGCGAGCGGAAGATGGCCGCGGTGATCTTCACGGTCGACGCCGAGTCCGCCACCGGCACCGAGCCCGTCCCCAACGAGGAGGTCGCCGAGGCGGCCGCCGCCAACCCGGACGTCCTCATCCCCTTCGCCTCCATCGACCCCTTCCGCGGCAAGGCCGGGGTCAAGCAGGCCCGCCGTCTGGTCGAGGAGTACGGGGTGAAGGGCTTCAAGTTCCACCCCAGCATCCAGGGCTTCTTCCCCAACGACCGCTCGGTGGCGTACGACCTCTACGAGGTGATCGAGGAGACCGGCACCATCGCGCTGTTCCACACGGGACAGACCGGGATCGGCGCCGGTGTCCCCGGCGGCGGCGGGATCCGCCTGAAGTACTCCAACCCGCTGCACGTCGACGACGTCGCCGCCGACTTCCCGCACCTCAAGATCATCCTGGCGCACCCGTCCTTCCCCTGGCAGGACGAGGCGCTCGCCGTCGCCACGCACAAGCCGGGCGTGCACATCGACTTGTCCGGCTGGTCGCCGAAGTACTTCCCGCCGCAGCTGATCCAGTACGCGAACACGCTGCTCAAGGACAAGGTGCTGTTCGGCTCCGACTACCCGGTCCTCACCCCGGACCGCTGGCTCGCGGACTTCGCCAAGCTGCCCATCAAGGACGAGGTCAGGCCGAAGATCCTCAAGGAGAACGCGGCCCGGCTGCTCGGGCTCGCGAAACCGTAACTCCCCGACTCGCAGAGGGGCGCAACGATGCGCAACGAGGGACTGGGGTCGTGGCCCGCACGCCGGGCCCGGAAGACCCCCCAACGCACCGCCCTGATTCACGGGGACACCGCGGTCACCTACGCGGAGCTGTACGCACGCACCACCCGCCTCGCCCACGCCCTGAAGGCCCGCGGCATCCGCCGGGGCGACCGGATCGCCTATCTGGGCCCCAACCACCCCTCGTACCTGGAGACGCTGTTCGCGGCGGGCACCCTGGGCGCGGTCTTCGTGCCGCTCAACACCCGCCTCGCCGGGCCCGAGATCGCCTACCAGCTCGCCGACTCGGGAGCCAGGGCCCTCGTCTACGCACCCGCGTTCGCCGGGCTCGTGGCCGGACTCCCGGGCAGCTCAGATGTCCGTACGTACGTCGAAGTGGGTGCCGAATACGAGGAGTTGGTGGCCTCGGCCGCCGACGAGCCGATCGACCAGCCCGTCACCGCGGACGACACCTGCATCATCATGTACACCTCGGGGACGACCGGGCGGCCCAAGGGCGCGATGCTCACGCACGGAAACCTGACCTGGAACGCGATCAACGTCCTCGTCGACCACGACCTGATCGCCGACGAACGTGCCCTGGTCTCCGCCCCGTTGTTCCACACGGCCGGGCTGAACATGCTCACCCTGCCCGTGCTGCTCAAGGGCGGTACCTGCGTCCTGGTCGAGGCCTTCGACCCGGCGGCCACCTTCGACCTGATCGAACAGCACCGGATCACCTTCATGTTCGGGGTGCCGACGATGTTCGACCAGGTGGCCAGGCACCCGCGCTGGGCCGACGCGGACCTGTCCTCGCTGCGGATCCTCACCTGCGGCGGCTCGCCCGTGCCGACCCCGCTGATCGCCGCCTACCAGCAGCGCGGGCTCACCTTCCTCCAGGGCTACGGCATGACGGAGGCCTCGCCCGGCACGCTGTTCCTGGACGCCGAGCACGCGACCAGCAAGGCGGGTTCGGCGGGCGTGCCGCACTTCTTCAGCGACGTGCGCGTGGTGCGCCCCGACCTCACACCGGCCGACGTCGGGGAGACCGGCGAGGTCGTCGTGCACGGGCCGCATGTCATGCCCGGATACTGGGGGCTGCCCGACGAGACGGCCGCCGTCCTCGCCGACGGCTGGTTCCGCAGCGGGGACGCCGCCCGCATCGACGAGGACGGCTACGTCTTCATCGTCGACCGCATCAAAGACATGATCATCTCGGGTGGGGAGAACATCTATCCCGCCGAGATCGAGGACCTGCTCCTCGGCCACCCCGACATCGTCGAATGCGCGGTCATCGGCGTGCCCGACGACAAGTGGGGCGAGGTGCCGCGCGCGGTGGTCGTCCCCCGCGAGGGCGTCGACCTCGACCCGGACGCCGTGCTCGCCTCGCTGGCCGGGCGCATCGCCAAGTACAAGATCCCCAAATCGGTGGTCGTCGCGGACGAGTTGCCGCGCACGGCCTCCGGAAAGCTCCTCAAGTCCCGGGTCCGCACCCGGTACGGCATCACCAACTCTTAGCTAAGGAACGGCACATGGGCATCACCGTCAACGGCCTCGACGAACTGAAGAAGCTCGCGGGCAGCGACCTCGGCACCAGCGAGTGGATCGAGGTCACCCAAGAGCGCATCGACACCTTCGCCGACGCCACCGGCGACCACCAGTGGATCCATGTCGACCCCGAGAAGGCCGCGGCGGGCCCGTTCGGCGCGCCCATCGCGCACGGCTATCTGACCCTGTCCCTCTTCATCCCGCTCTTCACCGAGCTGCTGGACGTCGAGGGCGTCTCCACCAAGGTCAACTACGGCCTGAACAAGGTGCGTTTCCCCGCGCCGGTGAAGGTCGGCTCGCGCGTCCGGCTGGTCGCCAAGCTCGCCTCGGTCGAGGACGTGCCGGGCGGCGTGCAGATCGCCGTCGACGGCGCGATAGAGATCGACGGCGGCGGGAAGCCCGCCGCCGTCCTGCAGAGCCTGTCACGCTTCTACGCCTGACGGCGGTCAACCGGCCTGCTCAGGGGATCAGTTCCCCGTACTCCTCTTTCGCAGGCTGGGGATCCTGGCTGGTGTCCCAGGTCTGGATCGCCGTGCCGAACTCGGTGGAGAACACCTCCGGGCGTCATGCACCGGCCGTCCATGTCGACGGTCTCGCCCCGAAGACTCCCTGCGTGGCGCGGATGTTCGCCCCGGACGACACGGTCCGGGGCGAGCTGCTGCGTGGTGACGGCGGCGGAGTGTGTGGGGCGCTGGTCGTTGGCTCCTTGCTCTGCTCACGTCCCTCCCAAGAAAGAGTGAATCCGTGAGGGCATGTCTCATGGGCCGATTTCCGTGCTCCATGTGTCCGTGCCGTGCGTATGGTGCCGCGGTCGTTACTTCTTTACGATCCCCCCACGGCGCTCGGTGACGCGAAAAGTACGCTTGGCGCGGTCAGTGGGGGGCGTGGGAAACATGGGTGACACATTGCCGGCTGCGGTTGATGAGCCGACCGGCCGGAACGGACTGAGGAGATGGTGTGCGAAGTTCGCTGCATACCTGCTCCTTGTGCCTGCGGTGATCAGTTACGCCGTGTCGCGCTACTGGCTTGATGGCGGAGAGTTTCACAATGCTGCCGCAGCGCTTGGCGAATCCTTCCTCGTGGCTGCCGTTCTGGCCGTCAGCGGAGATTTCTACCTCAAGTACAAGCTGTACGAGGCCGCTGAGAGGAAAAGTCTGGGGCAGCAGGTCGGTGAGATGTTCGGGTTTCTCGATCCGAATCAGCCACAGCAGCTCCAGGACGCCGTGATGGAGTTCTCGGAGGGGAAGTCCTATCTGAGGTCGTCCCACTGGCATGTGGCCTTCGACTGGGAGGGACCCGACGTCCTTCGGCTGAACATCACGGTCATCCAGGACGGGCGTTCCATCGGCAGGGACGGGTTGAGGTTCATCAAGCCGCCGTGGATTCTCAGGTCCGTGGACGGGTTCCCGTCCGCCTTCACCTACTACGGGCTGAGCTGCCCGCAGAGTCGCGTGCGTGTCGACGAGGGGGAAGAAGTCATCCGCTCCTACGCGCTCCCGTTTCGCGAGGACGACAGCCGCGTCTCCCTCAATCAGGCTCGGCTCATCGCCGAGAAGAGTCCCCAAGAGGTGATCGCCCGCGGGCACGACTTCACGGCGCGGCGAAGTGCCCGTATGTATCGGCATGCCACTGATTACGTGCCGCTGTCCCACGGGGCGTTCGCGATCGACGTCCACCTCGAACTCTCCGGCTCCGCCTTGCAGGATCTGACGGTCTCCGCGTTCACGCCGAAGAGCTCCGTGGGCGATCAGGAGCGGGTGTTCCAGGCTGCCGAGGGCGGGACCAGGGAAGTCGTCTGGCACAACGTGACACCGAACCAGGCGACGATCGTGAGTTGGCGGCGCAAGAGCGACGCGCTGACCTGAATGAGGCAGGACGAGCGTGGCGACGGCGAACCTCTTCAACGTCGCCGTGTCCGGCCGGCCGGACACGCGAGCGGGTGCCTGACGCTTCGTCAGCCACCCGCCACGTCGACGAATATGGGGTTCGCATAGAACCATGTATCGGCCCACGGGTCACCGTTGCCGGGCTCGTGCGGGATCGGCCCGTGCGGGTCGACCGTGGCACCGAGGTAGCCCGCACCGTGCCGGTTGCCGTCGCTGCCGCGCAGCCGGACGTAGAAGGACTCGTCCCCGGCGGTCAGCGGGATGCGCAGGGTGTACGTCCCCTTGCGGCCGCTCACGTCCTGGGTGTGCACGACCCGGGTGTCGGGTGCGCGCCACGCGTCACGGTCGGTGGCGGGCCCGCGCACCGCGCCGCGGATCACGTCGACATGGGCCAACTCCGGCAGGATTCCCTGCGGGTTGGGGCGCGAGGCCGTCGTCACGGTGACGGACAGGGTGAGCTTCTCGCCCTTGCGGACGCGCAACCGGCCGCCGAGGGTCACACCCGGCCCGAAGTCGCAGTCGCGCTTGATCCGCACGTCGAGCCCGTCCAGCAGATGCCCGTGGTCGAGCCAGACGCGGCCCGCGCGCATCCCGGCCATCACCGCGCGGTATCCGTAGCGGGTCACACCGACATGGGTGCGGCTGAACTCGCCGGGCCAGAAGTCGCTGCCCGGCTGCGGGGTGTCGGTGTTCACCGGGTCGGGCAGCTTGCCGGTGTTGTCGAAGTTCTGCCCGGCAGGCCAGTCGCCGTTCTTCCAGGTGTCGAAGACGGTCCGGTGGTTGTCGGAGTTGGTGGTGATCGAGAACAGCCGGCCCTCGGCCAGCATCGAGTCCCACAGCCCGCCGACGGTCGCCGTCGCCCAGTCGAAGCCGCCGTACGTCAGATACGCGTCCGCCGGATAGCCCGACCACGACTGCGCCGACGGCTTGTTCTCGTACTCGCCGCGGATCGACGTCGTACCGCGCCAGCCGGGGATGGCCGCGCCCTGGGCACCGGGCGCGCCCTCCATGCCGATCACGATCTCGGGTGCCGCGTCACGCCAGTTGCGCATCTCGTGCGGCGAGTCGATGCCCAGGCGCAGCGGATGGTTGGCGAGGACGAGGACGTCGTCGACGTACCCGGTGCGGCGCTGCTCGGCGAGCCACTGGATGGCCTTGACGGCGTGTGCCTCGTTGCGTGCCGTGTCGGGGCTGCCCGCGGACCCTTCCGCGTAGCCGAGCAGCTTGCCGTCGTAGGCGAGTTCGAACTGCGTGAGCAGGTCCACCTCGTGCGGGCCGGGCGCGGCGAACACCGTGGCGTGCTCGGCGGCCGGGATGTACCACTCCAGGCCCTGGAAGATCAGCTGGCGCGGGTTCTCGGCGCGCGCCTTGAGGATCTCCTGGTGCTCCAGCTTCGCGCCGTAGTGGGCGTGCCCGAAGTTGGAGTGCTCGTTGAAGACCATCCAGTCCAGGCCGTAGCGGGCACCGGCCCGGGCGAGCTGGGAGAACAGGTACTTCGCGTCGTGGCTGTAGACGGAGTGCACGTGGTGGTCGCCGACGAGGTAGGCGAGGCGCGGGTCGTCGCCGCCGA
This sequence comes from Streptomyces sp. R21, assembly GCF_041051975.1. Taxonomy (GTDB): domain Bacteria; phylum Actinomycetota; class Actinomycetes; order Streptomycetales; family Streptomycetaceae; genus Streptomyces. The sequence goes on along the minus strand of NZ_CP163435.1, from coordinate 1,892,755 downwards.
ATCCCCGCCCGGCCGCGGCGGCGGGGGCCGCCGCGGAACCGAGGGCGAAGGCCGCGCCGAACAGGCCTGCGCTGCGCAGGAGATGACGCCGGGAGGTGCCCTGGGCGT